>NZ_CP188256.1:1911787-2230418 GCF_049994875.1 Cellulomonas sp. McL0617
TGGTGGCGCGAGCCTCGAGTTCCTCGAGGGCAAGACGCTCCCCGGCATCGCGGTTCTGGAGGACTGATCGTGGCGACTCGTACCCCGCTGATGGCGGGCAACTGGAAGATGAACCTGGACCACCACCAGGCCACCCACACCGTGCAGAAGCTCGCGTGGGCGCTGCGCGACGGCAAGCACGACTTCTCCAAGGTCGAGGTCGCCGTCCTCCCGCCGTTCACCGACCTGCGCAGCGTGCAGACCCTGGTCGACGCGGACAAGCTCGAGCTCGTCTACGGCGCGCAGGACTGCTCGGCGTACCAGTCCGGCGCCTACACCGGCGAGATCTCGCCGGCGTTCCTGGCCAAGCTCGGCGTCACCTACGTGGCGGTCGGGCACTCGGAGCGCCGCCAGTACCACGACGAGTCCGCCGAGCTCATCAACAAGAAGGTCCTCAACGCGCTGAGCTCGGGCGTCATCCCGATCCTGTGCGTGGGGGAGCCGCTCGAGGTCCGCAAGGCCGGCGAGCACGTGCCGCACACCCTCGCGCAGCTGGACGGTGCCCTCGCCGGTCTGACCGCCGCGCAGGTCAAGACGATCGTCGTCGCCTACGAGCCCGTCTGGGCCATCGGCACGGGCGAGACCGCCACCCCCGAGGACGCGCAGGAGCTGTGCGGGGCCATCCGCGTCCGCATCGGCGAGCTGTACGACACCGAGACGGCCGACGCGGTCCGCGTGCTCTACGGCGGCTCGGTGAAGTCGTCGAACGTGGCGTCGATCATGGCCAAGCCCGACGTGGACGGTGCCCTGGTCGGCGGCGCGAGCCTGGACCCGGACGAGTTCGCGGCGATCGCCCGCTACCAGTCCCACGCGGTCGGTCTCTGACCCCTGCCGGTCCGGGGTCCCGCCGTCTGATTCGTCCTGGCGGGGCCCCGGTCGTGGCATGGTGGCTTTGCGGCCGCTCGTCGCCTACCCTGTACCGCGGTCAACCGCAGCGTCGCCGGTCAGTTCGCCCGTGACGTGCCCTCCCAGTAAGGAACCGACACCGACGTGGACGCCTTGCGTATCGCACTCCAGGTGCTGCTGATCCTCACCAGCCTCCTGCTCATCCCGCTCGTCCTGCTGCACAAGGGCAAGGGCGGCGGCCTGTCCGACATGTTCGGCGGCGGCATCACCAGCAGCGCCGGCAGCTCGGGTGTCGCGGAGCGGAACCTCAACCGGATCACGGTCGGCACCGCGCTGGTCTGGACGGTCATCATCGTCCTTCTCGGGCTGCTCGAGAAGACGGCCTGAGGGCGGACGGCCATGGCGAGCGGAAGTGCTATCAGGGGGTCGCGAGTCGGAGCCGGCCCGATGGGCGAGGCGGAGCGTGGCGACACCGCTCCCCGCATCTGGGTGTCCTACTGGTGCGCCAACGGTCACGAGACGCGGCCGAGCTTCGCTGAGGAGGCCGCCCTCGAGGCGCCTCTGACGTGGGACTGCCCGCGGTGCGGGTTCCCGGCCGGTCAGGACCAGGCGAACCCGCCGTCGCCGAGCAAGAACGAGCCCTACAAGACCCACCTCGCGTACGTGAAGGAGCGGCGTTCCGACGAGGACGGCGCGGCGATCCTGGACGAGGCGTTGGCGGCGCTGCGCGCCAAGCGCGGGGGATAGTCCGCACCCGAACCTGACGACGGGCCCGGCAATGGCGCCGGGCCCGTCGTCATGTCTGCCCGGAGGACTCAGTGGTGGTGCCCGTGACGGCCGAGCGTCTCCTCGGGCGTCGCACCGGGTCGGGTCCACTGGGGCGCAGGACGGCCGGTAGGCCCCCAGGTGGGGTTCCCGTCCACGTCGGTGCGCCAGTACCAGCAGGGCCCGTCGCCCTCGGGCCAGCCCTCCGGGGTCTCCTGCCACCGCTCACCCCGGCCGTAGGGCGTCATGTCGAGCAGGGCGAACGAGCCACTGGCGGGCTCGGTGCCCCGGTCCGTGGTCTCGTACGTGAGGAAGACGCGGTCGCCGTCGCGCAGGAAGCAGCTGAAGAGGCCCATGTCGCCGCCGACCGGCTCGGCGAGGTCGCGCACGGAGTACCACGGCTGGGTGTAGCCCATGAAGTCGACGTAGGGGGCGACCTCGTCCCACGTGCCGGTGGTGACGATGGCGAACGACACGCCGCGAGCGTTGAGGTAGACGGCGTCCTTGAGGTGCCACGCCGAGACCGTGCAGCCCTCGCACTGCCCCTGGTGCGGCGCGCCGTCGTGCCACATGTGCTTGTAGACGACCAGCTCGCTCCGTCCCTGGAACAGGTCGAGGAACGGGACGGGCCCGTCAGCCCCGACCACCTCGACGGTCGCGTCGAGCTCGACCATGGGCAGCCGGCGGCGTTCCGCGGCTAGCGCGTCGCCCTCGTGGGTGTGGGCCTTCTCGCGGACCAGCAGCTCGTCCCGGACGGTCTGCCAGGTGGCTCGATCGACGACGGGCGGGCGGCCGGGCAGCGCGCTCGGGTCGGCGGGGGTCGTGGTCGTCATGGTGCGCTCCGTGGTGTCTGGTGCCGGGTCTCGTCGTACGACGACGTCCGAGCCCCCGGGCATTCGACACGAACGGCTCTGGAGTCAGAGCACCCGCAGCAGGGCGAATCCGTCGTAGCCCTTGGCACCGACCGTCTGGACGACCGTCGCGTCGTACCGGGGGTGGTCCGTGAGCAGCTCCACCATCGTCCGGATGCCCTGGACGCGCGCGTCGGGGTGCTGGGGGTCCAGGACCCCTCCACCGCGCACGACGTTGTCGACGATCACCAGCGACCCGGGGTGGGTGAGCAGCAGCGTCTGCTCGAGGTAGCGCGGGATCGACTCCTTGTCGGCGTCGATGAAGACGAGGTCGAAGGGTTCGGTGCCGTCGGCGACCATCCGGTCGAGCGTGTCGGCGGCGGGTCCGACCAGCACGGAGGCGACATCCCCCAGACCGGCCCGCACCAGCGAGTCCGTGGCCACGGCGGCGTGCTCGGGGGAGAGCTCGAGGGTGGTCAGGGACCCGCCCGCCGGCAGCGACCGGGCGAGCCAGACCGTGCTGTACCCGCCGAGCGTGCCGACCTCGAGGATCCGGCGAGCGCCTGCCGCCTGCGCGATCAGGTGGAGCAGCTTGCCCTGGTTGGGCGCGACCGCGATGTCGGGCAGACCCGCCGCGACGGCGCTCGCGCGGGTGTCGACGAGGGCGACGTCCTCGGGCACGAGCACGCCGAAGTACTCGTCGACGGCCGTCCAGAGGTCCGTCGTGGCGGCCGCCGGCGGTGCGTCCGCCGTGGCGAGCGCGGCCGTCGCAGCGGCGTCGACGAGCCAGAGCGTCCGCTCCGTGCCCAGTGCTCCGGCGGCGGGCGTCACGGTCACCGACGCCCCACCGAGTGCCGAGGCGACCGCGTCGGCCTTCTCTGCTCCCGCGGCCACCACCCAGACCTCACGCGCGGCGCGGATGGCGTCGAACGTCAGCGAGACCCGCAGCGGCGGCGGCTTGGGGGAGCCGTGGACGCCGACGGTGCTTGAGTACTGCGCTCCGAGGGCGGCGTGACCCGGGAAGAGGGAGGCGACGTGGCCGTCGGGACCCATGCCGAGCAGGAGGACGTCGAACGCGGGGGAGCCGGCGGCCGCCAGCTCGGACGCGTAGAGCGCGGCGGACACCTCGGGAGTCGGCACCGCCTCGCTCAGCGCGGGCATCGGGTGCACGTTCGACGCCGGGAGCGCGTCCCCCAGCGCGTCGATCAGCGCCTCGCGGGCCTGGGTCTCGTTGCGGTCGGCGTGGCCGCCCGGCAGGAACCGCTCGTCGCCCCACCACAGGTGCACCCCGGACCAGTCGACCGCGTCGCGTACCGGGCTGCTCGCGACGGCCCGCAGGGAGGCGATACCGACCGTGCCGCCCGTGAGGACCACGTGCAGCGGCGACCGGTGCGACTGCAGGTCGACCAGCCGGGTCAGCAGGCGCGCGGCCACCGCCTCGGCGAGGATCTCGGCCGAGGGGTAGACGACGACGTCACGCGGGCCGTGCTCGGTGGACCGCACGCCGCTCACGCGTCGAGCCTCGCAAGACCCTTCTGCAGCACCTCGCCGTACACGTCGTCGGCGTCGAGGCGCCGCAGCTCCTCGGCCAGGCACTCGGGGAGCTGGCGGATGGGCAGGGCGATGCGGTGGTCGGGCTGGTCGGGCTGGTGCAGCGCGGCGGTCTTGCCGTCGGGACGGTCGAGCACGATGGGGCCGGACGACCGCTCGAGCCTGACCTGCGTGATCGCCAGGGCCTCCGTGACGCGCTCGATCTCGACCGGGCAGCGCAAGGACTGCGCCAGCCAGGCGGCGATGAGGTCGACCGACGGGTGGTTGGCCTGGCCGACGACGACGGCCTTGTGCACCGGCTCGTACGGCGGCTGGTCGAGCGTCGCCGCGATCAGCCCGCGCCACAGGGTGGCGCGGGTCCAGGCGAGGTCGGTGTTGCCGTCGGCGTGCGTGGCGGCCAGCTGACGCAGCGCGGCCAGCGGGTGCAGCACCTGCGTCGAGTCGGTGATGCGCCGCGCCGCCATGCGGCCGATCGGGTCCTCGGCGACGTTGTCGGGGATGTCGTACGGCCACCAAGCCACGATCGGCGCGTCGGGCAGCAGCAGCGGGATCAGGAGCGTGTCGAGGTGCCGCTCCAGCTGACCGGACGGCCGCAGGACGAGCACCTCGCTCGCACCCGCGTCGCCGCCGAGGCGGATCTGCACGTCGAGGTTCGACTCCTTGTCGGCCACGTCGTTCGCCAGGACGATGACGCGGCACGGGTGCTCGCGGCTGGCGTCGTTGGCAGCCTCGATCGCCTCTTCCGGGTCGTGGTCGCCCACGTTGATGACGAGCGTCAGCACGCGGCCCAGGGCGATCGCCCCGCCCTCGTCGCGCTCCGTGAGCAGCCGCTTGTTCACGTCGCGGGTCGTGGTGTTGGGCATCTCGATGATCATGGCCGTCTCCAGACTCGTCCGTCGCGCGCCATCATCTTGTCGGCCGACTCGGGACCCCAGGTGCCCGATCGGTACTGGTCGGGCTTGCCGTGCGCGGCCCAGTACGCGGTGATGGGGTCGAGCACCTTCCAGGACAGCTCGACCTCCTCGTGCCGCGGGAAGAGTGGCGGGTCGCCGAGCAGGACGTCGAGGATCAGGCGCTCGTAGGCCTCGGGGGAGGACTCGGTGAACGCGTGCCCGTAGCCGAAGTCCATGGTGACGTCGCGGACCTCCATGGCCGTGCCCGGCACCTTGGCCCCGAACCGCAGCGTGACGCCCTCGTCGGGCTGCACGCGGATGACCAGGGCGTTCTTGCCCAGCTCCTCGGTGGCCGTGGACTCGAAGGGCAGGTGCGGTGCCTTCTTGAACACCACGGCGATCTCCGTGACGCGTCGGCCCAGTCGCTTGCCCGTGCGCAGGTAGAACGGCACCCCGGCCCAGCGGCGGTTGTCGATGTCGACGCGGATCGCGGCGAACGTCTCGGTGGTGGACTCCTTGTCGAAGCCCTCCTCCTCGAGGTAGCCGATGACCTTCTCGCCACCCTGCCAGCCGGCGGCGTACTGCCCGCGCGAGGTGTGCTTGCCGATGTCCCGGGGAACCTTGACCGCCGAGAGCACCTTGATCTTCTCGGCGCGCAGGCCGTCCGCCTCGAACGACGCCGGCTCCTCCATCGCGGTGAGCGCGAGCAGCTGCATCAGGTGGTTCTGGATGACGTCGCGGGCGGCGCCGATGCCGTCGTAGTACGACGCGCGGCCGCCGATGCCGATGTCCTCGGCCATCGTGATCTGGACGTGGTCGACGTAGTTGGCGTTCCAGATGGGCTCGAAGAGCTGGTTGGCGAAGCGCAGCGCCAGCAGGTTCTGCACCGTCTCCTTGCCCAGGTAGTGGTCGATCCGGAAGATGTCGTCGGGGTTGAAGACGTCCGAGACGATGTCGTTCAGCTCGCGCGCGCTCTTGAGGTCGTGCCCGAACGGCTTCTCGATCACCACACGACGCCAGGTGCCCTCGGCCGGCTGCGACAACCCCGATCGGGCGAGCTGCTTGCAGACCACCGGGAACGAGCTCGGCGGCACCGACAGGTAGAACGCGTGGTTGCCGCCCGTGCCGCGGTTGATGTCGAGCTCTTCGACCGTGTCCCGGAGCCGGTCGAACGCGTCGTCGTCGTCGAACGTGCCCTGCACGAACCGGATGCCCTCGGACATCTGTCGCCACGTCGCCTCGCGGAACGGCGTGCGCGCGTGCTCGCGGACCGAGTCGTGCACGATCTCGGCGAAGTCCTGGGTGGCCCAGTCGCGGCGCGCGAAGCCCGTGAGCGCGAACCCCGGAGGCAGCAGACCGCGGTTGGTCAGGTCGTACACGGCCGGCATGAGCTTCTTGCGCGCGAGGTCGCCCGTCACGCCGAAGATCACGAGGCCGCAGGGGCCGGCGATCCGCGGGAGCCGACGGTCTCGCGCATCGCGCAGCGGGTTGTTCCCTGCGCTGACCTTGCTAGGGCTCACCTGGCGTCTCCCGACTCGTTCTGCTTCGTGGCGGCTGCGAGGCCGTCGGAGACCGTCGAGAGCAGCTGCCCCCAGGCCGTCGTGAACTTCTCGACGCCCTCGTCCTCCAGCTGCTGGGTGACCTGGTCGATGTCGATGCCGATGGCGCCGAGTCGGTCGATGACCGACTGCGCCGCGTCCTGCGTGCCGGAGACGGTGTCGCTGCCGTCGCCGCCGTGGTCCTTGACGGCGTCCAGCGTGGCCTCGGGCATGGTGTTCACGACGCCCGCGACGACCAGCTCGTCGACGTACAGCGTGTCCGGGTACGCCTTGTCCTTGACGCCGGTGGACGCCCACAGGGGGCGCTGCGGGTGCGCGCCGCCGGCGGCGAGGGCCTTCCAGCGGTCCGCCGCGACGACCTCCTCGTACACCCCGTAGGCGAGGCGAGCGTTGGCGATGGCCGCGGTCCCGCGCAGGGCCGCGGCCTGCGGGGTACCGATCTTGTCGAGCCGCGGGTCGATCTCGGTGTCGACGCGGGAGACGAAGAACGAGGCCACCGAGGCGATCGGCGCGAGGTCGTGACCGGCGGCGGCCGCCTTCTCGAGGCCGGTCTCGAAGGCGTCGAGAACGGCGCGGTAGCGGTCGAGCGAGAAGATCAGCGTGACATTGACGCTGATGCCCTCGGCCAGCACCGCCGTGATCGCCGGCAGCCCCTCGAGGGTGGCGGGGATCTTGATGAAGACGTTGGGCCGGTCGACGGTCGCCCACAGGGCCTTGGCCGAGGCGATGGTGGCGTCGGTGTCCTTGGCCAGCCGCGGGTCCACCTCGATGGAGACGCGTCCGTCGACGCCGTCGGTCCGGTCGTAGACCGGTCGCAGCACGTCGGCGGCCTGGCGCACGTCGTCGGTCGTGATGGTGAAAACGGCGTCGTCCACGTCGGTCACGCCGGCGCCGGCGAGCTCGCGCAGCTGCGCGTCGTACGCGTCGCCCTTGGAGAGGGCTGCGGCGAAGATCGACGGGTTGGTGGTCACACCGACCACGCCGCTGTCCGCGACGAGCTCGGCGAGGTTCCCCGTGCGCAGTCGCTCGCGCGAGAGGTCGTCCAGCCAGATCGCGACTCCCGCGTCCGCCAGGCGTGTCAGAGGGGTGCTGCTGTGTGCCATCGTCGATCCCCTTCGTCCGCGCGCCGGCCCCGGGGTCCGGGGCCGGCGCGTCCGTTCAGACTCAGACCTGCTGGTCGCCCGTGCCGCTCGCGAGCGGTAGACCGGGCGTGTTCGCGGGGCCGCTGCCGGCCGCCGCGATCGACTCGTGCGCGGCAGCCACGACGTGCTCGGCGGTGAAGCCGAACTCCTCGAACAGCTTCTCCGCGGCGGCCGAAGCGCCGTAGTGCTCGATGGACACGGACCGGCCGGCGTCGCCGACCAGCTTGTGCCAGGAGAGCGCGATGCCGGCCTCGACGGACACCCGAGCGCGGACCGAGGACGGGAGCACCGACTCGCGGTACGCCTGGTCCTGCTCCGCGAACCACTCGAGCGACGGCGCCGACACCACGCGGGTGGCCACGCCGGCGGCCTCGAGGGTGGTGCGCGCCTCGACGGCAAGCTGGACCTCGGACCCCGTGCCGATGAGGATGACGTCGGGGGTGCCGGTGCTCGCGTCGAGCAGCGTGTAGGCGCCCTTCGCGACGCCGTCGGCCGAGGCGAAGCCGTCCTCGTCGCGGGGGAACGTCGGGACGTTCTGCCGCGTGAGGATCAGCGCGATCGGGCCGCTGGTGTGCTCGAGGGTCGCCTTCCAGGCGGCCGCGGTCTCGTTGGCGTCGGCGGGCCGGACGACCGTGAGGCCCGGGATCGCGCGGACGGCGGCAAGGTGCTCGATCGGCTGGTGCGTCGGGCCGTCCTCGCCGAGGCCGATGGAGTCGTGCGTCCAGACGTACACGGCCGGCACGCCCATGAGCGACGCCAGGCGGACGGCGCCGCGCATGTAGTCGCTGAACGTGAAGAACGTGCCGCCGTACGGCCGGGTGAGCCCGTGCAGCCGGATGCCCGACAGGATCGAGCCCATGGCGTGCTCGCGGATGCCGAAGTGCAGAGTGCGACCGAACTCGTCGCCGGCGAACTCGCTGGTGGACCGCTTGGCCGGGAGGAAGGACGGCTCACCCTTCATCGTCGTGTTGTTCGAGCCGGCGAGGTCGGCGGACCCGCCCCACAGCTCGGGCAGCACCGACGCGAGCGCCGAGAGGACCTCGCCGGAGGCCGCGCGGGTGGCGACGGACTTGCCCGCGGGGAACACGGGCAGGGCGTCGGCCCAGTCGTCGGGCAGGTCGCCGGCGACGAGCCGGTCGAGCAGGGTCGCGTTGTCCGGGTTCGCCGCACGCCAGGCGTCGAAGGACTCCTGCCAGGCCGCCTTGGCGGGCGCGGTGCGCGCGCTCAGGCCGCGGGTGTGGGCGAGGACGTCGGGGTCCACGTCGAAGGCCTTCTCGGGGTCGAACCCGAGGACCTCCTTGAGTCCGCGGACGGCGTCGCCACCCAGCTTGGAGCCGTGCGCGGAGTGCTCGTTGGTCTTGCCGGGGGTCGGCCACGCGATGAGCGTGCGCAGCCCGATGAAGGACGGGCGGTCGGTGACGGCCTTGGCGGCCTCGATCGCGGCGTAGAGCGCGTCGACGTCCTCCCGGTAGCCGTCCGGGCTGCCGGTCCAGTCGACGAACTGCGTGTGCCAGCCGTAGGCGGCGTAGCGCGCCACGACGTCCTCGGTGAAGGCGATCTCGGTGTCGCCCTCGATCGAGATGTGGTTGTCGTCCCACAGCACGATGAGGTTGCCCAGCTCCTGGGTGCCCGCGATGGACGACGCCTCGCTGGTGACACCCTCCTGCAGGTCGCCGTCGGACGCGATGACGTAGACGAAGTGGTCGAACGGGCTGGTGCCCGGCGCGGCGTCGGGGTCGAGCAGACCGCGCTCGCGTCGGGCCGCCATGGCGAAGCCGACTGAGGAGGCGAGCCCCTGGCCCAGCGGGCCCGTGGTGATCTCGACGCCGGTCGTGTGCTTGTACTCGGGGTGGCCGGGCGTCTTGGAGCCCCACGTGCGCAGCGCCTCGAGGTCGGACAGCTCCAGGCCGAACCCCGCGAGGTACAGCTGGATGTACTGCGTCAGGCTCGAGTGGCCCGCCGACAGGACGAAGCGGTCGCGGCCCAGCCAGTGCGGGTCCGCCGGGTCGTGCCGGAGCACGTTCTGGTAGAGCAGGTAGGCGGCGGGGGCCAGGCTGATCGCCGTTCCCGGGTGGCCGTTGCCAACCTTCTCGACCGCGTCCGCGGCCAGGACACGCACCGTGTCCACCGCCTTCACGTCAAGATCGGTCCAACCGACCGTCTTCGCCAGGGGAGCCTTCGCGTTCACCGCACCTCATTCCCACCCTGGCCCGTGGCCGGGGTGACGTGTCAGACGAGATCGAGCAGCCACAGCGGGCTGCCGGGCAGGGTCGGCGTCGCACCTTCGCGGCGGTCGTCAAACCGTGCACATCGACCCTATAGCGCACGTGGGTACCCTCGCCGGGCGTGACCAGGACCGTTCATGTGCCGGTGGTCACGTGTTCACTCCCGCGACCGATGTCACACGACTCGCGCCGCGTTCGGGGCGGTTGTGGTCGCCCTCGGGTCAGGTGCAGGCCGTAGCATGGCTGCGCGACATAACCCCGCCGGACACGAACGGAAACCGCAGCGCGTGCGCCTCAGCAGCCCTCTGTCAGTCGAAGACGCCGGAGCGTCGGACGACCAGGTCGCTGTCGGCCCGCTGCACGGCTCGCCGGCCGCCGGGGGAGCCCCGCGCAAGGGCCGGATCGCGCGGACGGTCGGCCCGTACGTCGCGCTGACCAAGCCGCGCGTGATCGAGCTCCTCCTGGTCACCACCGTCCCGACGATGATCCTGGCGGCCGGCGGGTGGCCCGGGCTCTGGCTCGTCCTCGCGACGCTCGTCGGCGGCGCCGCGGCGGCCGGTTCGGCCAACGTGCTGAACTGCTACCTCGACCGCGACATCGACAAGATCATGAACCGCACCAAGCGGCGTCCGCTGGTGACCGGCGAGCTGACGCCGCGTGCGGCGCTGGTCTTCGGGCTCGTGCTCGGTGCGTTCTCGCTCGCGTGGCTGTGGCTCGTCGTCAACCCGGCGTCCGCCTGGCTCACCGCGGCCGCGATCCTCATCTACGTCGTCGGCTACACCATGATCCTCAAGCGCCGCACGCCGCAGAACATCGTCTGGGGCGGCGCGGCCGGCTGCATGCCCGTGCTCATCGGCTGGTCCGCGGTCACCGGGGGCCTGTCCTGGACGGCCGTGCTGCTGTTCGGCGTGATCTTCTTCTGGACGCCGCCGCACTACTGGCCCCTGTCGATGAAGTTCAAGAAGGACTACGCCGCCGCCGGCGTCCCGATGCTGCCCGTCGTGGCCAAGGACACCAAGGTCGCTCGGGAGATGATCGGCTACACGCTCGCGATGATCGCGTGCTCGCTGCTGATCTGGCCGGTGCAGGGCATGACGTGGGTGTACGGCGTGATCGCGACGGGGCTCGGCATCTGGTTCCTGTGGACCAACATCAGCCTGCTGCGCCGCGCCGAGGACCCCACCCGGGGCAAGCTCAAGGCGATGAGCGTGTTCCACGCGTCGATCACCTACCTCACGCTGCTGTCGATCGCCCTCGCGGTGGACGTCTTCCTGCCGTTCTGATCCCGTGACGACGATCGAGATCTCGCTCGAGACCTACCTCGCGCACCTCACCGTCGAGCGCGGGCTGTCCACCAACACGCTGCTGGCCTACCGCCGGGACCTCTCGCGGTACGTCGCGTTCCTTGCCGCCCGCGACTGCCACGACCCGGGGCAGATCCGTGAGCGGGACGTCGAGGACTACCTGCTGGCGGTCCGGACGGGTGCCGACGGACGGACCGCGCTCTCGGCGTCGTCGGCCGCGCGGTCCGTCGTGGCGGTGCGCGGCTGGCACCGGTTCCTGCTGCTCGACGGCGTGACCGGCACCGACGCCGCCAGCGCCGTCCGGCCGCCCGCCCAGCCCAAGCGGCTCCCCAAGGCGATCTCGGTCGACGACGTCGAGCGGCTCCTGGACGCCGCCGGGCTCGGCGACGGGCCCGTCCCGCTGCGCGACCGTGCGCTGCTCGAGCTCGTCTACGGCACCGGCGCCCGCATCTCCGAGGCAGTCGGCCTGGACGTCGACGACGTCGACCGCACCCCCGGCTTCGCGTCCGTCCGACTCTTCGGCAAGGGCCGCAAGGAACGCGTGGTGCCGGTGGGCTCGTTCGCGCTGGCCGCGCTGGACGCCTACCTGGTGCGCGGTCGGCCCACCATGGCGACGGGGTCGAGGGGCGGCTCACCGGGGCTGTTCCTCAACACGCGGGGCGCGCGGCTGAGCCGGCAGAGCGCCTGGGCGGTGCTGCGGTCGGCCGCCGAGAGGGCGGGCCTGCCGGGCGCCGACCACGTGTCGCCGCACACTCTGCGGCACTCGTTCGCGACGCACCTGCTCGCCGGTGGCGCGGACGTCCGGGTGGTCCAAGAGCTGCTCGGGCACGCGTCCGTGACGACCACCCAGATCTACACGCTGGTGACGCCGGACACGCTGCGCGAGGTCTACGCCGCGTCCCACCCGCGCGCGCGATGAGCATTGCGGTACGACCGGTCTGTCGCGCGGCGGCGAGGCCGTCCGCTCCGGTAGGTTGTGCGGCGTGGTGAGCCAGCAGACGACCGACCCGCAGCTCGACGCCGTCGGGCGGCCGATGCCTGAGTTCCCCGACCCGGCGCCGCTCGCCTCGCACGGTCCCGCCCGCGTGATCGCCCTGTGCAACCAGAAGGGTGGCGTCGGCAAGACGACCACCACGATCAACCTGGGGGCCGCGCTGGCCGAGTACGGCCGCAAGGTGCTGATCGTGGACTTCGACCCGCAGGGTGCCGCGTCCGTCGGGCTGGGCATCAGCCCGCACGAGCTGGACCGGACCGTCTACAACCTGCTCATGGAGCGGGACGCGGACATCCACGACCTGATCCACCACACGGCGACGCCGAACCTGGACCTCCTGCCGGCGAACATCGACCTGTCCGCGGCCGAGGTGCAGCTGGTGGGAGAGGTCGCCCGTGAGAGCGTGCTGGCCCGCGCGCTGCGCCCGGTCCTCGACGACTACGACGTGGTGTTCATCGACTGCCAGCCCTCGCTCGGCCTGCTCGCCGTCAACGCGCTGACGGCCGCGCACGGCGTGCTGATCCCGCTCGAGTGCGAGTTCTTCGCGCTGCGCGGGGTCGCGCTGCTGGTCGAGACGATCGACAAGGTCCGCGACCGCCTGAACCCCCGCCTCGAGCTGGACGGCATCGTCGCGACCATGTACGACCCCCGCACGCTGCACGCCCGTGAGGTCGTCGCGCGCGTCCACGAGGCGTTCGGGGACGCGCTGCTGCACACGGTCATCAGCCGCACGGTGAAGTTCCCCGACGCGACGGTGGCCGCCGAGCCCATCACCACGTACGCACCGACGCACTCCGGTGCGGCGGCCTACCGGCAGCTGGCACGTGAGCTCGTCGCCCGTGGCGACGCCGCCTGACGAGCGCGCGGCCCCGCTCTCGGAGGCGACCCCGGCTCCGGTCGGTACGCAGGCCTTCGAAGTTCACCTGACGAACTTCAGCGGGCCGTTCGACCTGCTCCTCGGGCTGATCGCGAAGCACAAGCTCGACATCACCGAGGTCGCGCTCGCGCAGGTCACCGACGAGTTCATCGGGTTCCTCAAGGCCGCCGAGAAGGAGTGGGACCTCGGGCAGGCCAGCGAGTTCCTGGTCATCGCGGCGACGCTCCTGGACCTCAAGGCCGCGCGTCTGCTGCCGTCGGCGGACGTCGAGGACCAGGAGGACATCGAGCTGCTCGAGGCCCGCGACCTGCTGTTCGCCCGGCTCCTGCAGTACCGCGCGTACAAGCTCGTCGCCGCCGACCTGGCCGAGCGGTTCGCCACCGAGGGCCGCCGCTTCCCGCGCCTCGTGACGCTCGAGCCGCACCTCGCCGCGCTGCTGCCGGAGCTGGTCTGGCAGATCGGTCCCGAGGAGCTCGCTGCGCTGGCGGCCCGGGCCGAGCAGCCGCGGGCGGCGGCGCCTGGGGTCGACATCAGCCACCTGCACGCACCGGCCGTGAGCGTCCGCGAGCAGGCCGCCGTGCTGGTCGACCGGCTGCGGCACGGCGGCGCGATGTCGTTCCGCGCGCTCACGGCGGACGCGGACGCGACGATCGTGGTCGTCGCCCGGTTCCTGGCCCTGCTCGAGCTGTTCCGGGAGGGCGCGGTCGGCTTCGACCAGGTCACGCCGCTCGGCGAGCTGACCGTGCGCTGGACCGGCGCGGCCGAGGGGGACATCGAGGTGTCGGACGACTTCGACCAGCTGGACACCACCATCGAGACGGTGCCCGAGGCCGCACCCGAGGAGGACGCATGACCGAGGACGCTGCTGCCACGGACCTGGAGCCGATCGAGCCCGACCCGATCGACTCGCAGGCCGCGGCCGACGAGCTCGCCTTCGACGTCGACGACCTGCCCGGCGGCGCGCTGTCGGCGCTCGAGGCCGTCCTGATGGTCGCCGACGAGCCCATCCCGGCGATCCGGCTGGCCACGGTCCTGGCCCTGCCCACCGACCGCGTCGAGGAGCTGCTGGGTCTGCTGGCCGCCGAGTACCGCGGGGAGCACGGCGGGCGTCCGCGCGGGTTCGAGGTGCGCCGGGCCGGCGACGGTTGGCGGATCTACTCGGCTCCGGTGTACGCCGACGTGGTCGGACGGTTCGTGCTGGACGGGCAGACCGCACGGCTGACGCAGGCGGCGCTCGAGACGCTCGCGGTGATCGCCTACCGGCAGCCCGTGACGCGTGGTCAGGTCTCGGCGGTGCGTGGCGTGAACGTCGACGGCGTCGTGCGGACCCTCACCGCCCGCGGTCTGGTGGCCGAGGTGGGCACGGATCCGTCCAGCGGTGCGGTCCTGTACTCGACCACGGGATACTTCTTGGAGCGGATGGGGCTGTCCAGCCTGGACGAGATGCCTCCGCTCGCGCCCTACCTGCCGGACATCGACGCCTTCGAGGGCGTCGACCAGGCGATCGGAGACAGCAGATGAGCTCGCAGACACCTCGTTCCGGGGGTTCCGGCTCGACCGGCGGACGGTCCGGGGGCTCGGGCTCTGGCCAGGGTCGCAGCGGCGGCTCGTCGCGTGGCGGCAGCGGCTCGGGTAGCTCGGGCGGCTCGCACGGCGGCAGCTCCTCGCGGAGCGGCAGCTCAGGCAGCTCGTCGCGCAGCAGCTCCGGTGGCTACCGCGGGTCCGGTGGCGGCGAGGGCTACCGCGGCAACACGGGCGGAGGCGACGGCTACCGCAGCGGGGACGGCTACCGCGGCGGATCGAGCGGCGGCGGGTCGTCGCAGCGCGGGTCCGCCGGCGGCGGCGCCTCGCGGGGTGCCGCGGGCACGGGTGGTTCGTCACGCGGCTCCTCGAGCGGTTCGTCGGGCGGCAGCGGCGGGTCCGGCGCGCGCAGCGGCGGGTCGAGCTCGCGCAGCGGCGCGACCCGCGCGAAGTCCGGCTACCCACGCAGCGGCGCCCCCACGGGCGGCGCCAGCCGGTCGCGGACGCCCACCCGGCCGCCGCGCAGCCGCGAGCCCGAGGTGACCATCGACGTGCACGACCCCGACGGCGTCCGCCTCCAGAAGGTGCTCGCCGCCGCCGGCCTCGGCTCGCGTCGCGCGTGCGAGGACCTGATCTCGGCCGGTCGCGTGACGGTCGACAACAACGTGGTCCGCGAGCTCGGCGTCCGCGTCGACCCGCTGACCGCCGTGATCCACGTCGACGGTCTGCGCGTGCAGCTCGACACCTCGATCGTCACGATCGCGCTGAACAAGCCCAAGGGCGTCGTCTCGACGATGCACGACCCCGAGGGCCGACCCTCGATCGGACAGTTCGTCGCCGACCGCACGGAGCGGCTGTTCCACGTCGGCCGGCTCGACGCCGAGACCGAGGGCCTGATCCTGCTGACCAACGACGGCGAGCTGGCCAACCGCCTGGCGCACCCGGCGCACGCGGTGCCCAAGGTCTACCTCGTGCAGCTCGAGGGACGGGTGACCAACTCCCTCGGTGGCCGCCTGCTCAAGGGCATCGAGCTCGAGGACGGGCTGGCCAAGCTGGACAAGTTCCAGATCGTGCAGACGACGCCGCAGGCCAGCCTGGTCGAGGTCGAGCTGCACGAGGGTCGCAACCGGATCGTCCGGCGGATCTTCGAGGAGGCCGGCTACCCGGTCACCGGGCTGGTCCGCACGCAGATCGGGCCGATCCGCCTCGGCGACCTGAAGACCGGCCGGACGCGTGTGCTGTCCAAGACCGAGGTGGGGTCCCTGATGGTGCGGGTGGGCATGTGACGCTGGTGACCCGTGGACCGGTGCGCATCGTGGGCACCGGACTGCTCGGCACGTCGGTCGGGCTCGCCCTGACCACGCAGGGCGTCGACGTCGTCCTGCACGACCCGTCCCGCACCGCGCTGGCCCTCGCGCGCGACGTGGGTGCCGGTCGCCCGGCGTCGGCGGACGACGCACCGCCGGCGATCGTGGTCGTCGCGGCCCCGCCCGACGTGACCGCCGACGTGGTGCGCGCCGAGCTCGAGGCATACCCGGACGCGATCGTCACCGACGTCGCAAGCGTGAAGGGCTACGTGCTCGCCGAGCTCCGTGCCGCCGGTGCGGACCTGACGCGGTACGTCGGCTCGCACCCGATGGCCGGCCGGGAGCGGTCCGGTCCGAGCGCGGCCGTGCCCGACCTGTTCCTCGGGCGCCCGTGGGTCATCGCCGACTCGGGCTCCTCTCGACCCGACGCCGTCCTCGCCGTGCGCTCGCTCGCGGTCGACCTGGGTGCCGTGCCGGTCGCGATGGACGCCGACGCGCACGACGCCGCCGTCGCAGCCGTCTCGCACGTGCCGCAGGTGGCCGCGAGCCTCGTCGCCGCCCGGCTCCGCGGCGCCGACGACGAGGCGCTCGGACTGGCGGGTCAGGGCCTGCGGGACGTCACGCGTCTTGCGGCGTCGGACCCCGCGCTCTGGACGTCGATCCTGGCGGCGAACGCGGCCGCCGTGCACGAGGTTCTCGTCGGGCTGCGGACCGACCTCGACGCCGTGATCGACGCCCTCGCACACGCGTCGAAGGCCGACGGTCCGGAGACGGTCGAGCTCGGCGCGCTGGCGGCGATCGCCCATGCCATCAGCGAGGGGAACGCCGGCGTGGCGCGGATCCCCGGCAAGCACGGCGGGGCGCAGCGGGTCTACGCCGTGGTGACGGTGCTCGTGCCGGACACGCCCGGCGAGCTCGCACGGCTCCTCACGGACGTGGGGGAGGCAGGGGTCAACCTCGAGGACCTGCACCTCGAGCACGCGGCCGGGCGCCCGGTCGGCATGGCGGAGATCTCGGTGCTGCCGGGCAGCGTCGAGCACCTGGAGGCGGAGCTGAACGCCCGCGGTTGGAGACTGGTGAGTTGAGCACGACCCTCGTCGTGGCGATCGACGGGCCCTCGGGCTCCGGCAAGTCGAGCGTGTCCAAGGCCGTGGCCGCCAGGCTGCACCTCGCCTACCTCGACACCGGCGCGATGTACCGCGCGGCCACCTGGTGGTGCGTGTCGCAGGGTGTGCGCCTGGACGACACCGCCGCCGTGGCCGCCGCCGTCGCCGGGTTCCCGCTGGTCATGGGCGTGGACCCGGCCGATCCCACGGTGCACGTGGGCGGCGTCGACGTGCACGAGGCGATCCGGTCGACCGAGATCACGGCCGTCGTGAGCGCCATCGCGACGAACCTCGAGGTGCGCGCCGAGCTCGGCCGGCTGCAGCGCGAGATCATCGCCGCGTCGCAGGAGCCAAGATCCTTCTCGCAGGGCCGCGGGATCGTCGCCGAGGGACGGGACATCACCACGGTGATCGCGCCGGACGCCGACGTCCGGGTGCTGCTCACCGCGAGCGAGGCCGCGCGGTTGAGGCGCCGGGCGAAGGACGTCCACGGGACCGACGACGCCGCCGCGGTCGAGGCGACGAGGGACCAGGTGCTGCGGCGCGACGCCGACGACTCGACGGTGGTGCAGTTCCAGGTCGCCGCCGACGGAGTGGTGACCATCGACTCGTCGCACCTGGACTTCGACGAGACGGTCGAGGCGGTGCTGGAGGTCGTCGAGACCGAGGTCGGGCCGCGGCAGTGAGCGACCCGACGGCGCGCGAGCCGCGATGGTCGCGCTGGATCGGCCGGTTCCTGGCGCACGTCGTCTGGAACACGAAGGTCACAGGGGCGTCGAACGTGCCCTCCACGGGGCCGGTCCTGCTCGCCGCCAACCACACGGGCATCCTCGACGGTCCGCTGCTGCACGGCGCCACGACGCGGCGCTCGCGCATCCTGGTCAAGGAGGAGATGTTCTGGGGGCCCGTCGGCTGGCTGCTGCGGATCTCCGGCCAGATCTCCGTGGACCGCGACGACGGCGGCCGGACCGCGTTGACCGCGGCGCTCGGGGTGCTGAAGGACGGCGGCGTCGTGGGCGTGTTCCCGGAGGGCAACCGCGGTCGAGGCGCGGCGACCAACGCCCGTGCGGGGATCGCGTGGCTGGCGATCAACGGGCGTGCGCCCGTGGTTCCCGTCGCGGTGCTGGGCACGCGGCGCACCGGGGAGTCCGTGAACAAGGTGCCGTGGCCCCGTCGCCGGATCGCGATCGAGTTCGGTCAGCCGCTGCCCATCGAGCGGGCGCCCGGCACGTCGGGGAAGGTGGCCGTCGAGGAGGCCAACGAGGCGATCAGGGTCGCGCTCGCGCAGCTGGTCGACGCGGCGTCGGCACGCTCCGGCATCCCGCTGCCCACCGACGACCCGCAACGCGAGCGGAGCACCCCGCCCGAGTAGCGTGCGGTCGGTGACCGCAGACGACTCCCTGTACGCCGGGAGCGCCCGCTACTACGCGGCGGGACGCATGCCCTACCCGTCGGCGATCGCCGACGTGCTGCGCGACGAGCTGCACCTCGACGGGACGGGCCGCCTGCTCGACGTCGGGTCGGGACCCGGTTCCCTCCTGCTGCTGCTGGCCCCGCTGTTCGGCTCGGCCGTCGGCGTCGACGCGGACGCCGACATGCTCCGCGACGGGCAGGACGCCGCGGAGCGCGACGGCATCTCGAACGTCACGTGGCAGCACCTGCGGGCGGAGGCCGTCTCGGCGGAGCTCGGCACGTTCCGCGTGGTGACGTTCGCGCAGTCGTTCCACTGGATGGATCGGCCGCTCGTCGCCAGCCGGGTCCGCTCCCTGCTCGAGCCCGGTGGCGCCTGGGTCCACGTGTCGGCGTCGACGGACCGCGGCGTCGCGGACGACGACGCGCCGCCGCCGCCGTGGGCCGACGTGGACGCTCTGGTCGCCCGCTACCTGGGTCCGGTGCGTCGAGCGGGTCGGGGATTCCTCCCGCACGGGACGGTCGGCGGCGAGGAGGACGTCATGCGCGACGCGGGCTACGCCGGGCCGCGACGGGTCTCGGTCGTCCGCGGGGAGCTCGTCGAGCGCACGGCGGACGACGTGGTCGCGGCGACGTTCTCGCTGTCGAGCTCGGCGCCGCACCTCTTCGGCGACCGTCTCGACCAGTTCGAGGCGGACCTGCGGGACCTGCTCGGGGACCTCGTCTTCACCGAGCGGGCGCGGGATGTCGAGCTCGCGATCTGGACTCCGTGAGGCCGGGTCGTGCTGCGGTCCCAGCACCTGGGACAATGGGTGTATGACCGAGACTGATCCTGCCCTGGTGCTGCCCGACGAGTCCGGCGACGCCCAACGCGAGCAGGCTCTGCGCGCCGGCCTGACCGAGTACGAGCTCGAGGACGAGGACCTTGCCCTCCTGCACGCCGGCGAGGACGGCGAGGACATCGAGGAACGCGTCGTCGTCCACCCGGTGCTGGCCGTCGTCGGCCGCCCGAACGTCGGCAAGTCGACCCTCGTCAACCGCATCCTCGGCCGCCGGGAGGCCGTCGTCGAGGACAAGCCCGGCGTCACCCGCGACCGCGTGAGCTACCCGGCCGACTGGTCCGGCAAGCGGTTCACGCTCGTCGACACGGGCGGCTGGGAGGTCGACGTCGCCGGCATCGAGGCCCGCGTGGCCCAGCAGGCCGAGGTCGCGATCTCGCTCGCCGACGCCGTGATCTTCGTCGTCGACGCCACGGTCGGCGTGACCGAGACCGACACCCAGGTCGTGCGCCTG
Organism: Cellulomonas sp. McL0617; assembly: GCF_049994875.1. Classification (GTDB taxonomy): domain Bacteria; phylum Actinomycetota; class Actinomycetes; order Actinomycetales; family Cellulomonadaceae; genus Cellulomonas. The sequence goes on from NZ_CP188256.1 coordinate 1,931,471, forward strand.
CTGCGCCGTGCCGGCAAGCCGGTCGTCCTGTGCGCCAACAAGGTCGACGGCCCGGCGGGGGAGGCGGACGCCGCGAACCTGTGGTCGCTGGGCCTGGGGGAGCCGTTCCCGGTCTCGGCGCTGCACGGCCGCGGCACCGGCGACCTGCTCGACGCCGCCATCGACGTCCTGCCCGAGGTGTCCGCGCACGGCACGCCGCTGCCGGACGGCCCGCGCCGCGTCGCGCTGATCGGTCGGCCGAACGTCGGCAAGTCGTCGCTGCTCAACAAGGTGCTCGGCTCCGAGCGCGTCGTCGTCGACTCGGTCGCCGGTACGACGCGCGACCCGGTCGACGAGCTGGTGGCGCTCAAGGGCAAGCCCTGGGTGTTCGTCGACACCGCTGGGATCCGGCGCCGCGTCCACCAGACCTCCGGCGCCGACTTCTACGCCTCGCTGCGGACGCAGGCCGCGATCGAGAAGGCCGAGGTGGCCGTCGTCCTGGTCGACGCGTCCGTCAAGATGACCGAGCAGGACACGCGCGTGATCTCTCAGGTCATCGAGGCCGGCCGCGCCATCGTCATCGCCTACAACAAGTGGGACCTCATGGACGAGGACCGCCGCCCGTTCCTCGAGCGCGAGATCGAGCAGGACCTGGTCCAGGTGACCTGGGCGCCGCGCGTGAACATCTCGGCGATGACGGGCTGGCACACCGACCGCCTCGTCCCGGCGCTGGAGAAGTCGCTCGCCTCGTGGGACACCCGCATCTCGACCGGGCGTCTCAACGCGTTCCTGGGCGAGCTCGTCGCGTCCCACCCGCACCCGCTGCGCGGCGGCAAGCAGCCCCGCATCCTGTTCGCCACGCAGGCGTCCACGCGCCCCCCGCGCTTCGTGATCTTCGCGACGGGATTCCTCGACCCTGGCTACCGCCGGTACATCGAGCGCCGCCTGCGCGAGACGTTCGGCTTCGAGGGCACGCCCATCTCGATCTCCGTGCGGGTCCGGGAGAAGCGCAAGCGGTGACCGGCGCCGCCTCGGTGCGGCAGCGGACCAGACCGACCTCGTGCACGACCCTCCGCACCTGACGTGCCGTCGGGTGCAGAGACGCCCCCGGCCGTGAGGTAGAGTTTCCGAGGCTCCTGCGGGGGCCATCGGGCTGTAGCGCAGCTTGGTAGCGCACTTGACTGGGGGTCAAGGGGTCGCAGGTTCAAATCCTGTCAGCCCGACAGTGAAAGTCCAGGTCAGCGGCCTCTCAGAGAGAATCTGGGTGGCCGCTGATCTTCTTGTAAGGGTGCTCGGGACCCTATCCGGGACCCTATTCTTCGGCGTACGGCCCCGAACCCTGGTGGATCCGACGAGGCTGAGGCGTAACGCGCAGTGGCCCGTCGTGTAGAGAAGCGACCACAGTCCGGCCCACGTCGGGGGCGTGCGTTCGAGTAGGGCTCCGGCCGGAGCGTTCCATCCCAGTGACATCGTTCCTCCACTCAGATCGCCGTTGGGCGAGGTCCGATCGACTCTTGCCGTCCTCCCCCCCAGATGCGGGGTGCAAAGGTCGACGTTGTCGACGACTCGTCACAAGCAGGTACGCGGGAAAGGGAGCAACATGCCGCCGCGGCTACTTCCGCACCGCGACGAGGGTGCGCGAGGCAGTGCGGCTCGGACTTGGGACTACCAGCGATGCGACCGGTGCCCGCGCGGCGTGAGGCCCCCGGTTCGTCGAGCAACCCGTTACAGGCGGGTCTCGCGCCGGTCTCAGTGGGGCCGGGGGCGCGCTCGACCCTGGGCGAGAACGAATGTCAGCGGACTCCTCGTTGCACCTCATTGCAGTGCCACGCGGGCGGAGCGAGGGGCAGGTCCGGCAATGTATGCGGACCCGCCCTCGCTTGCCGCCCAGCTACCGCGACAGCGTGTGCCCGGTGCGTACGGCCTGGACCACGTCGAGGATGGCCTGGGTGGTGGTCGCGGCGTGGACGGGGTCGCCGACCAGTGCGTCGTGGGTTGCGTCGTCGACGACGCGGTGCACGCTGTCGGTCGACAGTGCGGCGAGTCGGTCCTGCTTCTGGGTCCAGTCGTTGGCATTGCCGGCGCCGGCGGTGAGCACCATGAGGGGTTTGTTGCCGAAGTCACGCAGCAGGGCTGCCTGCTCCATCGAGGCGTTGGCCTGGGCGTACTCCTCGATGGTGCTGCGCAGTGTTCCCGGCATCGCGGTGCTGGCCCGGACCTCGGCCCGCTCCCGCGCTGGGAGGTCCACCTGGGCGACCGTCGCGTACAGACGACCGAAGCCGAGCCGTGCCAGCGACGAGGTCAGGGCCGCGATCCTGCCGATGGGGTCGTAGGTTTCCGATGCCGCTGGCCGCGCAGCCGCCGTGGCGGCCGAGCCGTAGTGGGGCGAGGTGGAGTCGATGAGCACCATGCCGGCGACCTCGTCGGGATGGTGGGTTGCGAAGGTGAGCGCATAGAGGCCGCCGAAGGAGTGGCCGGCGATCACGTACGGGCCGGGCACGTCGGCGCGGTGCAGCAGGGTGTCGAGGTCGTTGGAGATCGCATCGGCGTCCTGCGGCGCACCGGCATCCTCGCTCCACCCGCGGCCGGCACGGTCGTAGACGCAGATCGTGGTTTCGCGGGCGACGCCCGTGCTGATCCAGCCCAGGTCGGCGGCCGTGGCGCCGCCGCCGCCCTCGACGACCACGGTGGGGCTGCCGGATCCGGCGCAGCTGATGTGCAGGCGGTGCCCGCCGACGTCGATGAGTCGGCCCGGCATGGAGACGGTCGAGGCGTCGACCGCCGTGCCGACGGTCTGGTAGACGCCACCGATTGCGGCGATGCTCATGGCGCCGATCACGGGGTAGAGCAGCCAGCGGGCCGTACGGCTGGCAAGTTCCCTACGGATCCGCACAGCCATCCACACCGCCAGCCCGAACAGGACCAGCGGCCAGACCCAATCGATGATCGGGTGCGCCGAGGACCCTAGAGCCAGCAGGGCGAGACCGCTTGCGCCGAGCACGACGGCGGGCACGGCGGCCCAGCGCTGGGGCTGGCTGGTGAACCGCGCGGAGAGCCCGGCCAGTGCAGCCCAGCCGGTCGCGAAGCCACACAGCACCGCGCCGGTCAGGGTGGTCTCGGTCGCGGGCACGAGGGGTGCGGCGGCGAGGGCGACGGCGACCAGGGAACCCGTGAGCAGCGATCCGGCGACCACCACCGCCATGGGGGTGCGACGACCGGACGACGAGCCGCCGGGTAGCGCGGGGAGTGAGCTGCTCGCCGGGGACGGGACGACGTCCTGATCGACGTGTGTAGGGGTGGTCATTGCGGGCTCCTGGTGGTGTGGTGGGGGAGTGGGTGGAGCACCCACGCTCCTCGTCCGGGCGACGCCTCGCCCCGGCCGAATGACCGGGATCCCCCGTGATACGCAGACGGAGGGCCAGACACTGCGGCGTGCTCGCCTCGTCGCGCTCGGGCTCCTCGCCGCTATCGGCCACGGTGACGCCATGAGGGATAGCCGCGGTCGACGCGGCTGGGGGCGACGCGCCTGCGCGCAGATCCGGGCCGCGGGTGGTGGCTAGCGGAAGTCGAGCTGGGCGAGCTCGGTCCGCGAGGTGACCCCGGTCTTGGAGAAGACGTTCCTCAGATGGAAGGCCACCGTCCGAGGCGACACCCAGCACTGGGCGGCGACGTCCTTGTTCGACAGGCCGGTGCTGACCAGCTCGGCGATCTTGCGCTCCATCGGTGTCAGGTCCAGCAGCGTGGACGGATCGCGCCTGCGCGCGGTCTCGCCGGAGGCACGCAGCTCCTGGGCGGCGCGCTCGATCAGTGGGACCGCCCCCGCGTCCGTGAACCGCTCGAGCGCTGACCGCAGGTGAGGGCGAGCGTCGACGCGACGGTTGGTCCGTCTTAGGAACTCCCCGTATGCCAGCTGCGTGCGCGCCAGGTCGTACGGGCGTGATGCTCGCTGGTAGTGCGCCACGGCTCCCTCGAACGCCTCAGCGGCGAAGGTCGGGTCCGTGGCGGTCAGGGCGCGACTCAGGTCGAGGGCGCCCAGCGCCCACGGGTGCTGCGTCCCGGTCGCGAACGGCGCGAGCTCGTCGATCCAGACCAATGCCTGGGCGGTGTCGCGGGCGCGCACCGCAGCCTCGATGCGGTCGACCGTGGCCATCCGCTGCAGGGCTGGTACTCGCATCCCGGACAGGTGGTGCAGCGCCGCGGATGCGTCCCCTCGGGTCGCGGCTCGGGCTCCCTTGGCCCATCGGGTGACGTCGTGCACGGGGTCGGTCAGTATCCCCAACGGATGGCTCGCCGCGACGTCTTCGGCCGCTGCCAGGTGCTCGTCCAGGTCGTCACTGCCTGTGAAGGCGGCCAGCAGGGCTAGCGATGCCAGCGGCGCTGCGGTCAGGGTCGGTTGGCCGACGCTGCGCGCCAGGGTCAGTGCTTCGTCGACGGAGCTCCGCACCGCAGACCACGGCCCTGTCGGGAGCTGGGCGAACGCGAGCCGCTCTAAGGCATAGAGGACGACCATGCCTGCCCCGGCCTCACGGGCGCTCGAGACCGTGGCGGAGTAGAAGAAGCGGGCTCCCTCGTCGTGGCCGAGGTGAAGAGCCGTGTTGGCGAGGTTGGCCATCACGTCGAGGTCCTCTACCTCACGGCCCGCGGCGAGGGCCTCCTCGAGGGCCGGGACGGCACGGGCCCAGTCCTGGTCCGCCGAGGCGGTCAGGGTTCCTAGCAGGAGCCGCAGGCACGTGGTGCGCGGGGTGTCGGTGTCGGTGGCTGTGAGCAGACGAGCGAGCACCGGCGCGGTCAGCGTGGCTCCGCTGTCGCTTCCGTAGGTGCGGTTCAGCGCGGCAGCGCAGGCCATCTCCAGGGCGCGCCCGGCGTCGGCGTCGGCGACGGTGCGCGCGGCGGTGGTGAAGATCCGGTGGGCGTCGACGGCGTTGCCGACGTTGATCTCGATGCGGGCGCGGAGGCGGTCGATGTCAGCTCGCAGCAACAGGTCCCAGGCGAGGTCGCGGGCGGCGGCGGACAGGCTGCGGGCGCGTAGTGCTTGCCCGGCTCCCCAGGCGGTGCGTGCGGCCCGGTACAGCCGCATGGCGCGGTCCGCCTCGCTCAGGGTCAGGGCGGCGGAGCGTTCGAACGCGTCGGCGGCGGCGGCGTACCCGCCCCGCATCTCGGCGCGCACGGCCACGTCGTGCAGGGCGTCGGCCACGTCGGTGTCGGGTCCGTCGGCGGCGGCGGCGCGGTGCCACGTCGCTCGGTCAGGATCCTCGGTGCGGACTGCGTCGGCCAGGGCTCGGTGTACCTGCCGCTGTTCGAAGCTCGTCGCTGCCTGGTAGACGGCGGAGCGGACCAGGGGATGCCGTACGGCGACCCCGTTCCCCGTGGCCGTCAGCAGCCCCGACCGCTCCGCGTCCTGCCAGGCCGTCTCATCGACACCCAATGTGGCGGCTGCCCGCCGGACCGTACTGGCACGTCCGGTGGCGTCGGCGGCCGCGACGAGGAGCAGTGTCTGGACCTGCTCGCTGAGGCGACGGCACCGGTCGAGGAAGGCACGCTCGACCCCGGCGGTCAACGTGAGGCGTTGCGGCAGGGGCTCCTGCCCTGCGAGCTGGCCGAGGCTGAGTCCGGTGGGCAGCTCCAGCAGCGCGAGCGGGTTCCCGCCGGTGTCGCGGACGAGACGGTCGGCGACCTCCGCTGGGAGCGTCGCACCGCGGCGCTCGTCGAGCAGCTGACGCGCCGCGTCGTCGTCGAGGCCACTGAGGGTGAGTACCTGGAGCCCGTGCGCGGAGAACGGCAGACCACCAGCCTCGCCCGTCCGCACGGCGAACACCATGGCGACGGGGTCCGCGGACAGCTGACGGGCCGCGAACAGCAGCGCGTCCGCGGATGCCGAGTCGAGCCAGTGCGCGTCGTCGACGAGGCAGAGCACGGGCACGTCTGGCGTGGCCGCGGTGGTGAGCACGGACAGGGTTGCGACGCCGACCAGGAACGGCTCCACGACTGGCCCGTCCTGGAGCCCGAACGCGACTCCCAACGCCCGCGCTTGTGGAGCCGGCAGACGATTCAGGTCGATGACGGGGCGCAAGAGGCGGTGCAGCGCCGCATACGGCAAGGGTGACTCGGACTCCACGCCGGCGGTGCGCAGAACACGGACAGCGCGATCACTGTCGTCCTCCTGATCGGCGGTGGTCAGAGCGCCAATCAGCGCGGTCTTGCCGACGCCGGCCTCTCCCAGGACGAGCAGGGCGCCCGATGTCCCGGCGCGCGCCCCCTCCACGAGGGCGGCGAGTTGCGCCCGTTCCCGCTCACGGCCGTGGAGCACCCACAGACCGTACCCCTGGGGCACGCCGTGGCCTTGGGCAGCACGCGTCGGCCGGGCCCACCGGGTCCTAGTCGTCGAAGGGTGCACGTCGGATAGCGACTGTGAAGGCGCCGTACCGGCGCAGCAGCCGCGCCCGGCCCTGGGGCACCCTCGCTGCCTCCAGGGCCCACGCCCTGGCGAAAAGCGCCGTGAACTCGTCGCGCGGATGGACCCGGAGGGTGTCGGCCAGGGTGGCTCGCGGCAGCTTCCAGCAGCGCAAGCCGGTCACGTCGAGGCCGGCTCCGGCAGCCAGCAGATACGCGACAGGCCCTGCGGCGAGCGTGACGCGGGGGCTGTGGTGCATGGTGATCGCGGTCTGCAGGGTCTTCGTCGCGGCGGTCGACAGTCCCACCTGCTCGGCGACGTCCCGGGCAAGGCGGGCCGAGGCGAGAGTGAAGTCGTCGAGCCCGCTCGCCGTCACAAGGCCGGTGTCGTGCAGCAGCGCGGCCGTGTACAACAGCTCGGTGTCCACCTCGATGTTCTCGAGCTCGCCGAGGGCGCGGCCGAACTGGTAGGTGCGGTGGCTGTGCTGGAGCAGGGGCGTGGGCAGGATGCGGTGGGCGGCGTCGGACGCTGCGCGGGTCAGGGCAGAGTCCGGCGGGATCAGTCGTGCCGGTGCCACGTACGCGTTTCGTCCCGGGTTCAGGTGTGCGACGACGCTGAGGCGGCCTACCGCGTTTGTCAGGTGGACCCGGGCCAGGTAGGCGACGAGGCGTCGTTTCTCGGCCGGTCCGAGGTGTCCGCCGGTGCGCATCGTCCAGTCGGTCGATCCCACGCCGTTGCCGGTGTTCATGCGGTCGGCTCCAGCGACGGCCACTCTGCTCTTCGTCCTGTGGCGTCGGCACTCATCCGTACTGCGCCAGGCTGAAGAAATCGCAACGAGTCCCGACGGTTGCGCCAGGAGTGGCCCCGCTCCGCAGCTGCCTCAAGCAGGACCAAGCTCAGCCCGCGCCGTGCAAGGTGATGGCCGACGGCGAGGCCTGCCTGTCCGGCGCCGGCGACGATGACGTCCAGCGTCCTCGCAGCGGGGGTGCTGGACGGGTCGTTCACGGTGGCCTCCTGGGTCCGGTTGTTGGCTCCGGACGCTAGGCGCCTTCGTCGCACCTCATCCCGGTAAATTGACCGGGATCTGCGGACCGAGGGCCGGCGGGCGGGAATCACGAGAACCCGGCCATTTCACCGGCGCGAGCACGACTGGCCGGACGGCACGGTGAACGTGCACGACAAGCCGTGCCAGACCCCAGGAGCCCGCCGTGTTCGCCACCGTCGAGAACCGCACCGTCACCAGGCAGATCGGAACTGTTCCGACGGACGCGGCAGTTGCAGCCATCCGCGCCGACGGTCGGTCCGGCCGTCCCCGGCGCTGGATCGGCTTAGGGCTTCTGGTGTCTGCCCAGTTCGTCGTCATGCTCGATACCTCCATCGTCAACGTGGCCCTGCCCGCCATCCAGTCGGACCTGGGGCTCAGCTCGACCGGCATCACCTGGGTCGTCAACGCGTACATCCTGGCGTTTGGCGGCCTGCTCCTCCTGTCCGGGCGTGCCGCCGACATCTTCGGCCGCCGTCGCATGTTCGTGGCCGGCTCCGCCCTGTTCACCGTGGGCACCCTGGTCGCGGCATTCGCTGCCAACCAAGGGTTGCTGGTCGCGGGCCGCGTCGTGCAAGGTGCGGGTGCCGCAGCACTGAGCCCAGCCGCCATGTCGTTGCTGCTGCTGACCTACCCCGGACAGCGGCGGGCCAGGGCCATGAGCGTCTGGGGTGCTGCATCGGCGCTCGGAGGAGCTACCGGTGTCATGGCCGGCGGTCTGCTCGTTGGCACCTTCGGGTGGTCTTCGGTCTTCTTCGTGACCGTGCCCGTCTCGGTCGCCGCAATCGGCGCGGCCCGCTACGTGCTTCCGCGGGGTGCACACGGTCCCAGTCGCCGCTTCGACTGGTACGGCGCGATCGCTATCACCGGCGCTGTCATCGCGTTGGTCCACGGCGCCCTCGGCGTCGGTGAGCTCGGAGTGACGTCTCCGACCGTGCTCGCCAGCTTCGCGGTCTCCGCCGCCTTGATAGTGGTGTTCATCACGGTCGAAGGCCGTGTCGCCGACCCGCTCGTGCCCCTGGGGCTCTTTGGCTCGCGAACGATGAGCACCGGCGTCGCTCTCGCCGTCCTCGGCGGCGCCGCCCGCGCGTCCACGTTCGTCCTGGTCGCCCTCTACCTCCAGCAGGGCCTCGGCATGTCGCCACGACAGGCCGGCCTGGCCATGGTCCCCACCTCATTAATCGGGTTCGTCGTCTCCCTCGCACTGCTGCCCCGGATCCTGCGTGCCCTGGGCGCGCCGCGCGCGCTCGTCCTCGGACTGGTGATTCTCGCCGCTGGCCACCTGTGGCTGGCTTGCGCACCACGTGGGGACGGGTACGTCGTCGCCGTACTTCCCGGGCTCCTGCTCGTCGCCGTCGGGGTCGCCCTCAGCTTCACGCCCACCACTATGGTCATCGCTTCGGTCGCCTCGGAGACGCACGCTGGGCTTGCATCCGGTCTGGCGGGCTCGGCAACCCAGGTCGGTGGCGCTCTCGGCATCGCGACCTTCACTGCCATCGGAATCTCGATGGGCGGCTCTGCAACGGGCCAGCTCGCTGCATCCGGGTTCTCCGCAGCGTTCACCGCAGCCGCCGTGCTGTCACTCGGCACCGCAGCCCTCGGTTCGACCATCGTGCGCAGGCAGCGATGAGACTCCGACGCCGGCGTCGAGGACCGGCCTCAACTTTCGTGGCCTTATACCGGGCCGGCCGCCTGACGGGCGAGGTCACGCTCCAAGCCATCGAGGATCAGGTCGAGGCCGAACTCGAAGCGCTCGACACGACCGGTCCTGCTGACCTCGGTCACGACTTCCACCACATAGGGATACCTCGTCGGGTCGAACAGGTCGATGACGTCGGCCGAGACCTGTGCGTTGTCCGAGGCGTTGAACGGCAGCTGGAGCTCCTGCAGGGTGAACCCGTAGATGTGGCTGTCGAGCGTGTGCCACGCGTCGAGCGCGCCGTGGATCGAGAAGCCTCCCTCGCGGAGCCGGCCGAGAGTCGCGTCGAGGTAGCCGGTCATGCCCGGGCCGATGTTGAACCGGGACATGATGAGCATCGGGGACCACGGATGCGCCAGCAGGACCTGGTGGGCGGAGATCGCCCGGTCGCGCATGGCCGACCTCCAGGGCGTCCCGCTCGGTGGCACGTGGATCTCGCCGATGACAACGTCGGTGATGCCGTCCAGGACGTCGTCCTTGTTTGCCACGTGGTGGTAGAGCGACATCGCCTCGACGCCGAGCTCTGTGGCCAGCCGACGCATGGTGACCGCTCCGAGGCCCTCAGCATCAGCGACGGTGAGCGCTGCGGCCAGGGCGCGCTCCCGGCTGAGCGGCTCGCGGGATGTCCGCCCCGCTTCGGCGCTCGTGGTGGTCTGTCGTGCCATCTGACTGCCTTCCTTTGACGTCCGGGACCGAGGCGGGCCCGCATTGACAACCTTACAACGTAAGTCTAGGTTCGGACCAGACAGCCTTACGCCGTAAGGCTGGAGCCCTGAGGGGTTCACGAACCAGAGGAGCCCGACATGACCACCGCCGCTTCGCCCAGCACGGCACGCACAGCTCCGCAGTCCGACGCACCGTGCGGGACGATGAGCGCAATCGTTCAGCACGCCTACGGAACCGCCGACTCGTGGGCGCTCGACCAGGTCGACCGACCCGTGATCAAGCCGACCGAGGTGCTGGTCCGGGTGCACGCTGCCGGTCTCGACCGGGGCACGTGGCACCTCATGGCCGGTCTGCCGTACGCGATGCGGCTCGGGCTGGGTTTCCGTGGGCCGAAGGCAACCGTCCCCGGTCGTGACCTGTCCGGCGTCGTGGAGGCGACCGGTGCGGAGGTGACCCGGTTCCAGGTTGGCGACGAGGTGTTCGGCACGGGCAGCGGCGCCTACGCACAGCTCGCCGCGGTCTCTGAGGCCAAGCTCTCCCTCAAGCCCTCGAACCTCACGTTCGAGCTCGCGGCGGCCCTGCCGATTTCGGGGTCGACCGCCCTGCGTGCCGTCGTCGACGTCGGCCAGGTCGAGGCCGGCCAGAAGGTGCTGGTCATCGGTGCCTCCGGGGGAGTCGGCACGTTCGCAGTCCAGATCGCGGCGACACGCGGCGCCGAGGTCACCGGCGTGTGCAGCGCCGGCAAGGCGGACCTCGTGCGCTCCCTCGGCGCCACCCACGTCCTCGACTACACCCGCACGGACTTCCTCGACGGCCGCACCCAGTACGACGTCATCATCGACCTGGCAGGGAACAACTCCCTCGGCCGGCTGCGGGGAGCGCTCACCGCGCACGGCACGCTCGTCCTCGTCGGCGGCGAGGACGGCGACAGCGTCACCGGCGGGATGGGACGACAGCTCAGGGCGCTGGCGGTCTCCTCCGTCAGCCACCAGCGACTCGCGCTGGTCCTGATCAAGGAGCACTTCACGGTACTGGACCGCGTCGCAGACCTGGCCCAGAACAGCACCATCACCCCGGCCGTCGAGCGCACCTACCCTCTGGCCGAGGCGGCGATCGCCATGCGGCACCTCGAAGCCGGTCAGGTCCGAGGCAAGCTGGTCATCACCCTCTGACGGCCCGTCTCGGCGCGCGACCCAGCGGTCGCGGACGGCCACGTGTCGGGGAAAGCGCAACGACGGCGCGCACAGACCCGGTGGCGGCACGGCCCGGGCCGTCGCGCGCGCAGGACGATGGGGGAGCCGACCGTGTCCTCCGCGCTGCGCACGAGGCGGGCCGACACGATCCGCCTGCTCGACTACTTCCGAGCTGACCGTCGCGCGACTAGGCATCGGGCCAAGCGAAAGGGTGATCGCTAGGCCAACTGGGTCCCCATCCTGGCGAGGTGACTTGCCAGGATGGCATGCTCGAGAGACCCGCGAGTACGCGGCCGGTGGGGGACCACGATCCCCACGTTTACCCCACGAATTCGCCGAATGATGACGCTCGACAACAGTCAACGGTGCGCGGTGTCCGCCGCCGCGGATCGCGTAAATCCGCAGATTACGCACGGTTTCGCCAGATGGTGCGAGCTTTCGAGGGAGACGCCGGCGGCCCCGGGATTCTTCAAGGGGTCGCAGGTTCAAATCCTGTCAGCCCGACGATGAAAGCCCAGGTCAAGGTCTTCTGAGAGTCAATCTTGGAGGCTCCGGACCTGGGTTTCGTCGTTGTCCGGAAACTTCTCGGGAAACATCTTCGCCGTCGATGCCGACGAACGTCCCCGCACTCCGGTGGATGCGCAGCGGTCACCGCGAGGCCGACTCGACCAGTCGGGTTCAGCTTCCCGGGCAACAAGGCTTTGCGAGACCTGCTCGATCGAGAGCGGGGGGTCGTCGTGTCGCCGTCGAGCTGTTGGGGTCCGGCAGGCGCAGCGTGCCAGCGGTCTCTGGCTGCGTCGTCGTTCTGCCAGCGCCGTGACGCTGATCTGACGGATGGAAGGCTAGGAGCTGGCGACCGGCGCCTGGGTGGTCTCACGGACGACGAGACGTGTCGGCACGCGTTCGATCGTGCCACCCTCTCGTCCGCCGTCGAGAACCTCCATGAGCAGCTCCACGCCGCGAACGGCGGCAACGGCCAAGTCTTGGTGGACGGTCGTCAGCGCGCGCGACAAGAACGCCGCCTCCGGCACGTCGTCGAAACCGACGATGCTGATGTCCTCGGGCACACGTCGACCGGCCCGCTGAAGGGATCTCATCAGACCGATCGCCATGTGATCGTTCGCTGCGAACACCGCGGTCACCTCTGGTCGCTTCGCGAACTCAAGGCCAGCCTCGTAACCCGACGCAGCCGACCAGTCGCCTTCGATCGAGTCCGGAACGTCACGACCCGCGGCCTCGAGCGCTGCCTTCCACGCCTCTCGCCGGCGCTTGGACGAGGGCCATTCTTGCGGGCCCGCGATGTGATGGACCGTGGCATGTCCCAGCCCGAGCAGGTGCTCGACCGCTTCCTTGACTCCACCCGCTTCGTCGCTGCCGACGACAAGCTCGACGTCGGACAGATCAAGCGGTTCTGACAGGCTCAGCACCGGAATCGCTAGACCGTGTCGACGGTGTCGAAATGTTGATGTGGGTTCGTTCACGATGACCGCGTCGACGCCCTGGTCGAGGAGCAACGAGAGTCCGTTCTCCACCGAGTCGATGTCGACGTCGACCGTGTTGGCCAGTCGAAAGCCGTAGCCCGTGTTGCTCACGGCGCGCTCGGTGGCGAGCGTCAGCGAGGCAGGCCCGTACGCCGTGCTTCCCACGGTCAGGAGCCCGATCGTCCGCGTCCTGCCCAGCAACAACGATCGGGCCGCGATGTTTGGTCGGTAGCCGAGGGCGTCGATCGCATCCTTGACACGGGTGCGCGCCTCAGGGCTCACCCGCGGATCGTCGTTGACCACTCGCGAGACGGTCCGCTGCGAGACCCCGGCCGCGCGCGCCACGTCATTTCCCGAGACACCGCGAGCCCGTGCCGGCCGCGGCATGGGCGTGTGTGTCGCCGGGGCCGAAGAATCAGCAGACACGGGCGATGCACCACCCAGGGGGTGCGACGACGTCGTCGTCAGCACCCTGGTGCGGCTCGGTCGCGCGGCAGCGGATTGGGCAAGTCACGGTCTACGTATACAGCAGCGTCGTCACCTCGTTCGAGGCTCATCGATCGGAAGTCATCACGAAATGGTAACGGGGGTTGCGGCGCCGTGGCTACGTAGACATGCTCGGAGACACAGGGTGCACAAAGCCCCCATTCAGGTCGATTCGGAGCTGATGACGGGAGCCTTCCGGCCCTGCTGCGCACCACTGTTCTGACACTGCACGGCGTCAACACGTCCGTGCGTGGCACGAAGGCTCGGTCCCCGCTGATCACGAACCGGACAAGGATGTACCGGAATGCCAAGAGTCAATCGTTCGACGAGCGCCGCCCGGCGCTCGATCCGCCCACTCGCCGCAGCCTTCGTACTTGCTGGCGCCCTGGCTCTACCGGGGATCGCGCCCGCGAGTGCCGCCGACCCGGTGACCTTCGCGTCCCAGGTCGGCGGCACCTACAACGGCATGCCGGTCTTCGACGGCCAGCCCGGCCATCTCGATGCCTACCTCGACACGCTCATGGACTACGTCGGAATCGAAGGTGCGGTCCGTTACGCACACGGACAGCGCGGAGACTTCACGATCGTGTCCGGCCCCAACGTCGGCAGGGTCGTCCCCGGTGGCTCTCGCTTCGCCGAGGGTACGCAGGGTGTCTCGACCGACTTCCCGACCCAGTCGGCCATGGGTCAGACCTGGAACCAGAGCCTCGTCGGGCAGATCGGCACCGTCATCGGTGACGAGGGGCTCTACCAGGACAACTTTCTGAGCAGTATCAGCGACTTCAACCCAATGATCAGTGCGGCGTTGCAGGACATCCGGCCCAACCCCCTCAGCGGCCGCCTCGACGAGGGCTTCGCGGAGGACCCCCGGTTCGCCTCGGACATGATCGACCAGATCTCACGTGGCATCTCGGGGATCGATGAGTCGGGCAACGACCAGGGCTTCTGGACCAAGGCCATGATCGACACGAAGCACTACACGAGCTACGCCGCGCAGTGGTTCCGTCGTCCGGGCAGCAACGACGTCAGCTCCCGCGCGCTCATGGAGTACTGGTCGCTTCCGTCGCACAAGAGCATCGAGAGCGGCGCGATCGGTTCGATGCTGACCACCTACGGACGGACCAACGGCATCCCCAACATCGTCTCTCCGCTGATCACTCAGGCCGAGCACCTGTCGCCGTGGGGCGCTGACGGTGGCCTGTACACGACGCCCGACAACGGTGCCGAGCGCGAGCTGTACACGGACAACGCCTACAGCAACGGGTTCGACCTGCGATACACACCGAGCCCCGACACCGCGACCGCTCTCATGTCGATCGCCAACGCCGGCAGCATCGCCGTGAACGCAGGCGGAGTCAGCCCGCTGAATGCGGCTCTGATCACCCAGGTGCAGAACGGCACCTACGGCGTGACCACGGCGGACGTCTACCGCGTGGCCAAGACCCAGGTCCTGCCCCTGGTCCGCATGGGCTTGTTCAACGAGCGTGACGCCAACGGATATCCCAAGTTCTATCCGTTCCTGGGAAAGTCCGCGGCCAGCACGACGCCGCTCGACTCGACCTCGCCGGCGCACCAGCAGATCGCCCTGCAGTCCTCGCAGGAGAGCCTCGTCCTGCTGAAGAATGACAACAACATCCTGCCGCTGAGCAAGAGCGACAAGCTTGCCGTCGTCGGGCCGTACTCGGACACGCGGTTCAAGACGGCCTACGCGGTCGGCAACACGCCGCAGCTGCCTAACTCCGGCCTGACACCCGTCCAGGGCATCACGTCGGTATTCGGACCGGTCTCAGCGGCGAACGACGGCAACGTCGTTGCTCTCAAGTCGGTCGTGAACGGGCAGTACCTGACCCAGGGCGCCGGAGCCGCTCCGGCCCTGACCGCCAATGGCGCGGACGCGGCATCTGCCGCCACCTTCGAGGCCTTCGACTGGGGCCAGACCGCCTTCAGCTACCGGTCGACGATCAACAACCAGTGGCTCCAGTACGCGGCTAACGCCGTGAACGTCGGGGGCACCCAGGCTCTCGGCACCAGCTCGACCACCCTTCCCAACCGGATTCGGCCGCAGCTCAACACCGACGGAACGGTCTCTTTCGTTGTCGACAGCTACACCGAGTCGTTCGGCGGCGGCTTCGAGACGAGGTACTACACAAACGGCCGCTACCTGACCGTGGACCCGACGACCAACCAGGTCGGCGTTACGGCCGTGTTCGGTAACGCCGCGAACGCAGCGGCGCTCAACAGCCCGGCCACGAAGTTCGCTCAGGAGACTGTCCGCCAGACGGGTTCGCAGGCAGTCAAGTTCCGCGACGAGAACGGTGCGCAGTACGCCGTCGTCGTCGTCGGTGCAGCTGCTCGGAACAGCTCGGGGGAGGGCGCTGACCGGTCCGACCTGCACCTCGGTGCAAGCCAGTACCAGCTGGTCGAGAACGTGGCGAACACCTACCCGGGCAAGACGATCGTGGTGATCTCCTCCGCCACGCCGGTGATCGCCGCGGACATCCAGGCCAACCCGAAGATCGCGGGCATCGTGTACGCGCCATACAACGGCCAGTACGGCAACTACGCGCTCGGGCAGCTTCTCGGCGGCGACTTCGCACCCTCGGGTCGTCTGACCCAGTCGTGGTACGCGAGCATGGATGCTCTGCCCAAGCTCACCCAGTCCTCGATTCCTGAGGGTCGCAACGCGACCGTGAGCCTTGACGGCCTCGACCCCAGGTTCACCGTCGACATGACGAGCGCCGACCCGGTCGAGACCAAGCTCACCTACATGTACACGGACGCCCCGACGACGTACGAGTTCGGGTACGGCCTGTCGTACACCCAGTTCAAGTACAAGAACCTCACGGTGCAACCCGCCGGTCCGAGCTCCTACAAGGCGACCGTCGACGTCAAGAACACCGGGAACGTCGCCAGCCCCGAGGTCGTCCAGCTCTACGCCGCCAACCCCAAGGCCGCATACGGCACGGCCGCTCCGAAGGAGTCGCTCGTCGCGTTCAACAAGGTGACCATCCCGGCAGGAACCACCAAGACCGTCACCCTGACGTTCGGCGCGGACAAGCTGGCACTCTGGGACACCAACACCAACCAGCTCGCCGTCGAGGCGGGCCAGTACAGCTTCATGGCCGGTGGCTCAAGCAAGGATCTCCAGGTGAAGGCGAAGATCGCCGTGCCCGGGGTCGCCTTCGGCGCGACCGATGCGTTCACCGCACCGATCAACGTGTTCGACCACAGCTTTGACGCCTCGGACGTCACCTACCGCGAGGCATCGAAGCAGAACACGGTCACCGGTCTTCGCAACGACAGCATCGTGAACGGCTACTACGCCGTCATGTCGAGGGCCGCAGGCTCATGGACGGCCCTCAACGACGTCAACTTCAGCGGCGCGGACACGATCTCCCTCGCCGTCGCAGCGAAGGCCGCATCGTCGGTCGACGTCCGACTGGACAGCCCGGCCGGGCCGACGGTTGCCCATGTGTCGGCCGACGCCACCGGACCTACTCAGTACGTCATCCCCGGCACCACACCGGCCGGCGACATCCCCGTCTCCGAGACCGCCTACACCACCAAGACGGTCGACCTGACACAGAAGGTCAAGGGCACGCACGACGTGTACCTGGTCTTCGCAGCTCCAGACGTCCGAGTCCTCACGGCGCAGCTCGGGGTCGCCGTGCCGCCGGCGTTGGTGAACCTCGCCAAGCCGACGGTCGACAACGCCTCGCCTCGGGTCGGCGACGTCCTCACCGCAACCCCGGGGTCCTGGCAGCCCGCACCGACGAGCACCAAGTACCAGTGGCTCCGGGATGGTCAACCGATCACGGGCGGGATCCAGCGCACCTACCGCGTCGCTCAGGCTGATGCAGGGCACCAGCTCTCGGTCAGTGTGAGCGCGGCACTCAAGGGGTACACGACGACCACGGTCGCATCGGAGTCCACCGCACTGGTGAAGTCCCCGTTCGCGTACGTCGGCGAGGTGTACACCTCGACCAACGCGCCAAAGGTGGGCCTCCTGGTCTCCGCAGTGCTCAGCGGCAACGTGCCTCAGGGTGCGAGCGTCACGTACCAGTGGCTCCTCGATGGACAGCCCGTCGCGGGTGGGACCGCTGCTGGCTACAAGCCGATCGTCGGGGACATCGGACACCTGTTGTCGGTCACCGCAACAGTCGGCGCAGCCGGGTACGAGACCTCCGTGGTCGCGTCCGCCCAGACCAAGCAGGTCAAGCGCTGAAGCCGACCGACGGGTGCCCGCGGCGCCATGGCCGCGGGCGCCCGTCGATCCAGCTCGTCCGACTTGCTCGACAACGATCGGTGGCTGGGCTCCAGCTGCCGGCGCCTGCAACCGGACCGAGCTCTCCGGACGATCTGGAGTCGACGACCGCAACGATCTGATGGCGCTCGCCGGGCGATCTTGGTGTCTTTCCACGGCGGGAGGCGCCGCGTCACTTGAGCCATCGGTTTCGACACCGTCCGCCTGCGTCCGGCGTTGCACACGACATGCTGCATCCGTCCCGGATGGTGACAAGCGATCCCTGATCGGGGACGTGCGCCGCCGACCGGCCAGCGGAGCTTCTTCGTCGACACCGCCGAGTGAACCCTTGGTGGCGACACCAAAGAGAAGTGTCGACACCAAAGAGTGAACCTGTCGGCCCGCCGTCTCGTCTCAACTCATGTCGAGCCCACCGTGGGCTGCGGAGAAAGAGCACCGGAAGGCGAATTCAATGGCCCTGTTCATGGACGCCCACACCATCGAAGGCGGAGTCTCGGCAAGCGACGTCGCGTCCGCCCACCAGGCCGACCTGGCGACCCAGGACGCGTACGGCGTCAATTACGTGCGGTACTGGGTCGACGAGGCGGCGGGCAAGATCTTCTGCCTCGTCGAGGCACCGGACGCCGAGACCGCCTCCACCGTGCACCGCGAGGCCCATGGCCTCGTCGCCGACGAGATCTACTCCGTCGCGGAGGGTGCTTGACCCCAGGGGACAGGCAGCGACGCGGCCCCGTGCTGCGTCGCTGCCCGAGGGCCGCCGCGTCATGTCCCAGATAGAGCTCCTTGCGCGTCAAGGCCGGCCCGACGGGCTTGAGCACCGGGCACCTTCGCCAACGTGGCGAGTGCAGAACGCTCCCGCGCCGAGAGGACGCCCTTGGGTCGCTACGGCCACCGCGAGCACGGCGACGACGACTCCGGCAGTCCACAGCGCGACCGTGCCGCGGCTTCTCGTCTCGCCAGCCTGTCGGCCCGCGTCCTTCGTATCGGACGGGTCGACGCCGGGTGCGGCGCTGTCCCCAACCACCATGTCGACGAGGTCGACCCTGTCCATCCCCCTGCGGTGCCCATTCAGGGACCGTATTGGGTCGGCGATGTGCGGATCGCAGCAGATGCGGACGTTGAACCAGGACGGTCGCCCGTCCGTGTTCCCTCATAAGCGCACTCCCGTGCGCGCGAAGGGAGCGGATCATGCGTAGGCCCTCATCGCGACTGTGTTCGTCGCAGCACTTACCGTGGTGGGCGCTGCACCGGCACTCGCCGCCGCCAACCCGAGCGGGACCGGCCCGCCCAGTCAGGACTGCGGTGACCTGGGGACCTTCCCCGGCCACACGACCACGTCACCTGGCTCACCTTTCAACGAGGGTGTTGGCATCGGTGGGCTGCACTACACCGAGAAGTCGCAGTATGACGTCGCCTGTTTCCAGGTCGGCCATCACTGACCCGCAACGGCAGCCTGAACGCTGATCACTTCTGAGCGCCGACGAGGCGCTGACTCGAACTCTGTGTGAGGGCGAGTCAGCACCCGTCAGCCGCACTTGCGGACGTTTCTCAGCGCGTGAGACTGCGTCGCGCTGACGGAGCGCGGGAAAAGCCCCTCCCGACGCCGCAGCACACGCAGGTGCAGCCGCCATACGCTCCTCAGAGCTGGAGGCCGGCTCCTGCGTCGGTGCTTCCCCGAAGGCACCGACCGGGGCGCCAGCTCAGGTGATCGCACGAGTCCGGGTGCCGGGAAACGCGCGGCTCGGCGGCAATACCGGTGCACCTGGGCAACGTCGTCGAGCGCCGGATCGCTGTTCGCACCACCAGCGCAGCCGTGATGCTGGTCAAGGCGGTGGAGCCGACCTCACGATCTGGCGGCCGGCTCGATGGTCGTGTGTTCGAGCAGCTCGGCGACGACTTCCCCGGGGACGTCTTGCGCGGCTTTCGCGTTCGCCTCGACCTGTTGGGCTACCTCGACGCGCGCAGCCTGCCAAGCGGACCAGTGCCCGGATACCAGCGCCCACAGAGACAGGGCGGAGACGTAGACGACGGAGTCGAGCCACCCAGCGGCCATAGAGATCGGGATCATGATCAACCAGAAGACGGCGAGCCAACCGTTGACCCGTCGCATGAATACGGGGTCTCCTTGCACCATCGCCCACAACGACTTCACCATGTGTACTTCGGTCCTTCCTGAGCCTCTCGGGGCCGAGCGAGGAACGTTTGCCGGTGCAATTTTCCAGAGCGAGGACGGCGCTGAGTACACCCCAAAGGGTTAGGTGTAGTTGTGCGCCCGCTGGCAAACGGGATCGCCGATCGGGGGTGCGGCCACTCAGTGGCCGGCCGCCTCCCGATCCCCTCGGGCGTTCCTAGCCCGGGCGCGGCTCACGTGGCGCGCGCGGTGGGCCCCGGCCTGTGCCCGGTCACCGCAGCCTCGCATCCCGCACCAGAGCCGGCGACGGCCGTGCGAGGGGTCGAGGAACAGGCGGGTGCGGGCCCCGTCGGCACAGCGTCGACGAGTGACGCGAGAACTGTGTAGGCGACCGGGCGCACGCGAGCGCACGACGGAGGTCCGCGGTCGTGGCACCGGGCGGGGCGCTGAGACGCCCGGACTCGACGACCCAGCGGTCCAGCGCCGCCGGTGCGATGAACGGCGCGGCGGCTTGGGTGCGTTCAGGTCGCGGTCCGGCCCGACCTGGCGGCGTAGGCGCGCTTCATCTTGACTCGGTTGCCGCAGTCGATCATCGAGCACCAGCGGCCCGATCGATTCCGTGATGCGTCGTAGTACGCCCAACGGCACTCGTCGCGGGCGCAGACCTTCAGTCGCCCCCAGGTGTCGTCGGAACGAGCCCGGTCGACGATGTCGAGCAGCTCGGCGACGACCGTCGCCGCGGGGCGATGCTCGACGGGCAGGAGGGCCCGACGACCGTCGGCGTCGAACTGGGCGACCAGTGAGGTCGAGGCGAGGGCGGCGTTGAAGCGTGCGAGCACGTCGTGGTCGGGGGTGTGGCCGGCGTTGACGAGGAGGAGCTGCCGAAGTCCCTCGCGCACGGCGGCGACCTGCTCGAGGTCCGCGCGGCTCAGCTCGGGCGCCCGACGAGCGAGGCCGTGGTCGTGGAGCCAGTCGACCAGAGTCGCCGGTGAGGTCAGGCTCTCGGTGCCGGCCGCCAGGTCAGCCGAGTTGACGAAGTCCTTGACGACGAGCGCTGCCGCGGGGATCTCGGCGCGCACCGCCGCGTCGGCGCTGCCAACGTCTCTCATGACACCAGTGTAAGCCTGTGAGTGGTGTAACACCGGTAAACGGGTTTCACTGGTGTCCATGACCACGACCGAGGTACGAGCCGGCACCCGAGAGTGGATCGGGCTGACCGTCCTCGTCCTGCCGTGCCTGGTGGTGTCGATGGGCTCGAACGTCCTGCATCTCGCCCTGCCCGCGATCTCGGAAGCACTGGGACCGACCAACGAACAGCTGGTGTGGATCGTCGACGGCTACGTCTTCCTCCTCGCCGGCTCCCTGATGACCATGGGCGCGCTGGCCGACCGGATCGGTCGCCGACGGCTCCTGCTCGTGGGCGGGGGCGCTTACGGAGTGCTGTCGATCGTCGCGGCGTCGTCGTCGACGCCCTCGATGCTGATCGCCTCGCGGATGCTCCTCGGCGTCGCGGGTGCCACGCTCATGCCGTCCACGCTGTCGCTGATCCGGTCGATGTTCGAGGACCCCCGCCAGCGCAACACGGCGCTGGGTGTGTGGACCGCGAGCTTCGCGCTCGGCGGGGTGGTGGGTCCGCTCGTCGGCGGACTGCTGCTGGGCTCTTTCTGGTGGGGATCGGTGTTCCTGGTCGCTCCGCCGGTGATGGCGTTGCTCGTCGTCCTGGGCCCGCGGATGCTGCCGGAGTTCCGCGACGCGAGCGCCGCGCCTGTCGACTGGCAGAGCGCGGGGCTCTCACTGGCAGCCGTCCTGCTCCTCGTCTACGGGATCACTCAGCTCGCCGAGTCGGGCGTCGACCCTGGCGCGTTGGCAGCGCTCGTCGTCGGCTCCGCCGCCGGGGCGGCCTTTTCCCGGCGGCAACGGCGCCTGCCGTCGTTCGGGCTCGACCTCTTCCACCGCCGGAGCTTCAGCGTTCCCGTGATGATCAACGCGATCGCGTTCTTCGTCCTCTACGGGATGCAGTTCCTGCTGGCGCAGTATCTCCAGCTCGTCCTCGGCCTGTCGCCGTTGCAGGCGGGCCTGTGGAGCATCCCGTCGGCACTCGGGTATCTGATCGGGTCGGCGCTGGCACCGCAGGTCGCCAACCGATTGCGCCCCGGCGCCGCCCTGGGCGTGGGGCTCCTCGTCTCGGCGGTGGGGTTCGCGATGCTCGTGCCCGTGCCGGGCGGGGGAGGACTGCCTCTGTACGTCGCGGCCTCCGTCGTCCTCTCGGTCGGCCTGGCGCCCATCTATGTCGTCGCGACCGGGTTGGCCGTGGCCGCGGCACCGCAGCGGCAGGCCGGTAGGGCGTCCGCACTGCTCGAGACGTGCACCAACCTCGGGGGTGCGCTGGGTATCGCCGTCCTCGGTAGCGCGGCGGGTGTCGTGTACCGGACGCGGATGCCTCGGGACGAGCTCGCCGGCGCCTCGCAGGCAGCAGCGAAGACGCTCGGTCGGGCGGTGGAGGTCGCCCGAGACATGCCCAGCGCTGCTGCCGGTGAGCTGGTCGATGTCGCGCGTGGAGCCTTCGGCGCCGCGTTCCAGGTCACGCAGGCCCTGGGCGCGGGACTGCTCCTCGCGTCCGCTGCCGTGGTCCTGGTCCTGTTGCGTCGCCCGGCGAGCTGAGACACCCGCGACAGCGGGCCACGCCGACCGCCGGGACGCTTCCGGTTCTGGGCAGGACGTCGGCCGTACCGTGAACGAACTCGTGAGCACGGGGCTCCGTGAGGTCCGCAAGGTCGACGACGCCGTCCCGCGGTGACGGACCACCGCGTGCGTTGATGCCGGACACACCCGACGATGGACGTCGGCGTCGAGCACGGAGCGCCGGAGGCCGACTCGTCCCTTGAGGCATATATGGGCTCCTTCATCTTCGGTCGACTGCGACTCCTGATCGTCGTCGTCGTCCTGCTCCCCGTCGTCGCGACGATCTCTCGCAGGCTCGCGGACCGGCTCGAACGACGCCGGGGCGGCGTCTCGACCATCCCGTCCCGCGGGCTCCGGGTGGTTCAAGCGTCGGCCACCCGGGCACGCGCAATGCTGCGCTGACCGCCGCGTCACCGCGGGCTCCCTGGGAACGGCTGCGTTGGCTTACGGCTCGACGCGGACGCAGAAGACGTTGCCGTCGGGGTCGGCCAGCTCGACCGCATCGCCGTCGGTGGTGCTGAGCCGGCTGGCGCCGAGCGCGACGAGCCGTTCGATCTCTCCGGCGAGGTCTCCGTCGAGGACGGCGAGGTCGAGGCGCTGGCGCCCGCGGGCACGCTCGGACGCCGCGGGCTCGCCGCCCCACGAGACCTTGGTGCCGCCGCGCGGGGACTGGATGGCCGTCTCCTGGTCCTGGTCCCACACAAGAGGCCAGCCAAGCGCCTGCGCCCAGAACAGCCCGACGCTGCGGGGGCCGTCGCAGGTGAGCTCGCCCAGGAAGCCGCAGCCCGCCAGGAAGGCGTTGCCGGGCTCGATCACGCAGAACGCGTAGCCCTCGGGATCGGCGAGCACGACGTGTCCCTCTTCGGGGAGCTGTCCGACGTCGAGGTGGCTGGCACCGAGCTGGAGTGCTCGCGTGACGGTGTGCTGCTGGTCAGCCGGGCTCGCGCTGGTCAGATGGAGGTGGATCCGGTTGAGCTCGGAGGTCGTCGCCGCCCCGGTCGCGACGAACCGCAGCCCGAGCTGGGTCTCGGACGCCCGCAGCTGTTGACCTCGGGCGTCCTCGACGGACTCGCGTCCCAGGAGCTCGGCCCAGAAGCGCGCCAGGCGCGCAGGGTCCTCAGCGTCGACGGCCAGGGCCGTCAGTCGGCACGACACCCTCGTACGTTAGACAGGGTGCCGTCTTGGGCACACAGTTTTCGCACCACACGCGTCATCGCGACGGAGTAGTCGGAGAAGGCGCAGACGTCGTGCGTGCACGCCCGACGTCACGAGCCCTCAGACGGCGTGACGGGGGTCGTCTCGCCATCACGGCTGAAGACGGTGGTGACGTGCGCGTGCCCCTCCCCGTCGTCTCAGCTCCTAGCGGCCGTCTCGGCTCGCCTGGCGCCGCGCGCCGGCCGCCTGCGACGACGCGTCACGCTTCACGCCACCTGACGTCTTCTGGTGCGCGCGCGCGACTCCTGTGTCGCCCGGCGACGGCGGCGCGTCGTCGCTCCCCGGGCCGGTGGACCGATGTGCGCGTGCAGCCGCCAGGCGGCGAGCCTTGAGGTCTTCGGCCTCCTGACGCGCCACCGTCTCGAGGTGTCCGCTCACGCGAGCGAGAGCGTCCTCGAACACCTCGGCCTTCTGCGCGGCCTTCGTGTTCTTCGGGCGCGACTTGCCCCGCCCGCCGTGCTCGGCGACACCGGCGCTGGCCTGGCGACGGTAGTTGGTCTGGTACTTCTTGCGCGCGCGGCGGATGCGCGAGTGCAGAGTGATGAGGGCGTCCTCGTCGAGCTCCTGCATGCGCGCGGGCTCGGTCTCGCGGATCAGGTCCCGCTCGTCGTCGCGAAGAATTCCTAGCAACTCGTCCATCACAGACTCCCCGATCCGTCGACCACCCCGCTGTGGCCCGACAAAGTTCGAGATTAGCTCGCGCGCATCTTGATGGCTCGGTCTCGCGGTGTCCGACACCACGACGCGCATCCAGGCTAGATGCGGTCGCCGGGCTCGTCGACGTCGACGCCGTCGTCGTCGGGGTCGGGCTCCGGGTCCAGGAACGGGAGTCCGAGGACGTCCGTCTCGTCGTCGCCTTGCCGGCTCTCGTCCCGGGCCTCGTCGTCCGAGCGGAACGGGTTGTTGCTACCGGCGATCGGGTTGGGTGTCGTCTGGCTCATGGTGTCTCCGCAGGGTGAGGACGGGGGACCACGCTGCTCGAGCCCTCACGGCATGGGCCCGAGGGCTCGTTGCGCCGTGCTGACGATCATGCGTCCGCGGTCGCCGGCTCGCGACCGCTGGGGATGCGAGTCCTCGAGGTGGGTGCCACCGTCGATCGATGACACCTGTCGGGTACGCGTGGTCGACGTGGAGAGGAACGGACATGGCTGTGACCGCATTCGGAGACCTTCCCCTCGCCGACCGCGATCGTGCCTGGGATGGCGACGCCGCCGAGAAGCGGGTTCGCGACTGGGCCAAGGCGACGGACGAGCCGAACAAGAAGTACCGCGACGCGCACGTCTGGTACGACGCCGACGCCAAGGAGAACTTCACCGCCTACAAGCTGCTCATCGCGGACGTGATCGACGGCAGGCTCACGGCCGTCCCGCGCGGCGTCTTTTCAGCGGCGGCCGTGATGCAGGGCTCCCGCGGGGGCGTGGACGTGCCGGACAAGGACCGCGATCGGATCAAGAGCCACCTGGCGAAGTACTACGCCAAGCTCGACGAGACGCCTCCCTGGGACAACTGAGCGCCAACGCCTCAGTCAAGCTCCCCGCCGTGTGCGGGCCGTGCAGGCTCCCGTCACACGGAGCTCCGCGCCGCGTCGTGGTCGACGACTCCGACCTGCTCGCGGGCGAGGGAGCCGAGGGCGATGCAGCGTTGAAGCTCTGCGCGGAGCACGGGTTCCAGAGCCCCGGCTGCGACGATCGAGCCACAGATGGCGTCGGCGATGACGCGCAGCCGGATGTTGCGATGCTGAGAGATCATCGCGAGCGCCCGGAATGCGGTCTCGTGGTCGACGGCGAATGTCGACATGACGACGCCCTTGGCCTGGTCGATGACGGTACGGGACTCGAGCGCGAGGGCGAGCTGCCCGTTGACCTGGTCGGCGACGGCCCGGTTGCGCGACGTGGTGACGTCCACGGCGAGGCCGGTCGTCGCACCGTCAGACCCTCGGGCGACCGCGAGGGTGACGGTCCGTTCGTGGCCGGTGAGGTCGATGAGGCGATACTCGCACCCGGCGGGACCCTGCTCGGCGGCGATCATCACCCGCTCGACGAGCGTCCGGTCGTCGGGGTGGACGTGGCGGAGGAACACGGCCCCCGTCGGGACCACGTCGCCCGGCCGCATCCCGTGCAGGGTGAACATGTCGTCGGTCCAGCTCCATGGATCACCCATGGACGTGAAGCTGAACCGACCTGTGAGGGCCGGCGACGGCCCTCGAACTTCGCTGGGGCGCTCCATGAGATTCCTTGCCGGACGCGCGGTCCCGCGGGCGCGGCGCCATCCTCCGGGTGCGAGCGTCGTGGTCGCGTCCACGGCGGAGGCTGCGATGCGGGGTGCGCATTCCATCTGTCCGCGGCTGCGCCCGGGGCGCGACCACAACCCATGCCCGGCGACGTTTCCTGTCCCGAGCGACGATTGCGGGCCGACGTGTCGGCCCGGTACGGGGAGGCTAGGCCAGCGACGCCGGGCTCGCCACTCGACCGTTCCCTGGCCGCCTACGAACGCTCGCGGAACGTGTCTGCCGTGCGGGGAGCACTCCCGCTGACAGTTTCGACGATGGTGGCCGCCACGTCCCTGAGCTTCGACTTGCGGTGGCGCGACGCGCTGCGCAGGATCTCCATCGCCTGCTCGGGATCGCAGCGGTTCTCGGCCATCACGACGCCGATCGCCTGGTCGATCACTGCCCGGGACACAAGTGACGCCCGAAGGTCGGCATTCAGCTCAGCCTGGTCGGCGCTGCGCAGGCAGAGGGTCACGGCGCGCGCGATCTCGTCGGCGTACATCTGCGCGACATCGATCGCGGCCTCGTCCCAGGCGTCCGCGTGGTCCGCATAGAGGTTCAGCGCGATCTGCACACCGGGGCGAACTTCGCGGGGGACCGCAGCCGCCGATCCATAACCGCTCGCCCGTGTCACCGCGCGCCACTCAGGCCACCGGAGCTCATGGTCGAGGTTCGGGACGTGCACGACCCGCCCCAGGTCGATGGAGCTCAAGCAGGGCCCGTCGTCCGCCGCGTACTCGACGTGGTCGCACTCGGCTGCGCGGGGATCGCTGGCGGCGACCAGAGTGGGACGACCATCACGCTGCAGCGTGATCGTCGCCGAGGTCGCCGGCCCGACATGGTGGGCGGCGGCCTGCGCCACCCCGTCGAGGAACTCCTCGACCGACGGGGTGGCGAGGAGCAGGTCCTGCAGAGCCGACATCGCAGCGGACCGCACGGCCTCGTCCATCGCCCGCTGCTCCCCGTTGGCTCGCACGCTCCACCTTCGACCACATCCGTCCCGGCCGCACGTCGTGCGGTCATCCGGAGGCCCGGACCGTCGGCAGCACGGCCGATGGCGACCTGCCCGAGGGAGTGCCGCTCGGTCCGGAGATCGCTGATCGCCACGTCTAGCTTCGACGTGCGAACCGCCTGCGCGGGGTACACGATCCGTCTCAACGGTCGAGCAGCCGGCCGCCTGCGATGGCCGTCAGGCCGTCGTCCGTCGAAAGGAAGAGCT
Organism: Cellulomonas sp. McL0617; assembly: GCF_049994875.1. Taxonomy (GTDB): domain Bacteria; phylum Actinomycetota; class Actinomycetes; order Actinomycetales; family Cellulomonadaceae; genus Cellulomonas. The sequence goes on from NZ_CP188256.1 coordinate 1,958,188, forward strand.
CGTGGCTCTCTGGTTGATCCTCATCCTCGTCGCCGTCGTGATGGTCGTGCTCGGCGTCGCTGTCGCCGCCGCGAAGGTCCTGCTCTGGATCGGCATCGCCCTGCTGGTCATCAGCATCATCGGCTGGCTCGTCGGTCGGGGCCGCTCACGCGCGTGAGGCCGCCGCGCCGCGGTTCGTAGGTCAGGCGCCCACGCGTCGGCTGACCACCTTGCCGAGCTCGGTGAGCAGGAAGACGCCGACGGCGGCGACCAGGACGATCGCCCAGTCGCCGAGCTGCAACGGCGCGGACTCGAACCACGAGTGCATGAACGGCGCGTAGGTGAACACCAGCTGCAGCGCGACGAGCGCGCCGGCGGCGATCCAGATGAGGTTGTTGCCGGTCAGAGCGCGGGTCGTGATGCTCGACGAGCCCAGGAACCGGCACGTGAAGAGGTAGGCGAGCTGGCCGAACGCGAGCATGGCGACGGCGGCGGTCTGCGCTCGGCCGTCGTCGGCGCCGATGCCCTTCTCGAGCAGGAAGATCCCGAGGGTCGCTCCGCCGATGACGGCCGAGGCGAACAGGATGAGCACGAGAGCGCTGCGTGAGACCACGTGCTCGCCGGGAGCGCGGGGGGGACGGGACATCACGTTCGGCTCCGCGGGTTCGCCGGCGAGCGCGAGCGACAGCGTGACGGCCGTGACCAGGTTGACCCACAGGATCTGCACCGGGGAGAGGGGCAGGGCGAGGCCGGCCAGCACGGCGACCAGGATCACCAGGGACTGCGCACCGTTCGTCGGGAGCAGGAAGACGACCGACTTGCGGATGTTGTCGTAGATCCTGCGCCCCTCCTCGACGGCCCGCTCGATCGTCGCGAAGTTGTCGTCGGCCAGGACGATGTCGGCGGCCTCCTTGGTCGCCTCGGTGCCCTTGATCCCCATCGCGATGCCGACGTCTGCACGGGTCAGCGCGGGTGCGTCGTTGACCCCGTCGCCGGTCATCGCGACGACCTCGCCGTGCGACTGCAAGGCGCGCACGATCCGGATCTTGTGCTCGGGCGACGTGCGGGCGAAGACCTCGACGTGCTGCACCTGTCGGCGCAGCTCCTCCTGGGACATCGCCTCGAGCTGTGTGCCGGTCAGCGCCTCGACGCTCCCGTCGCCCACGATCCCCATCTCGCGGGCGATCGCGACGGCCGTGCCGGCGTGGTCGCCGGTGATCATCTTGACGCCGATCCCCGCGCGGTGGCAGTCCGCGATCGCCTGGATGGCCTCCGGGCGCGGGGGATCCACGATGCCGACGACGCCGAGGAACTCGAGCTCGTGCCCGACCTCCTCGAGCACACCGTCCTCGGCGGCTGCGGCCGGTCGGCGGGCGGCCGCGAGGACGCGCAGCCCCTGGCCGCCGAGCTCGTCGACGACGGCGTCCCAGCGTTCCCGGTCCAGGGGCGCAGGTCCGGCGGCGGTGCGCTGGGCGGTGCACCGGTCGAGCAGACGATCCGGGGCGCCCATCACGTGCACGCGTGCGGTGCCGTCGAGGAGCTCGTCGAGCGTGGCCGAGTACTTGGTGGCGGACTCGAACGGCACGGTGGCCCGGCGGACGACGCCGTCCGCGCGTGCACCGGCCTTGCGGGCCAGGACCACCATGGCGCCCTCGGTCGGCTGGCCGACGAGCACCCAGTGCTCACCCTCACGTGCGAGCTGGGCGTCCGGTACCAGCGCGGCGACGTCCACGAGCGCCTCGAGGTCGAGGTGATGATCGAGATCGGCCGGCGCACCGTCGATGCGCACGTCTCCCACGGGGGCGTAGCCGATGCCGTCGACCGTGTACGTGCCGGAGTCGGTCACGACGGTGCGCGCGGTCATCTCGTTGCGGGTCAGCGTGCCGGTCTTGTCCGAGCAGATCGTGGTCACGGAGCCCAGACCCTCGACCGACGTGAGCTTCCGCGTGATGGCGTGGCGGCGGGCCATCTGCTGAACCCCGAGCGCCAGGGTGATGGTGACGAGCGCCGGCAGGCCCTCCGGCACGGCGGCGACCGCGAACCCGATCGCCGCGGAGACGAGCTCGTCGAGCGCGAAGTCGTGGATGACCCGCCCGATGACGAGCATCAGCGCAGCCATCCCGAGGATCAGCCAGGACAGCTGTTTGCCCAGCCGCGCGAGCTGACGGGTCAGCGGCGTCTCGAGGTGGTCCACGCCGGCGACGAGCGACTGGATCCTGCCGATCTCGGTGTGCGAGCCGGTCGCCGTCACGACACCGAGGCCGCGGCCCGTCGTGACGATCGTGCCCGAGTAGAGCATGCACGAACGGTCACCGACCCCGGCGTCCGTCCCGACCGCCTCCACCGACTTGGCAGAGGCGACCGACTCCCCGGTCAGTGCCGCCTCCTCGACCTGGAGATTCGTCGCCTCGAGGAGCCGCACGTCGGCCGGCACCTTGTCGCCGGAGCGGACCCGCACCACATCGCCAGGCACGAGCTCCTGGCTGTCGGTCTCCCGCCAGCTGCCACCCCGCAGGGTGTGAGCGTCGAGCGAGAGCATCGTCGACAGCCCCGCGAGCGCGGCGTCGGCCCGCCCTTCCTGGACGAAACCGACCAAGGCGTTGACCAGGGCGACCGCGAGGATCACCGCGAAGTCGACCCACTCGCCCAGGAACGCCTTGAGCACGGCCGCGGCCAGCAGGATGTAGATGAGGATGTCGTCGAAGTGGGACAGGAATCGCAGGACCGGGTGCTGACGCGGCGGCTCGGGCAGGCGGTTCGGTCCGACCTCGTCGAGCCGCGCGGCGGCCTGGGCGTCGGTCAACCCGTCCGCCGACGACCCCAGCAGGGCAAGAACCGCTCCCGGCTCCTCGGCGAACGCCTGAGTTCCCTCGTACGGCCGCGCCACGACGTCGAGAACGTTGTCCACTCCCGCACGATAGCGGCCCCCGCGGAGCACCGGCAGGGCCCGCGGCGCCGAGCACATGACGCTCGCCGTGCGGGCCGACACCCCGGAAGCCTAGGCTCGGCCGGAGGGGGAGGAACGGGGAACGAGCCGTGCAGGGGAACGAGATCGCCGAGATCCTGGGCCGACCGATCAGCCAGGAGATGCTGGCGCGCGACCTGGCCCGTCTGGCCTACGTCGCCCGGGACGGCACGCCGCGCACCATCCCGATCGGGTTCAGCTGGAACGGTTCGACCCTGGTGCTGTGCACACCGCCCAACGCGCCGAAGGTGCCGGCCCTGCGCGCGAACCCGGCCGTCGCGCTCACCATCGACACGGAGTCGCACCCGCCGAAGATCCTGCTGATCCGGGGCCGTGCGGAGCTTGACCCCGTGGACGGGATCCCCGACGAGTTCCTCGAGGCGAACACGACGTACGACATGACGGCCGAGCAGCGGATCGAGTGGGAGGCGGAGGTGCGCTCGCTCTACCGCGACGGCATGGTCCGGATCGTCGTGACCCCGACGTGGGCCAAGCTGATCGACTTCGAGACCACCCTGCCCGTCGCGGTCGAGGAGCTCGTTCGCCAGCGCGAAGCCGGTCAGCGCGACTGAGTGCCGCGCCCGCGGGGGACTGCAGCCGTCGTCCGATCTCGACCGGCAACGTCCTCTGGCACCACGAAGGGCCGGATGCCCGCGGCGACCGCGACCTCTCGATAGGCGGCGGCCAGGTCCGCGAGGGTGGAGTGCCGGTTCAGGCCGCTGGGGTTCGGCACCACCCACACCGCCACGCCCGCGCCCAGCGGGTCCGGCTGACGACCGAGGGTCGCCGCGGGTGTCGCGAACGCCGTCCGGTACGCGGTGATGCCGAGCATCGCCACGGCTACCGGCGCGATCCGACGGACGCGCGCCGCGAGGTCCTGTGCACCCGCGACGAGCTGTGCCGCGGTGAGCTCGTCGGCGCGGGCCGACGCGCCGGCCACGAGCGAGGTGATGCCGACGCCGCGTTCGCGCAGGTGGGCGAGGTCCTCGGGGCGGAAGCCCGCCGACGCATCGATCAGGCGGTCGACGACTCCCGCCCGGTACAGCGCGGGGAAGAACCGGTTGGTCCCGCCGCCACCGAAGTGCGCCTGGACGGCGGCGGCGCGCAGACCGGGGTTGACGCCGACGAAGAGCAGCCGGGTCGGGTCAGCGAGCAGGTCGGGAAGGGTCCGCCCGCGGAAGGACTCGAGGGTGGACCGGTCGAGCTTCACGGCCGAACCCCAGACGGGTCAGCTCGACCGGCGGGCCCGGAAGTCGTCCGCGATCTGCTGTGCCTGCGCGATGACCAGGCGGCGGTAGTCGTCGTAGAGGCGGGCGATGCGGTCGTTGTCGGCATCCGGCGCGTCCTGGGCGCGGTTCCACTCGCGCTTGGCGGCGCGGATGTCGTCGTCGGTCACGTCGACGGTCCAGGCGAGGTTCACGCTGTCGTTCTCCACGAGATCCATCGTGCGGGTTGACAAGGAGTCATACCCGGTTCTGGCGCGACCTTCACCCGCGTTGTCACCCGACCTGATGGACTTGCGACAATCGGGAACAATTCGGACGGGTGGCGCGTAGCGCTCAACTGTCCAGGCGAGCGGCGACGTCGGCCGGGAAACCGCCCGTCGCGATCGGTCCCCAGCGCGTCGGCGTGATGCGGATCAGCGACTTGCCCTGCACGCGCATGGCCGCGCGGTACTCGTCCCAGTCGGGGTGCTCGCCCGCGATGCACCGGTAGTAGTCGACCAGGGCGTCCTCGGCCTGCGGCATGTGCAGCACCTCCGCGTCACCGTCCACCTGGACCCAGGCGCCGCCGAAGTCGTCGGACAGGACGCAGACCGTGACCTGCGGGCGGCGCTCGGCGTTGAGCCCCTTGGCGCGGCCGGGGTAGGTCGAGACGACGAGCCGACCCCGGTCGTCGACGCCACCGCTCACGGGCGAGATCTGGGGCCGCCCGTCCGTGCGGGTGGTGACCAGGACGTAGTGGTGCCGGTCTCGCACGAAGTCGAGGAGCTCGGTCAGGTCGACGGTGCGGGTGGTCGCGATGGATCGGGGCATGGACTCACCGTAGAAGACGACGTGTCGGGCCGTCGCGGCGTGCGCCCGGGTTGGAACCCGGCGCAACCCTGACCTCAGGCGGTCACCGCTGCGCGCGGTCGGCGCCACTCCAGACGCGCAAGGATGCCCAGCACCAGCGCCACCAGCGCCGTTCCCGCGACGATGAGCCACTCGAGCGACCCGCTGCCCTCGTCGGGGTCGACGTGGAACACCTCCTCGATCCACTCGCGGGAGATCAGGGTCACGACGAACAGGATGAACGCCGCCGCCGCGACGACGACGAACACCCAGAAGCGGGCCCGGACAGGTGTGCTGGTGGACATGCAGGTTCTCCCTCGGTGATTGGGGGGACGCGGTTCAGGCGACGGCGTCGGGCGGGCCGCCGACGCCGAGGAGGTCGAACAGGACGGCGACCATGCCGGCGGCCGTGGTGGTGCCGGTGCCGACGAGGTTGACCACCTGGCCCTGACCGCTCGCGCGCACCACGAGCGACCTCACGGCGGGACCGTTCGCGATCGGGTCGAACCGCACCGTGACGGACTCGCTGCCGCCCGCGGGCACGTTGCGGGGAACGGCCGGTGGGTTCACCAGGGTGAACCGGTTGCTCCCGGCCGCGTCCAGGTCGATCGCGTCCAGGCTCATGGGTCCGTCGCCGAGGTTGCGGATCTCGAGGACCAGGTCGCCCGGCGCGCCCGTGTGGACGGTGCCGAACTCCAGGAACGCCCGCGTCGACAGCCGCGGGCGGCCCGCGATGATGCCGAACCCGGTGGCCTTGACGAGGATCGACGGGTGGGTGGGGTCGTCGGACGAGACCATCAGCTGCGAGCCGCGGTCCCCGGCCACCGACGGCGTGAACGTGACGCTGAACGCGCGGTGCTCGCCCGACGCGAGCGCGAGCGGGAACCCGGCCCCGGGCGGTCGTGACGTCACGACGATGTCGGTCGACGAGCCGTCGATGGCCGTGACGTTCAGCGGGGCGCCGCCGACCGAGTGCAGGACGAGGTCGCGGGTCACCGACTGGCCGACCTGGAGGTCCCCGAATCCCAGGTCGGCCTCGACGTGCAGGGTCGGGTCGGCGGGCACGGTGAACTCCCACGCGCTGCGCCCGTAGGTGGCGATGCGCAGCACCTGCTGGCCGGCGGTGGAGTCGCGGACGATCGCCTGGACCCCGGCCTTCGGCAGGTTGGGGCCGACGCGCTTCCACGTCGCGCCGTCGAGCCGCAGCACCCCCGCGTCGGAGGCCACGAGCAGCGAGGACGGCACCGTGGACGTGTCCCAGGCGGCGTCCATCACGGGGATGTCGGGCAGGTTGCCGGTGGGTGCGTTGAACGTGCCACCGAGCTCGTGCCAGGCCGGGTTCCCGCCGACGCTGATGCCGCCCGTCTCGGTCAGGAACACGTGCCGCGTCCGGCGCGGGGTCGCCGTCCGGCTGTACCCGGCGGCGACCACCGCCACGCGCGTCCCGGCCGGCACGGCGGGGTCCTCGATGATCTGGGAGATGAACGAGCGCGCGCCGACGTCGCGGACGAAGTGGGCGGCCGTGCCGAGGTAGGTGCCGCCCCCGGTGCTGGAGAAGAACACCCGGTAGTGCTGGTTGGTGTGCACGAGGTCGCTCGTCGCCACCCACAGCCGGTTCGCTGCGGGCGCGTGCAGTGCGGTGATGTGGTCCGCGAACGTGAACATCGCGACGAACGAGCGACCGCTGTTCGTGCTCTTGAACAGCGTCTGGTCCTGGGCGAAGTAGATCGTCGTCGAGGGGTTGGCGCCGTTGGGCTCCAGCGCGATCCGCTGGATGTAGCTCTGGTTGGACAGGGCGCCGCCCCCGCCGACGTTGGGCCCCGCCACCCGAGGCACGGCGCCCGGGTTGCCGTTGCCCGCCACGCCGACGAGCTCGAAGCTGTTGTTGTCGAGCACGTGGATCGGTTGCGCCGCCACGTTCGCGTTGGTGTTCCCGAGCACCCCGGCGACCGTCACCTGATCACCGGTGAGGAACCCGTGTCCCTGCGCCGTCACGACGACCGGGTTCCGGTTCACCGTGCCGAACACCGGCATCGCCTGGTGGACGGCCGGCCCGCGCAGCCGTCCGGTGCCCTGGACGTACGACGAGCCGAGCGTGCCGTCCGACCCGTCGAGCGAGAGCCGGTGCGCGTCGATCACGGTGACCGTCCACGCCGGACGCGCATCGGTGTTGTTGGGCGTCGTGTTTCCCTGGACGGCATCGATGCGGACTCGCTGGCCCGTCGCGCACCCGTGCGGCTGCGTGGTCTGGATCTCGATCGGCGCGGTCTGGGTGGCGGCGACGACGTCGGCCTGAGCCAGGAACCGGTCGCCGGTGACGGTCGGGCCGGTGCCGAACGCGGCGACCGTCGTGCCGTTCTTGGTGCGCAGCTCGATCGTGCGCTTGTCGACGACGTTGATGACGCTCGCCCCGTTGGCCAGCCCGCCGCCGCCCGTGACCCCGGCGATCGTCACCGAGTCGCCGGCCCGGTACGAGTGCGGCGCCGTCGTGACCCGCACGGGGTTCGTGTTGGCCACGGCCTCGACCGGCACGGTGCGCGCGATGCCCTGCTGGAAGTACGTCGTCCCGCCGTCGGTCGACTTGATCAGCCGACCGTTGGTGGTGCCGTAGACGATGTCCGGGTCGACCGGGTCGACCGCGACCGGGCCACCGTCGCCGTCGATCCCCACGAGCCAGGTGCCGTGGGCGTCGCCTCGCCGGTGACCGCCGGTCCCGCAGTCCTGCATGCCGCCGAACGTGACGTCGTTGTTGCCCGGACCGCGCCCGATCGCGAGCGAGTTGAGCAGCGACGTCGCGATGCCCTCGTTGAGGGCGGTGAACGACAACGCCCCGCCGACCGGACCGCTCGACCGGTAGATGCCGCCGTCGGTCCCGACGTAAGCGGGCGTCGGCGCGTCGGGGGCGACCCCCGTCCAGGTCCACCGGGTGGGCGGCGGGAAGACCAGCTCGTGGTGGTCCCAGTGCACGAGGGTGGTGCTGGGTGCGGCGCCGATCGGACCGAGCTGGTCCACGCCGCCCCTGGTCGCCGCGGTGACGGTCGGCCACGTCCCGCCGCTGTCGATCGAGCGCCACAGCTGCTTCTGGGCGGCGTACACGAGTCGTGAGTCCTGCGGGTCGACTCCCAGCGTCAGGTCGTAGCTGGTCTGGTCCTGGGTCTGGTCGCCGAAGTTGTCGACGTTGACCCGGGCGGCGAGCGCCGGCCGGGCCTGCCACGTCGTGCCCGAGTCGTCGCTGCGGAAGAGGCCGACGAAGACGCTGGTGTGCCCGCGCTCGCCGTCCTGGACGGACGCGTACAGGGTGCGCGTCCGCGGGAGCATCGACTGGGTCAGGGCCACGCGGCCGAAGGCGCCCGGCACGCCACCCGAGTGCGCGAGCAGGTTGTCCGAGAGAACGACCTGGCCCGTCGAGGCGATCGTCAGCCGGAAGATCCCCCGATCCGGGTTGAGCGCCGTGGTGCCGAACTGCCGACCCCCCGCGACGAAGTAGACGGTGTTCCAGCTGTCGGCCGGCCCGGCCAGGGTGGCGCCCGCCCCTCCGTAGGCCGCGTTCATCGTGAGCCCGGCAAGGCGGACGTGGTCGTCGTCGACGCGACGGACGGACGCCGAGTTGCCGGGCGCGGCGATGCCGGGCAGCCCAAGGACGCTCACCCGGTCGCCGTCGAGCAGGCCGTGGCCGACCACGGTCGCGGTGACGCCTCCGCCGGCGTTCACGGCGGCGGTGATCGCGAGCGGCGCGGGGTGGCGCGGCCCATCGACCACGCCGCCGCCCGTGTAGGCCGCGTTGCCGCGCGAGCCGACGAGCGCGAACGTGTCGGGGCCGAGCACGCGGACCGCCCACGAGCCGTTCGCCCTCGTGGTCCCCTGGACACCGCTGACGGCGACGACGTCCCCCGTGACGAAGCCGTGTGCGGCGCCCGTCACGACGATAGGGGCCGGCGCCGCGGGGTTCGTCGCGCCCGTGACCGCGACCGTCGTCGGGTGCGACGGTCCCTGGACGAAGCCGGTCGTCGCGCCCGTGCCGTTGCCGGTCGACCCGCGCAGCGAGAAGTGGTCGTCGTCCACTGCATCGACCACCCACCCACCGTTCGCCTCGCGGTTGGACGTGACGCCGCCGAGGACCACGTGGTCGCCCGACGCGAAGCCGTGCCGGGACACGCGCACGACGATCGGGCTCGCCGGGGTGGCGTCCAGCACCGGCGCCTGACGGGTCCAGCCGGTGTCCACCTCGAGGGCCGAGATCACGCCGGTGCGCAACGGCTTGCCGTCGTCGAACGCCGGGTGGTTGGCGCCGAAGTTCCTGCCGCCGTCGACCGAGTAGTACAGCCCGGACTCCGACGCCACGAGGAGCTGGCCGCCGACCGGGCACACCATGCGCACGATGCCGCGGTCGGACAGGAAGGGTGGCTGTCGCGCGTCGAAGAGCGTGCCGCCACCGGCGTACGCACCGCCCACCAGGTGCATGCCGTTCAGGCGCAGCGTGTCGTCGTCGATGCGCACGACGATCGCCTCGTTCGCCGCGCCGACGACCCCGGGGAGGCCGATCGCCGCCACCCGGTCGAAGGTCGCGTAGCCGTGGCCCGCGACCGTGACGCGGACGCCACCCGCGACGTTCGTCGCCGCGGTGATCGGCTGCGGCGGCCGGCCGGCCGGTGACGTCAGCCGCGACCAGCTGGCGCCGGCGTCCACGGACCGGAAGAGGCCCGCGGACTTGGGCATGCCGGCCTGCCCGTCGAACAGGTTCCCCGTCCCGGCGTACACGATGTCGGGGTTCACGGGATCGACCGCGATCGCGCCGATCGACGTCGCCGGGAGCTGGTCGGTCGTCGGGCGCCAGCTCGCGCCGTCGTCGTCGGACCGCCAGACGCCGCCGCTGCCCGCCGCGATGTAGAGCCGGCCGTTCGGCCGGGGGTCGAACGCGATGTCGACCACCTCGCCGCTGTCCGGTCCGACGCCGAGGAAGAGCTGCTGGTTGCCGACGACCAGGGGTGCCGGCCCGATCTGCCGCCAGATGCCGGGGCCGGCGTACTCAAGGGCGTCGACCTCGCGGACCGCGTACCGCCACCGCCGGTTGTCGGCGGATCCGGTGCTGTCCTCCTGGCGGTTGACCAGGGCTTCCGGGGTGCTCTCCGACTCGCCGAGGTTCGCGTCGGTGGGTGCCTGTTCGTCGACGCTCACGGCTGCGGCTCCTCGGGCGTCAGGGTGAGCCAGCCCTCCTGGCCCTGCGCGGGATCGGGCGGGATGCGCGCGTCGCCCACCGAGTTGGTGATCGGGTCGTCGACCCACGTCGTGGCGTTCGAGCGGTGGCTCCAGCTCCACGTGCCGCGGATGTCGGAGGCGACGGGCATCCGGACGAGCTTGGGGTCGACGAGCACCGGGCCGAACCGGAACACGGGAGCGAGCCGTGCGAGGCCGGGCGCGACCCAGCCACGCCGCATGCCGATCTCCTTGCGCGGCAGGAACCCGGTGGTCGCGTGCACCACGCAGTGCGGTTCGACCAGCAGCGTCACCATGACGTCCTGCCCGGGCTGCACCCAGAGGATGCCGCTCGTGTCCACGTACGGGTGGTCGACGGGGGTCGCGCCCGGATCGGCGACGACGCCGAGGTCCTGCGCGAAGTCGTCGTAGTAGCCGGACGTGGTCGACGCCTGACCGTTGAACCCTTCGTGCGGGCCGATCGGCCGGGCGAAGTCCGCAGCCGCCGGGTCCGGGACGCGCAGGGTCCGGTAGTCGTCGCCGACGAAGTACGCGAGCAGCCCGTCCTGCCAGTGCGCCAGCGCGCCGAGCCGCACGGGGACGCGCATGCCCGCGACGACGTCGGGTGCCACGGGCTCGGCCACCTCGACGCGCACCAGGGCGCGCAGCACGGCGAGGGGATGGCCGACGAGCAGCGCCAGGTGCTCCTCACCGATGTGCCCGAACGGGTCGACCGCCCACAGCGAGGCGTCGACGATGCGCAGCAGGGACGAGAGCGCGGAGTCGGTGGCGGGCGCGTCCGGTGAGGCGTCGACGGCACCCCAGTCGAGCAACCCCTGCGCGAGGCCCGCCAGGTGGGGGTTGCGCACGATCGACGCCGGCTGGCCGCCCAGGCCGCTCGGCTGCCCCGGGGACTCCTCCCAGACCACACCGGCCGCGGCGTCGAACCGCACGGCCCCGAGCCCCCCGCCGTCGGCGCCGTAGAGCTGCAGGTCGCCGTCCAGGTGGTTGGGCAGGACGAACCCGCAGACGGGCGACGTGGTGTCGTCCGCCTCCGTCGCGTCGTCGTCCGCGGACACGAACCGGAACCACAGCCGCGCCGGCGCGGTGAACCTCGGCGCGAGCTCGACCAGGTCGTCGCGCTGGTCGACCACCAGCGTCTCGGTCTCCAGGACGTCGGCGCTGTCGTTCGGTGTCCCGTCGTCGGGCCCGAGCAGGTCGAGGACCTGACCGAAGCAGTCGACGAGGCGCAGGCGGGTGACCCGCATGAAGCCGGAACGCAGCGGCCAGAAGGCGGGGGGCACCGCCTGGCCGGCGCCGCTGGTGCCGTCCGCGACGAACCCGCCCCGCAGCCGCGAGTTGAACCGGTCCATCGCGCCCACCAGCACGTCCATGCGCTCGAGCTCGTCCGCGACGTGGTCGAGGTCGGCGGCTGCCTCCGGGGGGACGGCGACGGCGGCCTTGGCCCGGGCCTTGGTGGCGCGGAGGTCGGCGGCGCGCTGGGGGAAGCCCGCACCCGGCGCCGCGGGCGCCTGCTGGACGCTCACCGTGGACAGCGCCGCGATCTGGGTGAGCATCTCCTGGGCGGCCTTGGAGTAGTAGGCGTGCGTGACGCCGGGCGTCAGCTGCGTGGATCCGGCCGTGGCGCGCGCCTGTTCCACCACCCGACGGACGGTCGCGGCCGCGATGGACGCGGCTCCGCCGCTGAGCAGGGCCCGGCCCGTCAGGGTCTGGACCGGTACGGCGTCGGCCGCCGGCACCGTCTCCGGCACCGCGTCGAAGTCGACCTCCTCGAGCTGCCAGTCCTCGAAGCCGGGCGACCGGAAGAGGTCGACCGCCCAGTCGAGGTGCAGCGGGACCCACGGTCGCACGGGCGGTGCGACGGCGATCGCGGACGGCAGCGTGCCGGCGAGGCCGCTGACCGCGAGCAACGGCGACAGGTCACGCCGCTCGTCACGCGCGATCCACCAGGCGGTCTGCTCCGTGGCCACGACGCGCGCCTGGGCCTCCAGGTCGACGTTCGCGGCTGCGTCGGCGCGGGCGAACCGCGCGGTTCCCGACGGGTTCCGGACGGCCGTCGGTGCCGATCCGGGGTCGAGCAGTGCGAGCTCGGCCAGGAGATCGTCGCACTCCGGCGGGATGCCGCCGTGCTCCAGCCCCCGGTCCAGCAGGTCCTGCCCGCGGACGGCGGCCCCGCCTGCCTGCGCGAGCACGCTGGGCGCGAGGCTCGTGGTCGTGTGCCCGGACAGCCGGCAGACGAGGGTGCCCGTCTCGGTGTGCAGGCCGTCGGAGCCGTGCTTGAACGAGCGGCCGGCACCCTCGAGCAGGAATACGGGGTCCGCCGGCATGAAGTACCGGGGGAGCGCCCGCTCCGAGTCGACCGTCTCCGCCTGGGCGTCCGCGTTCGCCGACCGCGGGACCGGGACCCGGACGTTCGCGGTGACCGCGAGGTGCACCGCCGTCAGCGCGGCGTCGTACGTGCCCTTGGCGAAGGCGGGCGATGCGTACTCGATGGGGGACTTCTGCACGTGGGCGACCACCTGGGCGCCCGAGGAGGTCGCCGCGACCGGTCGGCTGGTCGGCGCCGCAGGAGCCGTGGCCGGCCCGGTGCCGGCGAAGACCCCGGGGTCGGTGCTGCTCGGGCTCGGAACCTCGGCGGTCGGGGTCTGCAGCGCGCGCTGCGTGACCTGCTCGGTCCGCGTGCCTCCCGGCAGGCTGCCGAACGCCGAGGCGTGCAGCCGCGCGTCGATGCGGGCCGGTGCGTCGGGCTGGTCGAGCTCGTCGACGGCTCCGAGCAGCACCGCCTCCAGGATGCGCGCCTCGTCGGGCGCGCCGGTCGTCTGCGCCAGCCGGGCCGCGAGCGCCTCGGTGAGCGTGCTGCCGATGGTCACCGTCACGGCCTCGGCCGCCGGCGGTCCGCCCGCATCGCCGCCCAGCAGGCCGTCGGGCGCGACCGCGATCCCCGCGCCGGGCCAGCCGAGCCCGACGACGCCCCCGTGGTAGAGCGTGAGCTCGGGCCACGACACCGCCCGGGCCGCCCAGCCGCCGAGCACCGCCTTGCCCCCGGGTGCGAACAGGGTCGCGGTGTCGTCGCGGACGCCCTGGACCGCGAACGACTTGCCGGTCGCCGCGTCCGCCTTCTGCACGTACGTCGCCTCGCGGGTCGCGAGACCGAACGTCGTCGCTGCGAGCGCCCGGTTCTGGGCGTAGACGAACGCGGACTCGATGTCGGCGGGGTTGATCTCCCAGCCGAGCTGGGCGATCCGGGCCTCGAACGCCGTCGGCGAGCTGAGGTTCTCGCCGATCGGGTCGTCGATGTGCCGGCTGTGCCAGCCGGTGACGAGGTAGGCGACCGGACCCGTGGCGCCCGACAGGTCGTCGTAGAAGCCGAGGCGGTTCTCGACGTCGTCGTAGTACGCCGACCAGGCGGCGTCGCCGTGCCCCAGCACGGTGAGCGGCTGCACGCCCGGCGTGTCCGTCCGCTCCGGGTCGGCCGTCTCGGTCCAGCTGTCGAGCGGCTCGACGACGGGCTCCTGGCCGCCGGTCTCCATCACCCAGGCGGTGACGGCGCGGCGGGCTCCGGCCTGGGGCGTGGAGATGCGGCTGACCACCCAGCGGTCCGGGACGGGCGGGAACGAGACGTCGCCGCCGGCAGCCGTCCCGCTGCCGCGCGTCAGCGCGTCGGGCAGGGCCCAGTGCAGGTAGGCGCCGGGCTTGCGCGGGTCGCGCTCCGCGAACGGGTCGGGCAGCAGCGTGTGAGCGTCGGGGGCCGATCCGGGGTCGGGCACGGTCATGGCGGTCTTCGCCCAGGTCCCGCCCTCCTCGCGCACCAGCAGCACGTCGAGCTGGATGGGGACCATCACCCGTGGCGTGCGGGCCAGTGCGGGGTTCCAGGTGGCCACGGCGCGCGGCGTGATCCCGTGGGCGATCGCCGCACCGACGAGCCGGTTGTCGAACGCGGCCATCTAGACCACCCCCAGGACGGTCTTCACCGTGCTCAGGACGATGCCCTGCTGGAGGACGGCCGTGACGTGGAAGGCCGGGAACCGGGAGTCCGGGTCGACCGCGCCGGTGTCGGCGTGGTCGACGGTCCCCTCGAAGTGCTGACGCCACGGCGGGTCGAGCACCGAGATGGCGAACGCGCCGGCGCCGGTCTGCTGGATCGCCGTCGGGTGAGCAGCCTGAGCGGTCTGCAGGGCGGTCTGGAGCGCGGCGACCCGGACGATGTCCGCGTGCCGCGAGCGCACCGGGACCGGCACGGGCACGGCGTCGTCCCCGACGCGCACCTGCTCGCCGGTGGGGGTCCGCAGCGGCACGGCGAGCGAGCTGCCGAGGTGTCGGACGCCGAACTGGATCCCGTGGTGGGGCTCCTCGAGGATCACCATCTGCGGCTCGCCCTCGAACAGCGCGATCATCACCGACGGCGCCAGCAGCTCCAGCCGCAAAAGCTTGAGCTGGTGGCTCACGACGGTGGGATCGGCCGACTTGTACGGTTCCTTGACCGGTGCGTCGTACGCCCGCACGTCCATGTGCGGCCAGCCCTTGACGGCGCTGGAACGCAGGACGAACCCCGTGACCAGCGTGCCCTGGTCGTGGTCCGCGTCGCTCAGCTTCTTGGCGTCGGGGAACTCCATGCCGCGCTGCATCGGGCGCACCATGCGCTCGCTCTGGTCGAGCAGCTGGCCCAGGCTCGTCGCGCGCGCCTGGTAGTGCGCCTCCTCGCGCGAGCCGATCTGCCCGACCGCGATCGCGCCGTCGACCAGCCGGTCGGTCCACGAGCGGTCGACGTAGAAGAAGCGGATCGACTCGGGCGGCAGGAGGCGTTCGTCCGGCACGAGGTACTCGAACGGCACGCCGACCAGCAGCCGCACGTGCGCGAGGAACGACTCCAGGTACGGCGGCAGGTCGCCCTCGGGCTCGAGGGTCGACTCCTGAGCGGGCGCGACGAGGCGCTCGTGCAGCGCCATCCGGGCGGTGGTCAGCGGAGCCCTCATCCCGGACCCTCCAGTCGGAGCTTGGGTGCCGCCACGGCGGCGATGGCATTGCTGCGCACCTCGGCCAGGGCGGCCAGCCCCACCGAGTCCTTGAGGATCTGGTCGAGCGTCGACGTGGGCGGCACCTTGCCCAGGGGCGGCAGCGCGACCGCGCCCGTCAGGCCGGCGTCGGCACCGAGCAGGGTGCGGATGGCGTCCTTCGAGCGCAGCCCGAAGGTGCTCGTCAGGGCGTCCGCGCCGAGCAGCGGCGAGGACAGCACCCGTTCACGCAGCAGGGGGTCGCCGAGCGGGCCGATGCCGGCCGTGACCTTGGTGAGGACGTCGACCGCGAACCGCAGCGCCACGGGGTCGAGCGGGTCGGTCACCTCGACCAGCCGCATCGCCGCGACGAGGGTCGACCTGCTGGTGTCCTGGGTGGACGACCGGTACGCACCCCGGCGCCACCGCATGAGCTCCTGCGCGAGGCGTCCGTCGGCCGCCGCGAGCAGGCGGCCCACCTCGAACGCGCTCGCGTACGAGATGTTCTCCGCGCCCGTCTCGGCGACCACCCGGCGCGCCTGGTCGGCGCTGTGGTACGGCCCGAGCGGGTCGCGCGAGACCGGCTGGGAGACGAACGGCCCGCGGTACCAGCTCTGCTCCGGCGCACCGAGGCGGTCGACGACGTCGATGCGGATGTGCCCGGTGTCGGCGACGGCGAGCGTGGACGACGGCGCCACCTCGCCCGCCATCGCGACGTCGAGGCCCTGCATGAGCTGGCGGAACGTGCCGTCGCCCTCGCACACGAACGTCCAGCTGTGCAGCAGCACGAGGCGGGCCTTCGGGTGCAGCACGAACATGCCGGCATCCGTGCGCCGCTTCAGGTCGGCGGACTGGCCGAGCACGGCGGCGTGCGCGGTGCTGCTCGACGGGAGGAAGGCGTCCTGGGACGCGGCTGCGACGGCGCCGACGAGTCCGGGCGGGGCGGCGGGCGCCGGGATCAGCTCCTTGCCGGCCGAGGCCGCCTGGGTGACGCCCAGGCTGCTGGCCCGCGCCGGCGCCGCCTCGACCGCCGACTGGATCGCGGCCTTGTTCGTCGTGCTCCGGACGGTGCCGGTGGTGGTCCTGCCCTGCATCGGCTGGACCATCGTGTCGGCGACCTCCGCGGTCACGCCCGTCCCCAGCGAGCCGCCGCTCAGCTCGAACGGCTGGGACACCAGGGCGTCCTGGGCGTCGACGAGCGTCTCCCAGCCGTGCTCCTCGACCACGTCCGTGGTGGGCAGCAGGTCGGTGCGCTCCTCGACGGACACCAGGCACGCGACGTAGGAGGAGCCGGACCGGGGGATCCGGTTGCCCATCACGACCGCGAAGTACCCGTCGGAGTCGCCGGCGGCGAGCTCACGGTCGTCGACGTTCACCTGGCGCACGTGGGTGAGCAACCGCAGCTCGTCCGGCATCGGCAGGATGTCACGCAGCAGCTGGAGGTCGGCCTCGACGGCGTCGCACCGGATGCCGTCGGGGCGGCCGAGCCGCTGGAAGACGTCCGCCGGGACGACGTCCGTGAGCGCCTGGTTCCGCTTGAGCTCGCACTCGGAGGCCTCGAACAGGACGAGGGCGAGGAACGGGTACGGGGTGTCGTCGGGGCCGACGGTGTACGCGTCGCCGAGCGGCCGTTCCCACGGCAGCGTCCGACGACCGAGCGCGACGTGCGGCAGCGCCGAGTCGAACGGACCGTGCCCGTTGCGCGGCGGGAACACGCCCGCCACCTCGGACGGAGCGAGCGAGAACCGTGGGCCCTCGACGTCGAAGAAGTAGTCCTGGCCGGGCAGGTCCTGCGGTGCGCCGGCGATCGCGACGTCCGTCTCCACGCGCATCCGGTAGGCGCCGGCGAGCAGCGGGGGTCGGATGTAGTCGTAGAGCACCATCTCGCCGACCTGCGGATCAGGCATCGTGCACCGCCTTCCCCATCAGCCGTACCTGGACCGAGCCGTCGGGTGTCAGGTGCTCGTCGGGCACCACCTGCGTCAGCGTCGACCCGGCCAGCACGGCCGCCCACTGAGCCGCGTTCCCGACGGCACCGACCACGCCGGCCAGGGCGACGTCGCCCACGACACCGACGCTGACGCCGACCGTCGGGCCCGCTGGGTCGTCGGCCAGCAGGTCGTACAGGAACATCGTCCGGTTGCCCGCCGTGACCCGCAGCGGGAGAGCGGCGACGTCCGCGCCGCCCGTGTGGACGACCACCTGCTCGGGGCCGAGGGCGACGCCCCGCGGTCCGTCGACGAGGACGCCGATGACGGTGGTCGACGCCGGCAGGTCCGTGCGGACGAGCTCCTGGTCGAGCATCGCGCGCGTCACCGGCACGATCCCGGCGGCCTCGACGTGGCCGCGGACACCGACGGCGAAGGGCTTGCTCAGCCGGACCACCGAACCGCGGGCGAGCAGCGTGGTCGGGCCGACCTGCGCCAGCTGCGACCCGAGCTGCCAGCCCAGCACGGGGGTCGAGCTGCCGGCGGAGACGGCCCCCGTGACGGCGCCTGCACCCGCGGCCTTCGTGGCGACGGTCGGGACGCCCAGTGCCGTGAGCGCGACCATCCCGCAGCCGTCGACGAGCATGACGGACTGCTGGCCGGCGGGGAGCTCGCGGTCCGCCAGGAGGGTGCCGGCCGTGCTGAGCTCGGTGATGCGGACCGCGCTGTCGCCGCTGGCGGAGACCGTCCAGGTGGCGGACCGGGGGAGCTCCCACAGGTGCGTGCTGCCCGACCGCAGGGTCACGCCGTCGCCGCCCGCGAGCTTGGTCAGCCCGTCGACGCTCTGGCCCGCCGCCCGGCCGACCGTCCCGCCCAGGGCCGGGTTGCGCAGCGTCCGCGACGACCGCGCGGCCCGCGTCGGCTGGGGCACGCCGGTGGTGGGCCGGTTCAGCAACGCCGAGCCGGGGACGTCCCACGAGGTGACGAGGTCGTGCCGGACGTCGACCACCGGCACCACCTTGGGCAGCCCGATGCGGGTGTCGAGCCGCGGCAGCCGGCGGAGCGCCGGCACGGTGGTGCGCATCGCCGGTGCTGCCGCGGCGACGAGGACCGGTCGTTGCAGGACGGCGCGCACGCGCGGCTGGGTGAGCGCCACGCCCTCGACCGGGCCGACCCGCACCGGCGGCGGTGGCGTGCCGATGCCCACCGGGTCGAGCGTGAAGCCCTCGGCCAGCGACGAGAGGACGGGCGGTGCCGACCGCCGGTTGGCGAGCGCGTCCAGCGCGGCCGGACCGTACCCGGGGGAGCGCAGCCCGCTGTCCGTGCGCAGCTCGGCGAACTCCGGGTTGCTCCCGCCCACGATGCTCGCCACGCCGGTCATCAGCGCCGGGGTCGAGATGTCCTTCGCGGTCGCGGCGAGCGCCACGTAGGCGGCGCCCGCGTTCTTGACGGCGATCGTCACGGAGCCCGTGTTCCGTGCGAAGGGCAGCGGCCGGTAGTTCGTCGCGTCCACCAGCGTGCCGATGGGCACCACGTCGCTGGGGTCGTGCAGCCCGGCCACGCCCGTGATCTCGAGGCCGTTGAGGACGGGGAGCGTGTTGGCGGCGGCGGGCGGCTTGAAGTCGGCGAAGAAGTGGTACGTCGCCTCGGACACCTGCGCTATCAGCGGGTCGAGGCGGAACAGGGTCGGGTCGAGCACCAGGGCCCTGTCGGCGGGTGCGGGCTGGCTGTCGGGGACCATGTCGACGAACGTGCTCGTGCCCTCGGTCTGGCGGGCGAGCACGACGCTGTGCACCGCGCCGACGTGGTCGTGGGTCTCGTGCATCGGTGCGAGGTCGAACTCGTAGGTCGCGGACAGCGTCGCGAACCGGCCGAACACCGTGGCCGTCATCTGCGACTCGGGCACGTCGGTCTGCAGCTGCAGCGCGAAGCCGCGGGCCGGCATCTTGGACTCGGTGCGCAGCGCCCACTCGGCGGACAGCCGCCAGGGCTGGTCGGCGGTGCCGGGCGCGACGGGCGCCCCTGCGGGCTCGGCCGGCAGCAGGCCGGCGCTCACCTGCGCCCCGACGCTGCCGGCCGCGGCGTCGCCGGCGCGGACGTAGAGGTCGACGAACTCGGCCCAGGTCTTGGCCGGCGGCATCGGCAGCGAGTCGTCGCCGAACGGCACGGTCACGGACGTCACGCCGAGGTCGGCGGTGACGGTCCCGTGGAACGGCGGGCCGGACAGGTGCAGGGACGCACCGACCGAGACGCTGATCTCGATCGTCGCGCACGCGAAGAAGCAGATGCGGATGCGCAGGCGCCCGCCCACCTCGATGCCCACGTCGAGCTCGTAGTGGAACGGGTCGCGCGTGATGAGGATGTCCGTGTAGGCGGTGAACCAGATCTGCAGCCAGTCCGGCCCGTAGGTCGCCTCCATCCGCACGCCGGTCATGAACGCCGTCGAGGTGATGGCGAAGTACGACTCGCCCTTGATCTGCACGACGCCGAGGAACGACCAGCGGAACCCGAGCCGCGGCACGATCGGGTACTCGGGCAGCGGCTTGAACGACGGGTGGTAGCCACCCAGCGTCAGCAGGAACGTCCCGTTGCGGAACCAGGTGAAGAACGCGAAGCCGCCGGTCAGCTGGCAGTCCTTGCTGATCAGCCAGGAGTTGTCGGTGAGCTGGGCCTGGATGGAGAACAGACCCTCGGCGCTGCTGAACCGGGCCTTCATGGCCAGCTCGATGCTGACGATCGCCGCGTCGTCGGTGGGCAGGGCCATGCGCGCGACACCGAGCAGGCCGATCTCGATGCCGCCGTCGAGGGCCACGTACAGGACGGCCGTGACGTTGACGACCTCGAACATGGTGCCGCGCAGGCCCGCCGCGAACCACAGCGCGCCGCGGGACGGGGGCACCTGGTCGCGGAACGCGTAGAGCGCCTGCATCGGGTTGTTGGCCAGCGCCTCGGGGTTGTCCAACGCCTTGACCAGCATGAAGTCGGGGATCTTGTTCAGGTCCTCCGGCACGATCAGGCGGCGGTTGTAGCCGAGCCCGAGCGCGATGCCGGTGAGGTTGATGACGGGCGGCAACCCGATGGGCACGAAGACGCCGCCGAAGATCGCGAACGAGGTGTACTCGTCGGACCCGCTGCCGACGACGCTGTACGAGCCGATGACGATGGCGCCGATGCTGCCGATCTTCACCAGCAGCATGCCGTCGTACTCGATGGGCGGACCGTCGAACTTGACCAGGCCCCCGGCGATCGAGATGGCCGGTCCCGAGTAGCCGACCGCGAGGCCCTTGAGGTCCAGCGACCACTGGCTCGGATCGGTGACGTGCGCGAACGGGATGGTGACCGACAGGTCGTCCACCTCCGCCGACAGGCCCGCGACGCTCAGGCCGCCGTCGATGGCGAGCGTCAGGGCGGTGCTCGTGATCCCGATGCCGAGCTGGTCGATGAAGATCGGCCCGAACCCCGCGTGGATGGGGATCCAGAACAGTCCGCCTTGCCCGCCGACGAGCACGTGCAGCTGGGCCGAACCGGTGCCGGCGTCGTCCCAGTACCAGACGTCGACGTCGGTGACGGGGTTGACGCTCTGCCCGTCGCCACCCGCGCCGCCGGACCCGCCGGACGACAGCAGGTTGGACGCCACCGGATTCGATCCGCCGCCGCCGCCGAGCGCGGCACTGATGGGCAGCCCGAACCCGCCGAGCTCCAGACCGCCGCCGCCGTGGGAAGCCACGAGCGAGCCGGTGCGCGTCTCGAGGTCGAGGAACACGTACGCCTTGACCGCGCCGAGCCGCAGCCAGGTCTCGGAGACCAGCGCGGTGCCGTCCGACTTCTCCAGACCGACGCCGACGCCGCGCAGGTGGATGCCCAGGTCGAACGCGAGCTCGGGAGTGGTGTCGATGAGGAACAGCTCGAGGCCGCCCGTCGCGGGAGCGCCCCACGCCGTCGGCGCGCCGAGCAGCACGTCGAGCTGGAGCTCGCCGATCGGGATGGCGACGTGCCCGGACAGGCCGATCCCGACGCGGCCGCCGTCGGACAGCAGCCTGACGTGCAGGTCGCCCAGCGCGACGTCGAGCGCGCTCGACGCGGCCGCGAGGAACCCGCCGAGCATCTGGAACACCCCGGGCAACGGGGAGGCCAGGTGCCCGCCGACGAGGATGCCGGCGTCGGTCAGGGCCTCGGTGAGCGTCGGGCCGCCGGTCCACAGATCGTGGTCGAGCACGGGCTCCGCCGCGGCGAGCGCCACCTGCAGGGCGAGCGGGAGGGCCCAGCCGACGATGAGCTGCTCCGCGGTTCCGGACGCCGTGGTCACCGTGAACGCCGGCGCGAGCTGGAGGACGAGCGGGCCGTCGTCGGCGCCCGACGCCAACGGCAGCGCGCGGATGCGCACGTCTCCGCCGGAGTCGATGTCGAACGCGAACCGCGGCTGGAGCGCCACCCCGAGCCCGGACAGGTCGGCGCCGAGCGCACCGGAGACGTCGACGCCCGTGCCGTCGACCTGCACCGTCGCCGACAACGCCGCGGGAGCGCTGGCCACGGGACGCAGGTTGAGGATGCCGATCCCGACGGTGGGGCCGTTGAGGCCCCAGCCACCGGTCGCCTGCAGGGAGCCGAGCGAGTCGGGCAGCGTCAGACGCCAGCGGACGAGGCCGCCGCCGGGGGCGTCGAGAGTGCCGGGCACGCCGGGCAGGAGGTCGACGACGGCACTGGCCAGCTGGCCGCGCTTCGTCGAGTCGACGTCGTCGAACCACGTGCCGGTGAGCATCGCCGTGAAGGAGGCGGTGTGGGCCGAGAACTTGCCCGCGGGGTCGTACAGGTCGAGGTGCCCGGCGGCCGCCAGCAGGTGCTCGAGCCAGTCGGGGTGCGGCGTGGCGAAGTGGTCGACGGCGGCGTCGAGCACCTGGGGCAGCAGCCCGCCTGCGGCGCCGCGCAGGGCTCCGAGCCCGCTGAACGTGGGCAGGATCGTGATCGGCTCCACGCCCTGCGGCGTCACGACGAGCGAGAGGCCGGTCGGGTCCGCGCCGAACGCGACGTCCAGGTGGGGCCAGCTGCCCGTGAGCGGCGTGCCGATCGTGACCGAGCCTGCAGGCGCGACGTGCCGCGACGCGTCGATCTCGACCGCGAAGCCGAGGCCCAGGACGCCCTCGATGGGGGAGGTCGTCGCGGCACCGATCCGGATGGACCCGGGGGTCGAGCCCGCCACGACGGTCAGCCCGATGTCGCCGGGCAGCTGGAGCCCCGGTCCGGCGGGGAGCCGCAGCGCGCCGTTGAGCGTCGTGAGCAGCTGCGCAACCTTGCCGGCGTCGAACCCGCCACCGTCCAGCCCGAGCGCGTCGACGCCCGAGAGCATCTCGCCGGGGGCGCGCAGGAGGTGCAGCAGGGCGGCGACGTCCAGGCCGGGGACCAGAGGCGTGAGGATCGTCGCGACGACCCCCGAGGCCAGGACCTGCGGGATCGCGTCGTCCAGGCTCGCGGCCAGGTCCGGGAGCGACGGGGTGGGCCAGAGCCGGACGCCGGTCAGGAACGGGTCGGCGTCGAGGGTCACCGTCCCGTCGGCCGTCCGGTAGTGCAGCGCCACGATGCCGAGCCGGGCGACCACCTCGGCGGTCGCGGTGAATGCGGGCAGGGCCAGGTCGACGTCCGCGGAGAGCTCGACGGACGGGCGCGCGTCGCCGTCGCCGGCCGCGGTCGAGGCCTGGATGCCGGTGCGCCAGCCCGTGCCGTCTCGCCGGACGAACAGCTCGTACGGCGTGCCGGGTGCCGCCAGCAGGTAGGAGCCGTCGGTGACGCCGTCGGCGATCAGGCCAGCCCAGCCGTCCGTGGCGGCGAGGGCGCCGGGCACCTTGCCGCCCAGGAAGCCGACGGGGTCGGTGCGCAGGGCAGCGAACCCGTCGGCCGAGAGCACCCGGGTGCCGGTCGCGTCCGTGCCCAGGAGGTCGATCGCGCCGAGCGCCGCCGCGAGCGCTGAGACGGTGGTGGCGGCCGAGTCCGTCGCCGCGAGGGCCGCGCCGACGCCGGCACCGATCAGGGGTGCAGCCACGGCGTCGGCGAGCGCGGCCCGAGCGACGGTGGTGCCGCGCCACGCGGCCTGGTCGAGCCGGGCGTCGAGCACCGCGGTCGGGCCGGATCCGCCATGGCTCGCGGTGACCCCGAGCTGGAGGCGACGCAGGCGGCCGTCCACGTCGCTGTGCGCCGGTCCGCCGACGAGCCACCCGCCCGGGCGGCTCAGCTCGAGCTCCACCCGCAGCAGCTGGGCAGGGTGCGGCGGCACCGCGGGGGAGTCGACGAGGGCGATCTGGCCGAGGCCGTACCGGACGCGGGCGTCCGCGTGCGGGGCGTTCGGTGTCGCGTCAGGCAGCGGCACCGGCATCGCGATGCCGTAGGCGAGGTGCGTCGGCGCGGGGCGCGGGCTGCCGGCGATTGTCTGCACGCGCGCCGACACCGCGGTGCGCAGCGCTGCGAGGACGTCGTCGGACAGCGAGCCGGACATCGTGACGACCGCGACGTCGGCGCCGATGTCGAACGGTGCCGTGAGCGAGAACGAGGCCTCGGGATAGGGGTCCGCGACGGCGAGGGCATCGGTCGAAGGCGCCGGGCGGTAGCCCTCGACCGCGCGCGTCAGGTGGGCCAGCGCGTCGGCAAGAGGCGACGCGGTCAGCGCGGGCGCGAGGACACCGGCGATGCGGAGGGCGTCGCCCAGCTCCTGGTCCTGCAGGAACGCCAGCGGAGTCCCGAGGTGCGGTGTGCCGATCGTGATCAGGCCGGTGACGCGGCCGGGGTGGTCGGCGACGAACGTGCGCGCGGCCAGGCCGGCATAGGAATGGGCGACGATCGTCAGCGCACCCGGGTGCAGCACGGCGAGCCGGTCGGCGACGTGCGCGATCTGGTCCGCGAGGTAGGCCGTGTCGCCGCTGCCGTTGTCGGCGAGGTCCACGGTGTACCAGTCGGCGACGGCGGTCAGGGTGTCGAGCGAGATGGTCCGGGGGTCGATCCCGGGCGTGCGCAGGTCGACGTGCGCCGCGGGATCGGTGGTGCCCTGCCGGTCGGGGGAGGCGAGCACACCGGACCAGACGGTGTGGTCGACGAACGCCGGGCCGACGAGCAGGACGCAGCGGTTGCCGCCCGAGACGATCCGCTCGACCTGCGCGACCACGTCCGCCACCACGTCCGGGTGCTGGGGCAGCAACGGGTGTGCGGCGTTCGCCTCAGCGCCGTGCGCCCAGCCGAAGATGTCGGGGCCCTGCGAGTCGCGCGGCACCACGCCGTCCCCGGAGCCCAGGTGCACCTCCAGCAGCCGCAGCCGCTCGGTGAGGTCGCGCAGCGTGAGCCCGCGCAGCAGGCTGCGCAGGTCCGGGTCGAACCAGGCGACCTCGACGAGCACGGCGGCGAGGTCCTCGGCGGTCTGCGCGGCGTCGACCCTCGTGCCCAGTCCGGCGAGCCAGGCGGTCGGCGGTCCGGCCGGCTCGAGCCAGGTCTCGAGCCGCGGCCCGTCGGCCAGGTGTGCGCCCGGCCACGCGATCCGCCACGGGTCGTCGAACGTCCCGGCCCCGTCGAGCAGGTCGACCAGGTCCGTCGCCAGCTCCTCGACCTCCAGCTCGCCCGCGCCCAGCAGGCCCTCGCCGAGGGATCCGAGCCCTCGGAACAGTGCGGTCGCGCTGGACTCGCCGGACACCCCGACGTGCGCGACCAGCCGACCGAGCCAGAGCCGCAGCGCGCCGAGCGGGTCCCGCAGCAGCCTCCCCGGGTCGCTGGGGTCGACGATCAGCGGGCTGTCCTCCGGCATGCCCGGCAGGCCGCGTCGCAGGCCGAGCAGACCCGCGGCCGCCTCGACCTCGTCGCCGGCGGTCGACGCGAGGACCGAGAGCACGAGGCGGAGCAGGTTCTCCAGGTCGCCGATGCCCACACCGAGGCCCGCCGCAGATGCCGCGAGGTCGGTCAGGTCGAACGGGACTGCGGGCGGCAGGTGGAGCTCGGGCACCGTGACGGCGTCACCGTCGGCCGACAACGACAGTCCGGCCGCGCGGACGTGCCAGCCGAACGGCTGGCCCGGGCGCCAGCCGGCCGACGCCTCCAGCGTGTCCAGCCCGATGTGCACGGGACCGATCGTCGCGTCGACCGCCGGGTCGAGGACGAGCCGGAGCTCCTGCGCGCCGAGGAACCCGACGGAGAACGCGCCGTCGGCAAGGTCGAACGTCAGCAGCTCGCTGACCAGCGCGAACGTTGCCGGGGTGGTGGCCAGCCGCAGCCCGATGCGCAGCTGTTCGGTGCCGGCCGCCGCGGGGTCGGGCGCGTGCCAGGCGGTCAGCTGGAGCGCGGGGGAGTCGCCCGCGATCGCCACGGTCCACGGGTCGACCGCGCTGCCCGTGCCGCCGATCGCACCGTCGAGCCCGATGAGGTGTGCCACCTCACGCAGGATCGCGTCCCAGCTGGTCCCGTCCTGGAGCACCGCCCGGTGGTACGTGCCGATGGCTGTGGCCGGGTCCACCACGAAGGTCGCCAGGTCGAGGTGGTGCGTCCACCCGGGCAGCGCGGTGCCGGGGTTGGCCGGGTCCTCGGGTGCGACGAGCCCGACGAGGGCCGCGAGCCGGCGCCCGACGTCCGTGCCGAGCGCGTCGGTGATCTCGTGCACGACGAGGTCGACGGCGGCTGCGGCGACCGAGTCGACGTTCGTCAGGTCGAGCCGCGGGTAGGGCGTGGTGTCGAGCCGCGCGTCCAGGAGCTCGAGCGTCGGCGTCAGCGTGGACCCGTCCCAGACGAGCCCCGCGCGCAGCGTGCCGATCTTGACCTGCGCCGTGTCCACGACCGCCGTGTCGCCGGCCCCGGTCAGACGGAGCAGCGCGGTGGCCCGCGGCACCACGACGATCGCGCCGACCCCGTCCAGCGGCACGTCGACCAGCGCGGCCTCGGCCTCGAGGTGCAGCTCCGGCGCGTCCGGTCCGAGCGCCGCCGCGACGGACACCCCGAGGCCCGCGCGCAGGTGGCCGGACGCCTGCGCCAGCGTCGCGTAGACCTGCACGCCCGCCAGCTCGGCCACCGGCACGCGCCAGGGCACGTCCACGGACCCGGTGCCGGTCGCCGTGACCGTCTGGCCGAGCAGCCCGGCCAGGTGCTCCAACCACGGAACGGCCGTCGGCGTGCCGTCAGTGCCCAGCAGCTGGCCCATCCACCGCTGCACCGCGGCAGGGCCCTCGGGCAGGTCCGCGAACGGGAAGGCCGGGATGTCGTCGGCGTCGGCGAGCCCGAACAGGGCGAGCAGGTGGTCGGAGAGCGACGTCAGCGTGGCATCGGGGTCCACCTGTGCCAGGACGATCTTCAGCAGCGCGGCGAGCAGGTCCGGGGCGTGCCTGCCGAGGTCCTCGACGTCCATCACGCTGTCCGCCGGGGTCTCGCCGCCGAGGCTCAGCTGCTCCAGGACCAGCACCAGGGACGCGCTCGGGTGGTCCGGGTCGGGCACGACGGTGAACCGGGCCGTGACGGCCGCGAGCCCGACGGGTCGGCCGCCCGCGGGGTTGTAGGTCCACCCGGTCTGCACGCGCGCCTCGACGGCGAGCGGGTGGGCCGTGGTCCCGATGACGAGCTCGACGTCGGAACCCGCCTCCACCACGTCGGCCTGGAACCGCAGGGAGGCGGGCACGTCCGCGCCGGCGCCCGTGTGGAAGTCGCCGCCGAGCCCCAGCACGACGCCCGAACCCGTGTCCCGCAGGGTGAGGTAGAGGTTGCCGCGCTCGAGATCCCCCAGCAGCGGGTGCCACTTCTCGCTGGCGGGTCGTCCGGGGTGCGGTTCGGGCGGGAGGACCAGGTCGAAGAACTGCAGGAGCGCGGTGCGCTGACCCGGCGCGCGGACGATGCCCTCGAGCTTGGTCAGCGGTTGCTGGAACCAGCTCTGGTCGAAGTCACCCTGCTCGTCGAGCAGCCCGAGCGCACGCGCCAGCGCGTCCAGCTCACCGGTCTGGCCCAGGCTGATGCTCATCCTGGTTGGTCCGTCGAGGCGGTGCGGGTGCGGGACGCAGGCACGAGGCGGATGTCGTCGCGGACCAGCGGCTCGACGTGCTCGGCCGCCAGGCCGACGAACGAGAACGCGCGCTGCGGCGTGAGCGTCAGGCCGTGCTCCGAGACCGACACACCGCCGGGGACCAGTCCCTTCGCCGTCGCATGGCTCTCGACGTAGCGCAGCAGGGCGGCCCACACCACGTCCCGGAAGAGTGCACCCCACCGCGCCGCGACCTGCGGGTTGCCGAGGGCGGACTCGTCGGTGGCGGCCACCAGCAGACCGGCGGTCGCCGCATCGGAGCCGAAGACGAATCGCACCGCCAGGGGAGCGACGCCGAGCTCGACGGACTCGGTGTCCACGGCCACGATCACGGCGCCCTGCACCGCACGCAGCTGCAGCTTGTCCACGTGGAGCAGGATCTGCGCGCCCTTGTCGCTCCACACGACCGAGGCTGCCCCCGCGTTGGCCGGACCGGTCAGCGCCGCCTGCACGAAGGCCGTCAGGTCGGCGAGGGGGACGGTCGACGATGCGTTCTCACGCGCGGCGTCCGTGCCCTCGCTCATCCCGGAACCCCCCGGTTCACAGCCCGCCGTGCCGCGTCGAGTGACGCGAGTCACGACATCTGGGACATTACCGACGGGCGGCGGGGTGCGTCTACGCGCAGTCCTACGTCAGGCGTCCCAGCGCGATCGCCGCGTACATGAGGGCGGCGACGGTCTCACCGTCCGTGATGGTGCCGTCCGCGACGAGGCGTACGACGTCGGCCCAGGGCAGGGTCCGCACGGCCGTGATGCCCTCCTCGGCCTGCTCGGTCGGCACGTCGGCCCGCGCGTCGGACGGGCGCAGCCCGCGCGCCAGGAACACGTGCTCCGGCGCGTGGCTGACCCCGTTGAGCGCGAACATGAAGCCGATGGCGTCCCAGCTGTCCGCCACCAGGCCGGTCTCTTCACGCAGCTCCCGCTGGGCGGCCAGCAGCGGGTCCTGCCCGTCGGAACCGCCGGCGGGCACCTCGAGCGATCCGCTGCCCGTCGTGTAGCGCGCGACCTCGACGAGGACGACGTGCCCGTCGTCGGTCACGGGGACGACGAACACGGCCGGGTTGCGCACCTCCAGGACGCCGTAGATGCCGGCGCTCCCGTCGGGGCGGTCGACCTCGTCCTCGCGCAGGCGGATCCACGCGTTCTCGTAGATGGTCGTCGACGTGCGGGTGCGCCAGGGGCTCATGGGCCAAGACTGCCGGACCGACCGGTTGCACCCACCTGCCCGTCCGCCCAGAGTGAGCCGCATGGACACGTCCGCGGCGCTGCACCGCAGCCAGGTCATCGACCTCACGACGACGGGCCGGCGCTCGGGAGAGCCCCGCCGGATCGAGATCTACCTCCATCACCTCGACGGCCGCCTGTTCATCTCGGGCATGCCGTCGCCGACCACCCGCGCCTGGATCCACAACGTGGCGGCCGACCCGCACGTCGTCATCCACCTTAAGGCGGGCGCGTCCGCGGACGTGCCCGCGCTGGCCAGGGTGGTCGAGGACCCGGACGAGCGCCGGCCCCTGATCGAGGCCGCGGCACGGCGGTGGGGTCGCGACGACATCGACGTGATGATGGTGCAGAGCCCGCTCATCGAGCTCACCGTCTCCGGCACGCGGTAGCCGGACACGTCCTCGGCGTCGCCTAGGAGCGTGCGCCCGCGGGATTCGACTCGTGCGCGTGATAGGTCCCGTGTCCCTGCACGACCAGGCCGTCGTCACCGAACACGAGCACCTCGTCGACCGAGCTGCCCCGCTGGTTGCGGTAGTGGATCACCAGCGCCGTCACGCCGGCGTAGACGTCCTCGACGGTGAAGTGCAGGTCCGGGATGAGCCGCAGCCCCTCGGCCCAGTACGCCCTCAGCTGCGCCTTGCCCCGGAGCACCCCGCCCGTCTCGGGCAGGAGCTGCACGGCGACGGGCGAGGTGAACACCACGTCGTCGTCGAAGTGGGACAGGATCGCGTCGAGGTCGTGGGCGTTCCACGCGGCCTCCCATTCCGCGCTGAACAGGATCGGGTCAGGCAGGCTCATGGCGACAGTGTCGCAGCGACGGCGTGCTTCGTCGGGTGGATTTCGGGCGCGGAGCTCGCAGGGCTGACTCACAGGAAGTTCCGAGACTGCTCCGAGTTAGGGCATGCAGACTCGTTTGCATGACCACGACGACCCGCGTCGCCACACCCGTCCGGACGGCCGCCACGCGCCGACCCGCACCGACACGTCGGCTCTCCGGCGCGCTCACAGGGCTCTGGGTCGGCTCCCTGGCCGTGGTGGCGTTCTGGTGGTTCGGCACGTCGTCGGCGGTGGGGTACACACCGGGCGGCGCCCTGATGAGCGTCGGCGAGCTCGCCGGGCTGCTGGCCTCCTTCCTCGTCTGCGCGCAGCTTCTGCTCGTCGCGCGGGTGCCGTGGTTCGAACGCTCGGTCGGGTTCGACCGGTTGGTGTCCTGGCACCGTTCGTTGGGCACCACGGTCGTCCTCCTGGTGCTGACCCACGTGCTGCTCATGATCATCGGCGGCGCGCTGCTCGACTCCACCTCGCTCTGGTCGGAGGTGCCGAGCGTCCTCGCGAGGCAGCCGTACCTCTGGCTCGCGCTGATCGGCACGGTCCTGTTCTTCGTCGTCGGGCTGTCGAGTGCCCGGCTCGCACGGCGCGCGCTCTCTTACGAGCTGTGGTTCGGGCTGCACCTGACGATCTACGTCGGCATCTTCCTGGCGTTCTTCCACCAGGTCGCCGGCGGCACCCACTTCGTCGCGGACCGCCTGGCCCAGGCGGCCTGGATCGCGCTCTACTCGGCGACGGCGGCCGCGATCCTGACGTGGCGGGTCGCCTTGCCCCTGCTGGACCACCGACGCAACGCGCTGCGCGTGTCGCAGGTGGTGCGCGAGGGCCGCGACCTCGCGAGCGTCTGGCTGACCGGGGCGTCCCTGGACCGCCTCGACGCTCGCGGAGGTCAGTACTTCCTCGTGCGGTTCCTGACCCGCGGTCACCTCGGCACGGCGCACCCGTACTCGCTGTCGATGGTGCCGACGGCGGACAGCATGCGGTTCACGGTCGGCGCGCTCGGCGACCACTCCGGAGCGGTCGAGGCCCTCCGCCCCGGCACACGCGTGCAGGTCGAGGGTCCGTTCGGCCGGTTCACCGCCGACCGCGCCTCGACGCACAAGGTGCTGCTCGTGGCCGGCGGTGCCGGGGTCGGTCCCGTCCGCGCCCTCGCCGAGGAGCTCCTGCGCCGCGGGCACGAGCTCGTGGTGGTGCACCGGGCGCACACCGCCGACGGGCTTGCCCTCGCGGCCGAGTTCACGCCGTCCCCGTGGCTGCGCTACGTGCCGGTGCCCGGCCGACGAGCGGAGCTGCGCTACGACCCGCTCGCTCCGGCGCACCTGCGCAGGCTCGTCCCTGACATCGCCGAGCGGGACGTCTTCATCTGCGGACCTGACCCGATGATCGATGCTGTCGTCCGGTCCGCACGAGCGCTCGGCGTCCCGCCGACCGCGATCCACCGAGAGGAGCTGGGCTGATGGCTAGCCGACCCTGGCGCGGCACCCTGCTGTTCGTGGGGGCCGCCGCCGCGATGACGGCAGCGGGCGTCGCGAAGTTCGCGCCCGCCGTGCCGAGCACGACATCCTCGGCCGCAGCAGGCACGACGAGCACCGGTTCGACGAGCAGCGGAACGACGAGCAACGGTTCGACGAGCAGCGGTTCGACGAGCAGCGGTTCGACGAGCAGCGGTTCGAGCTCCGGTGCAACCTCCACGGGCACGGACAGCGGATCCACGACGACCTCCGACACGGTCACGATCGTCGGGTCCGTCGAGCAGAACCGCTACGGAAACGTGCAGGTGTCGGTGACCTTCACCGGCAGCCAGATCACCGACGTGCAGACGCTGCAGGTGCCCAACCGGGAGCGTGAGGACCAGCGGATCAACCAGGAGGCGGTCCCGATTCTCGCGCAGGAGGTGATCTCCGCGCAGTCGGCCCACATCGACACCGTCTCCGGGGCGACCTACACCTCCGACTCCTACGCCGCGTCCGTCCAGTCCGCCATCGACCAGCACGGCTGAGCGGGTGCGTCACCTCGAGACGGTGATGGGCATCCCGATGTCGGTGGACGTCCGCGACGACGACCCCGGGACGCCCGAGCTGGTCGACCGCGCGTTCGAGGTCCTCCGGGAGGCCGACCGCCGCTTCAGCAGGTACGACCCGGCCAGCGAGGTGAGTCGCTTCGGGCGCGGTGAGCTCCGTCCCGCGGAGCTGTCCGACGACCTGCGCGCGGTGCTGGCGGTCGCCGGCCAGGCGTGGGAGGACTCCGGCGGCGCGTTCTCGGTGCGCAGGCCGGACGGCACGCTCGACACGGACGGCGTGGTGAAGGGCTGGGCCGCGCAGCGCGCCGCCGACGTCCTCGTCGACGGGGGAGTGCGGAGCTTCTGCCTCAACGCGGGCGGCGACGTGGTCACGCGCGGCGAGCCCGAACCCGGTCGCGGCTGGCACGTCGGCATCCGGGATCCGAGCGATCCTCAGGTGTTCCTCGTCGTGCTGGAGCTCCGTGACGGCGCCGTCGCGACGTCCGGGACCTACGAGCGGGGTGCGCACGTCTGGGACGGGCGCACCGGTGAGCTCGCGACCGAGCTGGTCTCGGCGTCCGTGGTGGCCCCGGACCTCGCCCGGGCGGACGTCCTGGCGACGACCGTCCTGGCGCTCGGCCCGGCCGGCGTGGCGTGGGCGGGCGAGCACGGGGCGACGGCCGTCATCGCCGTCGGCGCGGACGGTCGGATGCTCACCGACGCCCCAGGTGCGGCGCTGCTGGGAACCAGAGGCTGATCTCGGCGCCGGTCGCCCCGTCGCTGCGCGCTCCCGCCGCGACGGCCCCGCCGTACTGCGTGGCGACCTCGGCGACGAGCGCGAGCCCGAGCCCGTAGTGGCGTCGGCGCCGGTGGTCGTCCCTGCGGGCCGAGGCGAACCGGTCGAACACCGAGGCCCCCTGCGACCCCAGTCCGGGTCCGTCGTCTCGGACGGCGACCGTGACCCGTGCGCCCGAGACCACGACCCCGACCTCGACCTGCGAGGTCGCGTGGTCGAGGGCGTTGTCGACCAGCGCCGTCACGGCTCGGCGCGTCGAGGCGTACCCGGAGAGCGCGATGGCTGTGGCATCGCCGGTCCGGGTCAGACGGAGGCCACGCTGGTCAGCCGCGGCGCGAGCCGCCTCGACGACCTCGTCGGCGACGGCAGAGACGTCGAGCGGCACCGCGTCGACGGAGCGCGGATCGGCCGTCAGGAGCATGTCGTCCAGGACGCCCGCAAGAGCAGCGGCGTCGCCGAGGAGCCCGTCGACGTCCTCGCGGACCCGCGCCGACGTCCCCGCACGGTCGGTCAGGTGCCGATCGAGCAGCTGGACCCGTGTCGAGAGCAACGTCAGCGGCGTCCGCAGCTCATGGCTGGCGTCGGCGACGAACCGTCGCTGGAGGCTCAGGGCGGACGCCATGGGTCGCACCGCGCGCCGCGTGAGCCAGACACCACCGAGACCGGCGAGGACGATGCCGAGGCCGCCGGCCACCAGGAGCGCCGCCTCGAGCCTCTCCATCTCCTCGTGCGCGGGGCGTGGGTCGAGCGCCGCCTGCACGACGCGACCGTCGTGCGGCACGGTCACGACCTGCAGGACGCCCTGGTCGGTCTCCACGGCCGTCCGGACCGCCCGACCGCTCGACGTCGCCCGCTGGATCGCGGTCACGTCCGGCAGGCCGGTCGGGAGGTTCGCCGACGCGTCCGTGCTGCCGTCGGCGACGATGGCGACCCACATGCCGGGACCTGCGTCGTGCACGGCGTCGATGGATCGGGCCGTCGACGCGATCAGAGCCTCGCCCCGACCGTGCAGGGAACGGCTCACGACGACGAGCACGGTCGTCGCGACGACCAGGATGACGACCAGCACGAGCGCGGCCGTCTGCAGCCCGAACCGCCAGGACGCGCTCCGAAGGGTCTGGCGTTCGGCCTCGGTCAGCCCGTTCACAGCTCACCCAGCCGGTAGCCGGCGCCCCGGACGGTGGTGACGGCGGACTTCCCGAGCTTGCGCCGCAGGTAGTACACGTAGGTGTCGACGACTCCCTCGTCGGACACGTCCGGGAACACCTGGAACAGGATGTCCGACCGGCTGAACACCTGCCGGGGGCGTCGCGCGAGGAGCCCGAGCAGCGCCGCCTCCCGCTCCGACAGACCCCGCTCCTCGCTGTCCGCCCGCACCACGCGGCGCGACTCGACCTCGAACGTGCCACCGGGGACGGGCAGCACCGACGGTGCCGGACCGTGCGCCCTGCGCCGCAGCGTCCGCAGGCGCGCCGCGAGCTCGTCGAGGTCGAACGGCTTGCTGAGGTAGTCCTCGGCACCGGCGTCGAGGCCTGCGACCCGGTCGGCGGGGTTGGCCAGCGCCGAGAGCACGAGCGCCGGCGCCACGACGCCCTTGGAGCGCAGCCGACCCAGGAGGTCGAGCCCCTCGATCCCGGGCAGGCCGCGGTCCAGGACGATCACTGAGTAGCTCCGGGTCAGCCCGAGGTGCAACCCTCGCTGCCCGTCGAGCGCGACGTCGACCGTGTAGCCCTCGCCCTGCAGGACCTGCTCGAGCATCGCGGCCAGCCGCCGGTCGTCCTCCACGAGGAGCAGCCGTGCTTCGTCCTCCATGCAGTGCCGTACCTCTCCGATGCGAACCCGGGTCGCCGTGAGCGTGGCGGACGGCACCTTCGGATCCCCTGAGAGTCGTGCGGCGGCGACCTGCCCGGCCGGGAGATACTCGGGCCCTACCGCCAGCGACCACGGGGAGACCGTCGATGCTCGACAGCTTCACCACCTGGCTGCAGACCGTACCCGCGGGGGTCGTCTACGCGGTGATCTTCGCGCTCGTGTTCGCCGAGGACGCGCTGTTCTTCGGCTTCGTGCTCCCGGGCGAGACGGTGGTGATCCTGGGCGGCGTGCTGGCCAGCCAGGGGCGCATCGAGCTGGCGGTCCTCATCCCCGTCGTCGTGCTCGCCGCGATCCTCGGCGACAGCGTGGGGTACGAGGTGGGCAAGCACGTAGGTCCCCGGCTGTTCGCGTCGCGCTTCCTGAAGGACCGGCAGGACGGGATCGCCAAGGCGCAGGACCTGCTGGCCAGGCGCGGCCAGTCGGCGGTGTTCCTCGGGCGGTTCACGGCGTTCTTCCGCGCCATGATGCCCGCACTGGCCGGCGCCTCGCGGATGCCGTACCGGCGCTTCCTGCCGGCCAACGCTGCCGGCGGGATCGTCTGGGGGGTCGCCACCGTCCTGCTGGGCTACTTCATCGGCACCGCGTACGAGCGGATCGCGTCCCGGATCGGCGAGGGCCTCGCCATCGCGGTCGCTGTCGCCGCGGTCGTCGCGTACGTCGTCTGGCGGGTGCGCAAGCGCCGGGCCGAGCGCGCGGGCGAGCGCGAGTCCGAGGAGGCCGAGGCGGAATGACCCGCCGTCACCGGTCGCCCGGGACGACCAGCCCCGACTCGTAGGCGAGCACGACCGCCTGGGTGCGGTCGCGCAGGCCCAGCTTGGTCAGGACGCGGCTGACGTGCGTCTTGACCGTCTCCTCGCCGACGACCAGCCGCGTGGCGATCTCCGTGTTGGACAACCCCTCAGCGACGAGCAGCAGCACCTGCGCCTCACGGGGTGTCAGGCCGGCGACCACGGCCGTGGTGTCCGGGCGGCGGGCGCGCTGTCGCGCGAACTCGGCGACGAGTCGGCGGGTGATCGTCGGCGCGAGCAGCGCGTCGCCAGCGGCGACCACGCGGACCGCGTCGAACAGCCGCTCGGCCGTGACGTCCTTGAGCAGGAACCCGCTCGCGCCGGCCTCGAGGGCGTCGTAGACGTGCTCGTCGAGGTCGAAGGTCGTCAGCACGAGCACCCGCGGGCGGTAGTCGTCCTGGACGATCCGCCGGGTGGCCTCGATGCCGTCCATGACGGGCATCCGGACGTCCATCAGGACGACATCGGGTCGCTCCGCGCGGCACAGGAGCACCGCCTGCGCGCCGTCGGCGGCCGCACCCACGACCGTGAAGTCCTCCTGGGTCGCCAGCAGGGCGCCGAACGCCGCGCGGACCACCTCCTGGTCGTCCACGACGACGATGCGGGTCACGCCGCGCTGCCGCGGGGGAGCACGGCCTGCACCACGAAACCCCCGCTCGGACCGCGTCCGGTCGACAGCGTGCCGCCGGCCATCGCGACGCGCTCGCGCATCCCGGAGAGCCCGTGGCCGACGGGTCCGGGGCCCGGACCGGGTCCGTCGTCCCGCACCCGGACGACGAGCTCGTCGGTCCGGTAGTCCAGCTCGACGTCGACCGCCGCACCGGCCGCGTGCCGCCGCGCGTTGGTCAGGGCCTCCTGGACGATGCGGTACGCGGTGAGCTCGATGCCCTGGTCGAGCGGCGCGACCTGGCCGGTGACGATGAGCCGGGCGCCGCCGCGGCCGACCACCCGGACGTCGTCGAGCAGCTCGGTCAGCTGGTCGAGGCCCGGTTGCGGCGAACGGCTGGACGTGTCGGCGGCGTCGGCGTCCTCGCGCAGCACCCCCAGCAGGCGGCGCATCTCGGTCAGGGCTGTCCGGGCGGTGTCGCCGATCGCGACGAGCTTCTCGGCGCCCTCCGGCGGCATCCCCGGCGTCGTGAGGCGGGCGGCGTCGGCCTGCAGGGCGATCAGGGAGACGTGATGGGCGACGACGTCGTGCAGCTCGCGCGCGATGCGTGCCCGCTCGCCGCGCGCGAGGTGCTCCACCGTCGACTCCGCCGCTGCCTCGACCACGGCGTCCTTGTGGCGCGACTCGGTGCGCAGCCGCCAGAACGCGCCCGCGGCACCCGCGCCAGCGGCCAGCAGGAGGACGGCGAGGGCCGTGCCCCGGCCCTCGGGGAGGAAGCGCCCGGCCAGCACGACCCACGCGGCGAGCGGGGCGGCCAACCACGCGAGCCGCGACGGCGGCCGCGTGCAGCCGACGGCGGCGAACACCACCGCGAGCGCCACGAGGCCGCCCACGGACGGTGGCAGCCCGGCGACCAGGCAGAGCGTCGTGGCGGCAGTCGTCAGTGACGCTGCCGGCACCGGCCAGCGCCCGGCCAGCGCGACCGGCGCGGTCATCCCCAGCGCGAGCAGGACCGCGACGAGCGTGTCCCCGGGGCGGTCCGCGCTCGGCGCGATGCCGCTGCCCGTCGGTGCCACCTGCGACGTGGACGTGACGCCGGCCCCCGCCTGCATCAGCACCAGGACGCTGAGCGCTACCGCGGCGACCGGCCACGCCGCGGGACCCGGACGCCATCTCATCCGTCCATTGTGACCTGCGGTGTCATCCCCCGGGCGGGGGAGGCGAAGATCCCGCTGCTGCGTGACGACCCGGCCCGGGCCGGCTCCTAGCGTCGTCGTCATGCAGCCCTCCCTCGATGTGCGCGCCCTGTCCAAGCGGTACCGCGGCACCCTCGCGGTCGACGACCTGACGTTCAGCGTCCGACCGGGCGAGGTGACCGGCTTCGTCGGCCCCAACGGCGCCGGCAAGTCCACGACCATGCGCGTCGTTCTCGGCCTCGATGCCCCCGACGCCGGGGAGGCCCTGGTCAACGGCGTGCGCTACCGGGCGCTCGATCGCCCGCTCACGCAGGTGGGCGCCCTTCTCGACGCGGACGCCGTGCACCCGAGCCGACGTGCCCGCGACCATCTGCTCTGGATCGCGCAGAGCAACCGCATCCCGGGCCGCCGGGTCGACTCGGTCCTCGACGAGGTCGGACTGGCATCCGTCGCCCGCAAGCGCGCCGGCGGCTTCTCGCTCGGCATGCGGCAGCGGCTCGGGATTGCCGCCGCGCTGCTCGGGGACCCGCCCGTCCTGCTCTTCGACGAGCCGACCAACGGCCTCGACCCGGACGGGATCATCTGGATCCGCGAGCTGATGCGCCGGCTCGCGTCCGAGGGTCGGGTGGTCCTGGTGTCCAGCCACCTCATGGGTGAGCTCCAGGACACCGCCGACCGCCTCGTGATCATCGGCCGAGGGCGGCTCGTCGCGCAGACGACCGTCGCGGACCTGCTGGCCACGGCCTCGAAGGACCAGGTCGAGGTGTTCACGCTGCTCCGCTCGGAGGCCGTGGCCGTCCTGGCCAACGCGGGGGCGACCGCGGCGGTGAGCAGCGCGCAGAGCATCGTCGTGCAGGGGCTGGCGGGCGACGCGATCGCGGGCCTGCTCACCGGCGCCGGGGTGTCGTTCACCGAGCTGCGCCGCCATCGGGCCTCTCTCGAGGAGGCCTACATGGATCTCACCCGCGGGTCGGTCGAGTTCGCGGCGAGCGAGGGTGGTGCCCGATGAGCACGATCCTCGCGGAGTGGACGAAGCTCCGGACGGTGCCGCGCTGGCTCCTCACGATGGCGTTGGCCATGGTGCTGACCGTCGGCGTCAGCATGCTTGGCGCCCAGGGCTCGATGACGGACGTGAACGAGCACCCAAACTTCGTCGTGGGTCCCGGCGGCGCCCCGGTCGCGGACGAGCTCGGCTTCGTCCACCGCACCGTGACGGGTGACACCACGCTGACCGTCGACGTGACCTCGCTCGAGCCGGTGGCCGATCCGGAGGGCCAGCGGCCGGGGTCCGCGCACGGGACGCAGTCGCCGACGACCCCGTGGACCGACATCGCTGCCGGGCTGACGCTCAAGGACGGCACCACCAGCGGCTCGTCGTACGTGTCGGTCCTGCTCACGGGGAGCCACGGCGTGCGGATGCAGTCCGACTTCACCGATGACGTGGCCGGTAGCGCGAGCAGCGGCGCGCGGTGGTTGCGCCTGACGCGGTCCGGCGACGCCGTGACCGGGTACGAGTCCGCCGACGGGCACACCTGGCACACGATCGCGACGATGACGCCGGCTCACGTGCCGTCTGCCGCCGAGATCGGGATGGCGGTCTCGTCCGCACCCGCGAGCTTCGTCGGCCGCGGCATGGGCGGCGCCTCGGTCGGAGCCCATCCCACGTCCGCCGTCGCCACCTTCACCGGCGTCGATCCGGACGGCGACTGGACGGCCGCTCAGGTGACGATGCCGATCGAGGAGCTCGGCCCCCTGAACAACGACGCAAGCCCGACCCCTGCGGTCCTCACCCAGGACGGTGACACCTACACGATCGTCGGCACCGGCAAGGTGGGGCCTCAGGCGCCCGACGACGACATCGTGGAGTCGACCCTGCTCGGTGTGATCCCCGGGGTGCTGGCCCTGATCTGCCTCGGCGTCCTGTTCGGTACCTCGGAGTACCGGCGCGGTCTGATCCGGACGACCGTCACGGCCACGCCGCGACGCGGCCGGGTGCTGGCGGCGAAGGCGATCGTGCTCGGTGCGGCCACGTACGTGCTCAGCCTGGTCGCGGTGGTCGTGTCCTTCCTCGTCGCGGTCCCCATCCTGCAGGGCAACGGCATGGCACCGCCCGCCTTCCCCGACCCGTCGCTGGCCGACCCGGCGGTCGCACGGACCCTGCTGCTGACCGCAGCGTTCATGACCGCCGTCACGCTCGTCGCGCTGGCCGCAGGCATGCTGCTGCGGCGAAGCGCACCCGCGATCACGCTCACGATCGTCCTGCTGCTGCTCCCGCTGATCGCCGGGACGGTGCTGCCCGGCACCTCGCCGAGGTGGCTCATGTACACGACCCTGGCCGGCGGCCTCGCGACGATGCGGTCGAAGCCGCCGACCGACGGGCTCGCGGAACCCTGGGCGCTCATCGGTGCCGGAGTCGGCATCGCGGTGGTCCTCGTCTACGCCGCCGTCGGCATGGGGCTCTCCTGGTGGCAGCTGCGGAGCCGCGACGCATGAGCGGGTTCGGGCCTGCGCTGCACGCGGAGTGGACCAAGGCCCGCACGCTGGCGAGCACCTGGTGGCTGCTGGCCTTCGTCGTGGTGTCGATGGTGGGGCTCGCGGCCGCGATCACCGGGACGCTCGACACCGACGCCTGCAGCGGCACGTGCGACACCGTCAAGCTGAGCCTGACGGGAGTGCGGCTGGCGCAGGCGGGCGTTGCCGCCCTCGCGGTCCTCGTCGTGAGCTCCGAGTACGCCACCGAGACGATCACGACGACGCTCGCCGCCGTGCCACGACGCTCGGTCGTCGTCTGCGCCAAGCTGGTCCTGGTCTCGGCGTCCACCCTCGTCGCCGGCGGCGTCGGCGTGCTCGCCGCTGTCGTGGTCGGGCGCGGCCTGCTGGCCGGTCGAGGGTTCACCGCGGCCTCGGGCTACCCGGACGCGGGGTTCGACGCCCTGGCCACCCGTGCGGCCGTGGGGACCGTCGTCTACCTCGTCCTGGTCGCGGTGCTCAGCGCCGGGACCGCACTGATCGTGCGGGACACGGCAGCCGCCGTGACGATCGTGCTGGCAGCGCTGTTCGTCGCGCCCCTTCTCGCCATGGCTGTCGACGCCGACTGGCAGGACCGGATCCACCGGTTCGCGCCGATGGACGCCGGTCTGGCCGTCCAGGCGACCCGCGACCTCGGGGCCCTGCACATCGGCGCGTGGCCCGGGTTGGCGCTCCTCGGGGGATACGCGCTGGTCGCGGCCCTGCTCGGCGGGCTGGCGCTGATCAGCCGCGACGCCTAGCCCGGTGCGTCGTGGTGGGCCAGCAACCGCGTGAGCAGACCGGTCAGCTGCGCGCGCTCGTCGGCGGACAGGGGAGCCAGGAGGTCCTCCTGGACGAGGTCGGCCTGCACAGCCAGCATCTGCATCCGTTCCCGGCCCGGCCCCGTGATCGTCACGACGTTACGACGTCGGTCGGCCGGGTCGGGCAGGCGTTGGACGTGGCCCGCGGTCTCGAGGTCGTTCAGGCAGCCGACCATGTCGCTCAGGTGGATGCCCGTGCCGCGACCCAGGTCCGCCTGGCTGGTCGGGCCGTGCTCGGCCAGTGCCGCGAGGATGCGGTAGTCGTACCCCCGGGCGCCGATCGCAGACAGCCGCTCCACGAGCAGGCGATGGGCATGGGCCGCCGTCTGGGTCAGCAGCCAGCTGGGCAGCGCTGCGACTCTGGAAGGTCCGGTCATGGCGCCGAACCTAGCAGGATCGTTCGCCGCTCGAACGTCTTGCGGTCATTCGTTCAGCGGTCTAACGTTAGTCCCACCAACGACTAGCGAGGGATCGACCATGACGCTCAACGGACAGATCATCGGACAGGCCGAGCGCGCGACCCGCACGCTGCTGGAACGGCAGCTGCGATCGACCGGCCTGCGGTTCGAGCAGTGGGTCGCTGTGAACCAGCTCCAGGCCGGGGTCGCCGATCGCGGGCAGCTCGTCGGGCGCCTCGTCGGCGGCCTGAAGATCGACGACGAGGCCGCGCAGGACGCGGTCGACGGCGTGATCGCGCTCGGCCTGGTCGCTGGCGAGGACGACCGGCTGACGCTGACGCCGGCGGGTGCCGAACGGTTCGGCATGGTGCTCGGACAGATCTCCGCGATCACGGAACGGCTCTACGGCGACGTGCCGCCCGCCGAC
Source organism: Cellulomonas sp. McL0617 (assembly GCF_049994875.1). Classification (GTDB taxonomy): domain Bacteria; phylum Actinomycetota; class Actinomycetes; order Actinomycetales; family Cellulomonadaceae; genus Cellulomonas. The sequence continues at coordinate 1,998,806 of NZ_CP188256.1, forward strand.
CTCGAGGTCGCGGGCCGGGTCCTCACGCTCGTCACCGAGCGTGCCGACGCTGAGCTCGCCGCCTCCTGACGGGCGTTCGGCGGGCGGGTCACACCGACGCGGTGCTCGATGCCGCGGCCTCCGTGCGCGGCGTGCGCGGATGCCGCAGGGCGGCGAGGAACGACACGCCGAGCGCGATCGCCATGCCGTAGAACACCCACTGCGACGCGGACGCGAACGAGTGCGCGACCGCATCCTGGATCTTGGGTTGCAACGCTGCGGGTACCGACGCGAAGGCCTCCTGGTTCTGCTGGTGGGCGGCCGCCGTCGCGACCGAGTGCGCGTCGTCCGGCGTCAACCCGAAGCCGACGAGCGCGTCGGTGAGCCGGCTGGTCAGCACGGTCGCGAGCACGGTGCCCAGCACCGCGATGCCGAGCGCGGAACCGTAGTTGCGGACCGTCTGCGTGATGCCGGTGACCTCGCCGTACGACGCGTCGATGGCGCGGTTCACGGCGTCCGTGCTGGCCGGTCCGAGCAGCAGGCCGATGCCGGCACCCGCCATGACGATGTAGGGCCACTGCGCGTTGAACGACAGGTCGGTGAGCTTGTCCGCCCACAGCGCGAACCCGACGGCGCCGAGCGCCGAGCCGAGCACCATCGGGCGGCGGGCCCCACCCCGGTCGAGCATGCGTCCGCCCACCTGGGCGGCCGGCGCGAACCCGGCGAAGAACACGAGCAGGTAGAGACCGGCCTCGTTCGCGTCGAACCCGAGCGAGATCTGGGAGTACGTGCTGGCGAAGAAGAACGCCGGGACGAACGCGATCATCGAGAAGAAGAGCACGACGTTGTCGACGACGAACGCCTTGTCCCGGAAGACGCGCACCTTGATCAGCGGGCTCCGCCGACGAAGCTCGAACCGCGCGAAGATCACCAGCACCACCAGCCCGGCGGCGAGGCAGGCCCAGGTGAGCGGGCTGTCCCAGCCCCAGACGGGTGCCTGCTCGAAGCCGAGGACCGACAGGCCCATGCCGAGCGCCACGAGCCCTGCGCCCGCCCAGTCGATGACCTCGCGGCGACGGGACGGCGGGATCTTGGCCAGCAACGTGAGGACCAGGGCGATGATCGCGACCGGGATGTTGATCCAGAAGATCGCGCGCCAGGTCCACTGGGTCAGGTAGCCGCCCGCGATCGGGCCGATCGCCGTGAGGGCGCCGCTGACGCCGAAGAAGACCGCCAGCGCGCGACCCCGTTCGTGCAGGGGGAAGGCGGCGACCACCACGGCCAACGCGGCCGGGATCATGATCGCCGCGGACACGCCCTGCAGAACCCGGAACGTGATGATCCAGGTCTCGGCGGCCGACCCGGTGGGCGTCGCACCGCACAGTGCCGACGAGCCCGCGAACCCGACGATGCCGAGGATGACCATCCGGCGGTGCCCGAGGACGTCGGCGAGGCGCCCACCCAGCGCGAACGTGGCGGCCAGGGCCAGGAGGTAGGCGTTGATGACCCACTGCGTGCCCGACCGCGTGAGCGAGAGCTCCTGCTGGATGCTGGGCGACGCGATCGCGACGATGGTCTGGTCGATGAACGTCATGGCGACGGCGAAGAGCATCGCGGCGAGAGCGATGTTGCGCGCCGTCCCGACCGCTCCGGTGGGCGGCGCCGCCGCGGTCTCCGGAGGCGTGGGGCCGGCTGCGTCCACCGCCGGTTCCGGGCTGGTCGCTTCGGGGGTCACGGTCGGCTCGCTCATGGGCTCCGCTCCTGTTCGGGTCGCGAGGAGGGGAGCGACCGGCACAAAGTCTTCACAAGTCGGGTGCGTCCGGCAACTAGCTAGCCGTGCGAGGTTCAGGCCTGGCCGAGCGTGTAGCGGACCTCCTGCTCGAGCCGGATCGCCCCGTCGCCGTCGCGGAACGGGTCCAGCCTCTCGAGCAGGAGCGTGCGCACCGCCGGACGCTCGGCGGCCGGCACGGCTTCCCACATCCCGCGCTGCCCGTGCGACCAGGTGAACGCGAGGTAGTGCTCGGCGTCGCGGAACGCGGCGGTGACCGTGCCGTGCACCGTGCGGACGCCCCCGACGCCCGCGTCGACGAGCAGCTCCTCCATCGCCTCGTCGGAGGCGAACGGGCCGCGAAGCCCGCTCGTGCGCGCATCGAGCATCGCCGGCGGCAGGTAGGCCGTGAAGGCGCCGTCCAGCTCGCTCCACCGACCGTCCTGCGTCCCGAAGGTCGTGATCCCGATCCGACCGCCCGGTACCAGCAGGGCGACCCACGCGCGGAGCGCGGCCGGCGGGTCCGGCATGAAGAAGAGCACGAGCGACGACGCCACGACGTCGAACGACGCGGCGGGCACGGCAGGTGCGCGGGCGTCACCCACCCGGACCTCGACCTGGGGGAGGCCGCGCAGATCCTCGGCGGTCCGCTCGACCATCCGAGGCGCGAGATCGATGCCGAGCGCGTGACCTGTCGGTCCCGTCGCCAGCGCCAGCGGCCGCAGCGCGGCACCGCGCCCGCAACCGATGTCGAGCACGCGCTCACCCGGCTGGACGGCAAGTTCCTCGACGAGGCCCAGCGCGATCGGCTCGAACCACGGGACGCCGACGTCGTCGTAGGTGTCCGCCGCCCGGTCGAAGACCCCGGCGACGCCCTCGGGTGCAGTCATGGGTCCACCTTGGTGCAGAGGACACCCGCCGGCCAGACGCCGCCTCGGCCGGGTCGTCCCCCTTCGGCCGCGACGTGGCGGTGGAGGCTCTACACCTCGCCCGGCAGCGCCCTGCGGATCACGATCCGCGTCCACGCGCCGACGAACAGCCGGTCGCCGTCCTCGAGCTCGCGGCGCTGGCCGACGGGGATCGGGATCGTCGGAACGGGCTCCCCGGGCTTGCTGACGTAGGTGCCGTTGGAGGACTGCAGGTCCTCGACCCACCATCGCTGGCCGTCCGTGTTCAGCTGGCAGTGCCGGCGGGAGACCCCGGAGTCCGCGCCGCAGTCGACCTGGGGGTGGATGTTGCGGGACACCGACGGTCGGCCGACGAGCACGCTGCGCTCACGCAGCGGGACCAGACCCGGCAGGCCGACGGACGGCATGGGGTCCTCGGGCTTCTGCGCCTCGTACCAGTCGGGGTCCACCCAGATCTCCGCGACCCACGAGTCGGGTCCGGCGGGCGGGGGAGTCGGCGATGCGGGGGGCGCGACGACGGGGGTCGGCGTCGACGCGGCGACCGGCAGCGAACCCGTCGTGAAGTCGTACCCGCAGGTCTCGCAGAACAGGGCACCGGCCGCGGCGGGTGCGCCGCAGTTCGAGCAGGTCGTCGCGGCGCTCGTCGCCGCGGGCGGGTCGGCCAGGACCGGGGCGGCGGGCGGCGCGGCCGCGATCGGCGCACCGCAGATGTCGCAATAGTCCGTCGACTCGGAGGCGTGACCGTTGGGGCACTGGACCGTGCTCACCGGCGGACCCGGGTGGTCTTGGTGGACGCGGTGTCGAGCGCCATCTCGTCGAGCTTGGCGGCGTTCCGCTTGAGACGCACCGTGCCCTTCTCCTCGTCGTCGATGTCCACGACGCGACGCAACCGGCTCGTGGCCTCCTCGTTGCCGGTCTCCTGGGCGAGCTGCACGGCGCGGCCGAGCTTGACCGTGGCTGTGGCCTCGTCGCCCGCCGCCTTGGCCGCCAGACCCTCCTGGATGGCCGAGGCGAGCTCGGCCTGGCCGGTGTAGTGGGCGACCTCCGGGCTGATCCGGGCCGTCAGGGTGTCGTCGTCGGACCACTGCGCCTTGACCAGCGCCGACGTGAGCACCTGCCCGCCGACGGCGATCTGCACGCGCGCTGCGAGCTGTTCCGACCCGATCGGCTTGGACGGCACCCGGACGGCCACGTGGTAGTCGCGGGACTCGTCGCCCCACGCACCCGTCGGGTAGGCGCCCGTGAGCGCGTTCACCTCCGTGCGCCGGGCCGTCAGGTCCTCGACCGTCGGCGCGACGCGGCGGACGAACAGCACCTGGGCCCCCTGCGGCGCCCAGACCCGCAGCTCGGCGTCGGCGACCCCCTTGGACATCGATGCCTGCACGAGGCGACGGAAGTCCTCGGCGATGTCGGCCGGGTCGGCGATCAGGTCCACGGTCCCCAGCAGGGCGGAGGCGATCTCGCGCAGCTCGGACACCTCCCACCTGGCACCGACGCCACGCGCGTCGCACTGGAACCGTCCCGTCACGTCCCGGATCGCCTTGGAGAGCTCGTCGCGCGGCTCGGACTCGTTCTTGCCGTCCGTGAGCAGGATCGCGTGGCGCTGCGTGGCCTGCGGGACGTACGCGAAGACCTGGTCGGCCAGTCGCAGCCAGGTGCTCATCGCGGTGCCGCCGGACGCGGACATCAGCGAGATCGCGCGCTTGGCCTCGCGGCGCGCCCCGGGCTCCATCTGCACGATCGCGACGGGCGCGTTCGGATAGGGGAACGCGCGCTGGGCCACGTGGCTGCCGCCGATGATCGCGAACCAGGTGCCGTCGGCGATCTGGTCGACCGCGACCTGTGCTGCGTACTTGGCGGCGTCGATGCTCGGGCCCTGCATCGAACCGGACGTGTCCACCATGACGATCTCCGCGACCGTCCCCGCGGCCGACGCGGCCCCCGCAGTCCCGGCCCCCGTGCTGGTCACGGTGACGATCGCGTGCACGTCCGTGGCGCCCTCGGGGAGGAACTCGTTCTGGAACACCTCGGTGTGGAACTCGGCCACGTCTGGCTCCTTCTCGGTGCGCGCTCGGTCAGCTGTGGACAGTATCGGCCGTGACCGCGGCGGGCACGACCCCGATGCGAGTGAGTGCCGCGGTGATGTTGTCGGCCCCGCCCTGTGCGTTCGCCCAGCGCACGAGCTCGGCGGCGACCGCCTCGGGTGCGCCCCCGGCGGCGGACTGCGCGGTGCGGACGAGGGCGGCCATCGCCGTGGCCTCGGAGCAGTAGTTCCACAGGCCGTCCGAGCAGACGAGCACCCAGCCGGCGCCCTGGGCGCGGGTGGCGGTCGTGCGGGGGACCACGTCGCTCGCGTCGGCGCCGAGCCACCGCGTGATGGCGTGGGCCTGGGGCGACGACTCGGCCTTGGCGCGCGGCACGCCGAGCGTCATGAGGTCGTTGGCGCCGGAGTCGTCGCTGCTGAGCTGCGTCGGGACACCCGCGTCGGGCAGCCAGTAGACCCGTGAGTCGCCGAGCCAGCCGGCCACCACGTGCGGCCCGTCGACGACCGCCGCGACGAACGTGCACGACGGCGGGTCGTGCCGCTCGCCCATGTCCCCGACCGCGGCTGCGATCGCCTTGTCCGCGGCATCCGCGGCCCGGACGAGCAGAGCGGACCACGCCGAGACGCGCGCCGTGCCGCCGTCGGCCGTGACGCCCCCGACGAGCACGTCCCGCGCGGCCCGGGCCGCGGCCAGGCTGGCGAGGTCGGAGTCCGGCACGCTCGACACCCCGTCGCAGACCACCAGCACGGTGGCGTCTCGGGCGAGCCCGAGCGCCATCGCGTCCTCGTTCTTGGTGTGCCGGATGCCGCGGTCGCACACGCCGCCGAGGGTGGCCGACGGGGCCTCGGCCCAGTGGTCCCGTTCGCTGGCCGCCGGGGTGCCGCAGTCCTGGCAGTACCCGTCGTCGGCGATCGGTCCGCCGCATGCACGGCAGGTGGCGACGGTCGCCGCAGCCGGGGGCGGTGCGACCGCGACGGGCGCCGCGAGCGGCGACCCGCACTGCTCGCAGAACCGGGACCCGTCCTGGGCGACCGTGCCGCACGAGGCGCAGACGAGGCTCACCACGTGGTCCACCGCCGGATCTCGTGCGCACGATCGACCAGCGCGATCCGTTCGTCGTGGTCCTCCGTCAGGGTGGCGAGCTGCCGCAGCGCACCCTCCAGCGCGTCCCGCAGCTCCGGCTCGTGCGCCGGCACGCCGCCCAGGGTGACGTTGCGGACCGGGCCCTTGGCCAGCACGGTGCTCAGCGCGGACCCCAGCACGTCGACCTTCAGCTCGGCCTGCTGCAGTGGAGGCAGGACCACGGACTGGACGCTTGCCAGCGCCTGCGACAGCGCCGTCACGTCGTCCGTCGACCCCGCGAGCAGGCGCGCGCGCATCATGCGTGCGTCGACGTAGGAGCTCCGCGTCGGCGCGACGAGGTCGAGCGCGTGCAGCGCCCCGTCGAGGTCACCGCGCGCGCTGCGGATGCGCGCCAGGCCGAACGCTGCGGGAGCCGTGTAGTTGGCGTCGGCGCGGGCGCAGGTGACGTACAGGGACTCGGCGATGTCGGGTTCGCCGCTGCGTTCGCAGGCCGTGGCGAGGGCGAGCTTCGGCGCGAGCTCGCCGGGCACCTGGCCGTAGACGGCGTTGAACGACGCCCGCGCCGAGACCGGGTCGTCGGTGGCCAGCTGCGAGAGCCCACCGAGCCACGCGGCGCGCCACTCCCAGGGGTCGTCGGCAAGCATCTGGGCCAGGGTGTCGCTCAGGAGGTCCTGCCGGCCGGCCTCGATGGCGGTGCTGGCCCGCCGCAGCCGGACCTCGACGGAGTCCTCGGGCGCCTCGTCGAGCGCACTGAGTCGTTGCACCGGGTCGCTCACGTTCACGCCGGAGAGCCAGCTCGCCGACGGGTCGCTCGCGTCGACCTTGAGCTCGGGCAGCTGGTGCCAGGCGAGCGGGTGACCCGCCTCGTCCGACGCGGGCGACTCGAAGAGCATCGAGGCGGCCGAGTAGAGCGCCGGGCTGCCGGGCCCGCGGTCGGTGGCGACCACCTCGCGCAGGACCCCCAGCACCTGGGCGCGCAGCTCGTCCACGGTCGCGAACCGGTCCGACGGGTCGGCCGCGCACGCCTTGGCCAGGAGCCGGTAGAAGGAGTCGTACTTCTGGAAGACCGGGGTGTCGGCCACCGAGGGGAGCGACGACGCGAAGGTGGTGGTGTTGCCGCGGAAGTCGAGCACGAGCGTCGCGAGCGTGCGGCCGATCGTGTAGATGTCCGACGACACGGACGGACCGACCTCCGGGACCTCGGGTGCCTGATACCCGATCGTGCCGAAGATCGCGGACTGCAGGTCGTCCAGCCGTCGCACGCCGCCGAGGTCGATCAGCTTGACCGAGTCGCCCTGCTGGATCACGTTGTCGGGCTTGAAGTCGCAGAACAGCAGCCCGAGGTCGTGAAGGTACGCGAACGCAGGCAGGATCTCGAGCACGAAGGCGAGCGCCTGGTCGACCGGGAGCGGGCTGTTCACCCCGGAGCTGGCGTCGCGACGATCCTGCAGGATCTGCTTCAGCGAACGGCCGCCGACGAACTCCATCACCGTGTAGCCGGCGCCCTCGTGCATCACGAAGTTGTAGATCTCGACGATCAGGGGATGCTCGACCTCGGCCAGGAACTGCCGCTCGGAGATCGCGGCGGCATACGCGTCGGGGTCGCCGGAGTTGAGCAGACCCTTGAGCACCACCCACCGGCCCGAGACGTTGCGGTCGCGGGCCAGGTAGATCCACCCGAGCCCGCCGTGCGCCAGGCAGCCCACCACCTCGTACTGCCCGCCGACCAGGTCGCCCGGGCTGAGCGCCGGGGCGAAGTCGAAGTGGGTGCCGCACTGCGGGCAGAAACCGGCCGACCGGCCCGGCACGCCGTCCCGGGTGCGCCCGACCTCGTGGCCGCACGACGGGCAGAAGCGCTTGCGCTCCGGCACCTCGGCGACGGCCATGACGGCTTGCAGCGGATCCTGGAGCGGTGCCGCGGGGACGGTCGTCAGCCCGGCGCCGAGCCGTGCACCGCGCAGGCGGGTCGAGGTGCTGCCGACGCGGCGGGTCGGGCGGCTGGTCATGGCGACCGTGCGCGCGGAGCCCAGCGCGGCGGTCGCCAACCGGCTCGAGCTGGTGCGGCCGGTGCGGGTCGACCGCTCGGCCTCCTCGTCGCCGGTCGGGGTCCAGGTGGACTGGGTCGACTGGGACACGCCCGTCCCGAGCAGGGTCGTCGCCGACGCGGGCCCGGAGCCGGCGGACTGCGGCGAGCCGCAGACGTTGCACCAGCCGTCCTCGTAGACGCCGTCGCAGCCGAGCTCGGTGCAGTGGATGGCGGTCATCGCGATCCCTCCTGTGCTGCCGTGGGCAGGTCGCGGGTCAGGTAGAGGTACTGCTCGACGAGGTAGCGCGCCATCGTGACGTCGCAGGGGGTGGCGGTCACCGCGGCGTGCGCCTCCTCGTAGCCGGACCGCACGGTCGGCGACGCGCTGCGGCCGTTCGTGTCGGCGGCGGCGTGGGCACCGGTCAGCTTGTAGCGCAGCTCCGCACGCTCGCGCAGGGGTGCCGAGTAGGCGTCGGCGACCGCCTCGAACGCCCGGCCGACGGCGGCCAGCCGGTCGACGAAGGCGTCGAGCTCCTGGCGCGTGTCCGGGACCGCGCCCAGTCGCGACACGTCGGGGACGGCGAGCTTGGGAGGCGTCGCGATCTCCCTGCGGCACCGCTCGGCCAGCTCGTGCAGCGTCGGCTCGCGCGTCTCGAGCGCGGCCAGCGTCGCGGCCGCGTCGGCACGGCCCTTCTCGAGGGTCCGGCGCTGGGACACGTGCACGATGAGGTCACGCTCGGCGCGCGCGGCGTCCGCCTCGAGCTCGCCAAGCGGGCCGGTCACGTCCGCGCCGCGGGCCGCCTGCGTGACCAGCTTCTGCTCGCGCTGCCGCAGCGCGACGACGCGCTCGGCGGCGGTCGCGTCCGTCCCCGCCAGGTCCTCGCAGCGCACCAGCCCCGCCCGCAGGCCGCGGAACCGCTCGGCCTGGTCGGCGCTGTCCGGGTCGAACGACAGCCGTGCGCGCACCTTGGCGATCATCGCGTCGCAGAGCGTGACGGCCTCGACGAGCGACACGAGCGCCGAACCGAGGCCCGAGTCGAGCCGGCCCCAGACCAGGCGGGACATCTTCTCGCGGCCGACGGCGTCCGCCCGGCCCGAGTCCCACACCACCAGCAGCTCGTCCGCACGCGTGCGGATGGCCTGCCACATGGTGAGCGCGAGGAGCACGTCCGCCGTGTAGGACTCGCCCGTCGGAGAGGCCTGCGCGGCCGCGTCGAGGCGGTCCAGCTCGGTGCGGCGGTCCGTCAGCCAGGCGTCCAGGCCGCCGAGGTAGGTGAGCAGCTCGGGCGCCGGGATCGGTTCGCCCAGCCGCCCGGGTGCGTCGGGGGCGTCGGGCGTCGTCACGGGGTCCGTCCGTAGACCGACGCCGGCGGCACCGGTGCCGGCCCGAGGGCGTGCAGCCAGCGGTCGTACATCGCTGCCCAGGTGCCGTCCGTCTTCGCCTGGTCCAGGACCGCGTTCACGAACCGGACCAGGTCCACCTGGTCCGCCGCCACTCCGACGCCGTACGGCTCGGAGCTGAAGGCCTGGCCGACGACCTTGGCGTACGGGTCCTGTGCGGCGAACCCGGCCAGGACCGTGTCGTCGCCGGTGATCCCGTCCACACGGCCCTCCTGGAACAGGACCAGGCACTGCGTGTGGGTGGGGGCGCTCACGGCCGTGATCTTCGGATAGCTCTGCTTGAGGCGGTCCAGCGTGGTGGTGTCCTCCGGCGCGCAGACCTTCTTCCCGGACAGGTCGTCGATGCTCGTGGCCGTCGAGTCGCGGGTCACCAGCACCTTCTGCCCGGCCTGCAGGTACTCGGCCGAGAACGCGATGTCCTGCCAGCGCGCGCAGTTCATCGTGAACGTGCGGGCGACCAGGTCGACCTCGTGGTTCTTCAGCACGTCGAGCCGCTGCGCCGAGGTGATGACGCGGAACTGCAGCCGGTTCGGGTCGCCGTCGAAGATCGCGGCCGACACGAGGTGCAGCACGTCGATGTCGAAGCCCTCGATCTGCCCGGACAGCGGGTTCCGCGAGCCCATGAGCAGCGTGTCCGCCGAGATCCCGACGATCAACGAGCCGCGGGTCTTGATCGCCTGCATCGTGCTGCCGGCCGGGATCGCGACGCCGCCGTCGGGGGCGTACGACGTGGTCGCGTCGTCGCACACCACCGCCGGAGCGGCGGGTGCTGCGGTCGGTGTGGGGGTCGCCGTGGCCTGCGGTTGCGGGGTGCTCGACGGGTCGCACCCGGACAGAACGAGGACCGCGACTGCGGCCACCGCGCCGAGGGCGAGCAGGCTGCGCCTCATCGGTACTCCTCCACCCGCCGCGAGATGCCGCGCCAGCTCAGGACGGCCGCCACGAGCCCGGCCAGCAGGATCAGCCAGCCGACCAGCACGGCCGCCGTGCCGGCCCCGGACAGCGCGTCCTGGGTGGCGGTGGCGCTGGCCTCGACGCTGCCCGTGGCGGCGGTCGAGAAGGCGTCGAAGGCGGCGTTCGGCGAGTCCGGCGCGAGGCTGATCGCCAGGGCGACAGCCTGGTCCCACTGGCCGGCGTCGTCGAGCGCGCGGATCTTCTGGTGCTCGGCGGTCCACGCGTCGAGCGACTGGACCAGTGCGTCGTCGACGCCCGCGAGCAGGGTGCGTGCCTGGGCCGTCTCGGTCTGGAAGATCTTCTCGTACGCCTGCCCCGAGCCTCGCTTGATCAGCGTGAACGACTCCATCGACTTGGCGTCGTTGGCCAGCGAGTACGCCTGGGAGACGGCCACCGTGTCGGCGTAGGACCCGGTCCGGACGCTCGCGGAGTGCTGGGCGGTGGTGGCCAGGACGAGCGCCCCGGCGGCACTGGCCACCAGCGTCAGGATCGTGGCCCAGAACAGGCCGGAGTTGAGCCGGCGGTGCGTGCGCCGGGCCAGCCAGCTCTGCACGACCACGAACGCGACGAGCGCGATCAGCCCGAGCGTGAGCAGCCACGGCGTCTCGCTCACGGCGTCGAACGACGAGTCGACCCGGTCGGAGTTCGTCTTCACCAGCGAGTCCAGCTCGGGAAGGACGTCGGAGCGGAGCACCGACGACGCCTGGTCCAGGTAGGCCGCGCCGACCGGGAAGCCCTGCCGGTTGTTCGCCCGGGCCTGCTCGACCAGCCCGGTGTACGTGGTCAGGCCCGCCGTCGCCTTGCCCAGCAGCTCGGCGTCCGCCTGGTTGGAGCCGGCCAGCTGCGCCAGCCCGGTCGCGGCCGAGGCGATCGCCGCGTCGTACTTCGCCCGCTGGGCCGGGGGCTCCAGGCCGCCGACGAGGAACGCGTTGGTCGCCGTGGCGTCCGCGACCACCAGGTCGTTGCGCACGTCCTGGATGCCCACGAGCTGGCGGGTGTCGGCGTCGGCACTGGCCAAGGCCCGCGACTGGGCGAGCCCCGTCTGCACCCCGAGCACGCCGACCGCGAGCGAGGCCAGGACGGCGACGACCCCCGCGACGCGCATCCGGCCGGGGGTCCTGCTCAGAGCGGAGGCACGCCTCGTCTGCGCGGGGTCAGGCTCGGGCACGGGAACGAGCAACGGTGGTGCGACCGTCTGCGTCACGCGGGCTCCTCGATGTGGGTCGGCTCGGCGGCGGGTGGTGCGACGGGCTCGTCGGGGGCGTCGACGAGGTCCTCCGGGAGCAGCAGCCGCAGCTGGTCCACGGTCGGTTGCTCAACGTCCCGCAGTCGCCAGGCGTGCCTGACGATCGCCTGGTCGAGCACGTTGCGGACGTAGCGACCGTTGCCGAACCCCTCGTCCCGGATCTGCGTCGAGGCGATCTCGGCGAACCGGCCGAGAGTCTCGGTGGTCGGCTCGAAGTCGGCGGAGCGGGCGGACCGCTCGAAGATCTCGCGCAGCTCGGCGTCGGAGTAGTCGGCGAACTCGACCGTCGTCGCGAACCTGCTCTCGAGCCCCGGGTTGGTGGCCAGGAAGCTCGCCATCGGCCGGGGGTAGCCCGCGACGATGACGACGAGGTCGTCGCGGTGGTCCTCCATGTCCTTGACCAGCGTGTTCACGGCCTCCGCGCCGTACTGGTCCTCGGCGAGGCCGTACGCCTCGTCGATGAACAGAACGCCGCCGAGCGCCGTGGCGACGACGTCGGAGGTCTTCACCGCCGTCTGCCCGAGGTACCCGGCCACCAGCTCGGAGCGGTCGACCTCGACCAGGTGCCCCTTGGCGAGCAGCCCGAGCGCCCGGTAGATGCCCGCGACCAGGCGGGCGACCGTCGTCTTGCCCGTCCCGGGGTTGCCCAGGAAGACCAGGTGCCGTGTGAGGGTCGGCGTCGTGAGGCCCGCCTCGGTCCGGAGCCGCTCGATCCGCAGGAGCTGCGTCTGCTGGCGGATCTGCTCCTTGACGGCCGCGAGACCGACGAGCGCGTCGAGCTCCGCCAGCAGGTCGTCGAGCGTGCGCTCGGGCGGCGCGTCCGCGGCGGACGGCTTCGCCGTCGGTGCCACCGGTCCTGGCAGGGCAACGGCGGGCGGCGCGCCCGGAGCGACGGACCGCTGCACCGCGGCCGTCGCTGAGGCCCGCGCGATGACGTCGATGCCCGCGTCCCCGAGGTCGCAGGCCGCCGAGACGACCTCCACGAGTGCCGCCGAGTAGCCCGTCGCGGCCGGCGTCCCGGCGAGGCCGGTCAGCAGGTCCGTGGGGGAGGTGCGCCATCGTCGCGCGCTGGCCGCGGCCTCGAAGAAGGCGCCGTACGACGCGTCGGGGGACCCCACCGCGGCCAGCCACGCGGCCGGTGCGCCCGTGATCGACTCCGCGACCGCCGCGGACAGCCGGGCGCCCTCGTCGCGGGCGGCGCCCCCGTCCAGACCGGCGGCGAGGCCGGCACGCTCCAGCGCGTCGAGCGCCTCGGTCAGGTTCATGGCTGCTCCACGTGAGGGGTGTCGAGTCCCGCGTCCGGCGCCAGCTCCAACCCGGAGCCGCCGCCGAACTTCTCGGCCAGGAACATGCCGTGCGCGACCAGCGCGTCGGCGTCCTGCCGCGAGACGGCCTCGGAGATCTTGTCGAGCGTGAGGTCGAGCAGGTCGAGCTGGTCGCACAGGAGCATCAGGGACGTCTTCCCCTTCGACACCACCCGCCGGTCGGCGAAGTCGCGGGGGAGGCGCAGGTAGCCGCCGACCGCCTCCGGCAGGTAGCTCGTCGCGGTCGCGACGACGGTGAACGCCTGCTGGCTCCCCGCCCCGAGGCGGTCGAGCCGTGGCGCCATCTCCTCCACGGTCCGCGAGATGGCGTGCACGCGGGCGGTCACGGCGGCGGGTACCCGGCCGACGATCTGCTGCTCGACCGCGTGCGCGGACGCGACGATCTCGGCCGACGTCGGCGCGGGCGGGTCGGTCACCACCTCGAGCTCTGGGCGCCGCCCCCTCAGGCGTCCGAACCAGCTCATCCAGCGCTCGCTCCTCGAGAGACAGGCAAGGTTCAGCTCAGGCCGAGGTCGAGCGAACCGCCGGCCACCTCGGTGGTGTCGGCCTTGCGCACCCGGTCGAGGTACGTCTGGGCCTTGGTGGTCTCGGTCTGCAGCACCCCGACCGTCTGGGCCATCGAGTCGAGCGCCTTGACCTTGAAGTCGTCGATCGAGTCCATCGTCGCGTAGATGTCGCTGAACGCCTGCTGCAGCTGGGCGAGCCCGACCGTGGCGCTGGCGGCCTGCTGCTGGATGCCCGCCGACTGCTCCTTGAGCATCTTCGCCGTCGACGCGATCAGTCCTGAGGTCGTCGTGTTCAGCGCGGTGATCTGGTCGAGCACCAGCTTCTGGTTGTTCAGCGCCTGGGCCACGATCACGGCCGTGCGCAGGGCCGACACCGTGGTCGTCGTCGCGCGGTCGACGCCCTTGATGAGCTCGAGGTTGTTCTTGATGATGATGTCGATCGCCAGGTAGCCCTGGATGCTCACGGCGAGCTGGGTGAGCAGGTCCTGGTGCTTCTGCCGCACGTAGAACAGCACGTCCTGGCGCAGCGCCTTGGCGCGCTCGGGATCCGTTGCGTCGAGCTGCGCGATCGTCGCGGACAGCCGTGTGTCCAGCGACTCGGCCACGTAGATGTACTGGTGCAGCCGGCCCATGGTGTCCCAGAGGTGCTGCTTCTCCAGGTTGAGCGCGGCGTTGTCCTTGCGCAGCTCGTCCTGGCCGTTGTACAGCGCGCGCACGATCCCGTCGATCTGCTTCTGCGAGCTCTCGTACCGGCGGAAGTAGTCGGTGAGCGAGTCGCCGAACGGGATCAGCCCCAGCAGCTTCTTGCCGACGGACGCCTCGCTCGGGTCCAGGTCCTCGACTGTCTTGCGCAGGTCGAGCAGCGACTTGCTGATCTGGGACGTCCCGGACACGCCGCCGTCGCGCATGGCCTTGACGGGCGTCTGCAGGAGCCGGTTCGAGCTGTCCGCCGCCGCGCGGATGTCCGCGTCGCCCATCAGCCGGATGTCGTCCGCCTTCGCCGTCAGCTCGGGGGACCCGGGCTGCGCGGCCATGAGGCTGGTGACGTAGGCGTCGACCTTGGCGTCCAGACCCGGCAGCGCGGCCGCGTCGATCTTGGGCGCCATCGCGGGCGCCTGGGTGGTGGACACCGGGGCCGCCGGGGCGGGCGCCTCGAGCGTGAACACCGACTGGGGAGCCGGGGGTTGCAGGGGTGCTGCGTCGGTCATCGTCGTCCTTCACGTCCAGCACGCTCAATGGTCACGGGATGGTCAAGCAGGCGTGGCGCCGAACCTAGCACGGCCTCCCCGAGAGCCTAGGCGTCCGCGGCCAGGGGAACGAGGGACTCCGCTCAGGGTGGAACTCGGGGTGCTCCCCGATGCGCCCGCGCCCCCGGGCCGAGCATCCTGGACGTACCAGAGCAGGTCGGACGAACAAGGCAGGGGACGACGATGGGCACGATCCACGACAGCTTGGCCGAGCAGGGCCTCGTACGGCCGATCCAGGGTCGGGTGCTCGGCGGTGTCTGCGCGGGCCTCGGACGACGGTTCGGCATCGACCCGTGGCCGGCTCGGCTGCTCTTCCTGCTGATCCTGCTGGTGCTGCCCGGCAGCCAGCTCCTGATCTACCCGATCCTGTGGATCCTCATGCCGACCGAGCGCGTCTCCTACGAGCCGACGGCGCCGGCGGGTCCCGCGACCGCCTAGAAGTCGAGCGGCACCGGGTCCAGCCGCCGGAGCACGTCGCGGTCCATCGTCAGGTCGATCGCGACGATGACGCCGTCCTCGATGGTGAACGCGAACGCCGTGCGGGGGACGCCGCCGGGCGCCCACATCGCCCCGACGGCGCCGCCGAGCAGCGCCAGCTCGGCGGTCTGCGCGGCGCCGTTGAACGACAGCGCGACCTCGCGGGACCCGACGGCGTCCTTGAGGAAGCCGAAGGAGGCGACCTTCGGGTCGACGCGCAGCACGACGTCCGGGTCGAGGGTGGCCAGCAGGGCATCGAAGTCGCCGCCGCGTGCGGCCGTCAGGAAGGCGTCGACGACCTCACGCTGACGGACCAGGTCGGTCTCGACCCGCGCGCCCTGGACGCGCCGACGCGCACGACTGGCCAGCTGGCGCGTGGCCTCGGGGGTCCTGCCGACCATCGGCGCGATCTCGTCGAACGGGACCGCGAACATGTCGTGCAGGACGAACGCGAGCCGCTCCGCGGGCGCGAGGTGCTCGAGCACCACGAGCATGGCGAGCCCGACGGAGTCAGCCAGAACGGCCTCCTCGGCGGGGTCGACGGCGAGCTCGTCGACACGGGGGACCTCCAGGTCGAGCGGGTCCTCGCGGCGCGAGCTGCGGCTGCGCAGGCGGTCCAGGCAGATACGGGCGACGACCGTCGTGAGCCATCCGGGCAGGTTGTCCACCCCGTCCGCGTCCGCGCGGTCCAGGCGCAGCCACGCGTCCTGCACCGCGTCGTCCGCCTCGCTCGTCGAGCCGAGCATGCGGTAGGCCACGGCCGCCAGCCGGGTGCGGTTCTCCTCGAACCGCCGCGCGAGGTACTCGTCGTCGCTCATCGGGCCATCCTCTCGTCTGTTGCCCTGATGACGAGCGGCGCGGCACGGATGTGACCGTTGACGGTGGGTGGGCGCGGTCCTACGGTCGGATCAGCCGGCCAGCCGATGGTCGTCTGGCCCGCGCTGGAGGCCACCATGCTCTCCGCCCACCCCGCGATCCCCGTCCTGGCAGTGACGGACATCGACCGGGCAACTGCGTTCTACGAGGGAACGCTCGGTTTCACCCACGGGGACGTCGAGACCCCCGAGGGCATCATGTACGGCGCGGCGAACGGCGGGTTCCTCGTCTACCCGTCCGGCTACGCCGGGACCAACAAGGCCACGGGCATCTCGTTCCAGATCCCCGCCGACGCCTTCGACGCCGAGATCGCCACGCTGCGCGCCAAGGGCATCGAGCTGCAGACGTTCGACGTGCCCGAGGGCGAGTGGGTCGACGGGGTGCTCACGTCCGGGCCGATGAAGTCCGCGTGGTTCGCCGACCCGGACGGGAACATCCTCAACGTGGAGTCGGGCGCCTGAGCAGTCAGCCGCCCATCATCGATCCGTCGGGAGCGATGACCCACCACACGCCGCTGTAACCCTGACCGTTGACGTCGCCGGCCGCCATGTCCTTGACGAACGTGTAGATCGGCATGCCGTCGATCGTGATCTGCTTGCCGCCGTCGGCCGCCGGGATCGTGCCCACGGTCCCGGTGACGCCGTCGACCGTCGGGGTGGCGGACATCGACTCGATCGCGGGCCAGGCGGCGGCGCAGTCGCCCGTGCACGCGCTCTTGCCCGAATCCTTGGTGTCCTTCGTGAAGAAGTAGGCCGTCATCCCCTTGCCGTCTACGACGATCTTGCCGAGCGAGCTGTTGGCCGTGGACAGGTCGGCGGCCGTCGTACCGGCGGCCGCGGCCGGGGCGGACGCGGCCGGGGCGGACGCGGCCGGGGCGGACGCGGCGGTGCTGGGGGTGCTGGAGCTCCCGCCGCCGTAGCCGCCGCCGCCGCTGCTGCCGCCGCTGGAACTCCCGCACGCGGCGAGCGTGCCGGCGGCGAACACTGCCGTGATCGATAGCAGGATGGTCTTGCGCACGATGCATCTCCTCGCTCGGGTGACCGGCGGAAGCCGGCTTACCTGGGACCACGAGACCGGGGCGGGTGAGGTTCACCGTGAGATGAACGATGCGCGCTCCGGTCCCGTTGACCGGGTAGGAGATCGGAGGAGGGCGAGTGGGCGACGAACCGGACGCGTTGATGCGCGCCCTCCACCAGGCCTACGCGCGTCCGCTGCAGTCGTACGTGGTGCGGCTCACCGGGGACCACGCGCTCGCGCAGGACGTGGTCCAGGAGGCCATGGTCCGGGCGTGGAAGCACCCGGAGGTGCTCGCCCGGGAGCAGGACGCGACGCGCGCGTGGCTGTACACGGTGGTGCGGAACCTGGTCATCGACGACCGCCGCAGCGCCCGGCACGTGCGTGAACGCACGGTCGACGAGACTCCCGACCGCGAGCAGCCCGACGAGTCGCAGGCGGTGCTCGACGCCTGGCTCGTCTCCGACGCGCTCGCCGAGCTGTCGCCGGAGCACCGCGCGGTCGTCGTCGGGGCCTACTACGGCGGCCGGTCGGTCGCCGAGCTGGCCCGTGAGCACCAGATACCCGAGGGAACCGTGAAGTCGCGCCTGCACTACGGCCTGCGCGCCCTGCGTCTCACACTGCAGGAGAGAGGAGTCTCGTCATGACCGCGGACGACGACCAGTTCCGCGACTGGGATGCCGCCTTCGTGCTCGGTGCCCTGAGCCCCGAGGACCGGCGCGCGTACGAGGACCACCTCCGCACGTGCGACGCCTGTCGGGCCGCGGTCGGCGAGCTGGCCGGCATGCCCGGCCTGCTGCGGATGGTGCCCGCCGACGAGGCGATGCACGGCGCCGACGACTTCGCCGGTGGCGAGGTGGTCCAGCTGGCGGCGCTCGCGCAGTCCGCACGTCGGGTCCGGCGCCGTCGGTTCGCCACGCTCGTCGCTCTGGCCGCCGCGCTGCTGGTCGTCGGCGGTCTGGCCGGCACGTACCTGACGCGCCAGCCCACCACCCCGCCACCGACGGCGGGCGTGACGACGACGCTGCAGCTCGAGCCGGTCGGCGCCGTCGCGGTCACCGCGGACCTGACCCTGCAGAAGAAGGGCTGGGGCACCCGCATCGACTGGTCGTGCACCTATCCCGCGGGCGCCTGGCCCGACGGCGACGGGCCCACGTACGAGCTGGTCCTCGTGGACGACGCGGGTCAGCGCAGCGTCGTGGCCACCTGGACGGCCCGCAGCACCGCGGCGCACGGGCTCGGGGCGTCGTCCAGCATGGTCACGGAGCACATCCGCCGCGTCGAGATCCGGGTGGCGGGCTCGGACACCCCGCTCGCGGCCGCGACGACCTGACGCGTCAGCGGTGGATGCGCGAGCGCCAGTCGTCCGGCACGCGCTCCGCCGGTCCCGGCACGGTCTGCTCGAGCGGGCGGTGCTCCGGGGCGGCGAGCGGTGGTCCGTCCGTGTAGTCGTCGGCGGGGTAGTCCCAGAACCAGTCCTCGCCCGGCTCGAACGTCCGCATCACCGGGTGGCCGGTCGCGCGGAAGTGGGCCGTCGCGTGCTGGGACGGGGACGTGTCGCAGCACCCGATGTGCCCGCACGTCGCGCACCGGCGCAGATGGAACCACCACCCGTCCGTCGCCTCGCACTCGACACATCCGGTGCCGCTCGGCGGGACGGCCGGGTCGATGCTCATGCGGTGGGTCCTTCGGTCGCGGAGTAGGGCAGGCGGACCCGGAACCGGGTGTCGCCCGGCTGGGAGGCGACACTCAGGTCCCCGTGGTGCTTCCCGACGACGATCCGCCAGGAGATGTCGAGCCCGAGCCCGGTGCCGGCGCCCACGGGTTTGGTGGTGAAGAACGGCTCGAAGATGCGCCCGACGACGGCGTCGGGGATGCCCGGTCCGGTGTCCGCGATCTCGACCTCGAGCCAGTCCTCCACCCGACCGGTGGTGATCGTGAGGGTGCCCGCACCGTGCATCGCCTGCGCGGCGTTGTCGATGAGGTTGGTCCACACCTGGTTGAGCTCGGCACCGAAGACGTGGATGGGCGCCAGGTCCCGGTCGTAGGCACGCACCACCGTGATCCCGTCGAGCTTGCGGTCCAGCATCGTCAGGGTGCTGTCGAGCAGCTCGTGCACGTCGAGCACCTGGTCGGGCGCGCGACCGATCTGCGAGTACTGCTTCGCGGCGCCGACGAGCGCCGAGATGCGCGTCGTCGCGTCCTCGACCTCGGACATCAGGGACTCGGTCTCCAGCGTGTACGCCAGCCAGCGCACCGCGCCCTCGAGCACCTCGTCGCCGACGCAGGACGCCACCATGTCGAGCCAGTCGGTGCCGAGCCCCGCGGTCACGAAGCTCTCGGCCAGCTCCCAGCCCCCTGCGATCTCGTGGTCGTCCATCCAGTCGCCGAGCGCGTCCTCCAGGTCGGAGACCTGCATCGCCGTCGGCGTCAGGCCCGCGGCGCGGGTGGCTGCGTACGCGTCGACCGCCTTCTCCTGCAGCCGGATGATCTGGGCCAGCTGGGCGCGGTCGTACGGGCCGTCGGCGATGAGCGCGAGCTTGTGGCGCATCCCCGCGACGCGTTCGCGGAGCGTGGCGGTGGCCCTGGTGGCGGCCGCGGCCGGGTTGTTCAGCTCGTGCGTGAGGCCCGCCGACAGCGACCCGAGCGCCTGCAGCCGCTCGCGCTGGCCGATGACCTGCTGCGAGCTCTGCTGCCCGAAGAACAGACCCTCGAGCAGGTGCACGGCCATCGGGAACCAGTCGTTCATAAAGCTGGCGAAGTCCTGCGCGCTGAGCACGTAGTACCGCGACGGTTCGAGCACCCTCAGCGTCTGGGAGTAGACCTGAGGCACGCGGTCACCCAGGTAGGCCGCCCAGGCTCCCGCGTACACGCCGACCTGGTCGGTGCGGGACACCTCGATGTCGTCGGCGCCCACCCGGCGGTACATCGCCAGGGAGCCGTCCAGCAGGACGTAGAAGTCCGTGGCGGTGTCGCCCTCCCGGTACAGGACGCCCGGGTCGATGAACTCGACGTGCCCGCGCCCGCACAGCCAGAGCAGCTGGTCGGCGCTGAGGCGTTCGAACAGGAAGAGCTTGCGCAGCTCGTCGATGTCGCACGCGAGGTGCTTGCGCGTCGTCGTCGCCGGTTCGTCGATGGTGGTCACGGCTTCTCCAGGTCCAGATGGAAGGTCGTCGTCACAGCTGCTCCAGATAACGGTGGACCAGCATGACGGCCATGGCGCCCTCGCCGACGGCGCTGGCGACCCGCTTGGCGGACTCGGCGCGCACGTCGCCGGCCGCGAACACCCCGGGGACGCTCGTCTCCAGGTGGTAGGGCGGCCGGTCGAGCGGCCACGACTCCGGGGTCTGCCCGTCGACAAGCAGATCGTGGCCCGCGCAGACGAAGCCGTGCGAGTCCCGGTTGACGACGCCCTCGAGCCACGTGGTGAGCGGTGCCGCGCCGATGAACACGAAGAGCCAACCTGTCGAGACCGTCTCCTTGTTCCCGGTCGCGATGTCGCGGAGCACGAGCTGTTCCAGGTGGTCGTCGCCGATCGCCTCGACGACCTCGGTCTGCGTGCGCACGTGGATGCGCGGATTCCGCTCCACCTGCTCGATCAGGTAGTGCGACATCGACTGCACCAGCGACGCGGCGCGCACGACGAGCGTCACCGTGCGGGCGTGCGCGGACAGGAACATGGCGGCCTGACCCGCCGAGTTCGCACCGCCGACGATGTAGATGTCCTGGTCGGTGCACGCCGTCGCCTCGGTCAGGGCCGAGCCGTAGTAGACGCCGCGCCCGGTCAGCGCCCCGATCCCCGGACCGTCGAGCTCCCGGTAGGCGACGCCGCTAGCCAGGATCACCGTGTGCGCGTCGACCGAGCTGCCGTCCGCGAACCGCACGGACCTGGCGGCGCCGTTGACCTCGAGTCCGACCGCGTCCTGCGTCAGGACGATCTCGGCCCCGAACTTCAGGGCCTGCCGACGCGCCCGGTCGGTGAGCTGCGCACCCGAGACGCCGTCGGGGAAGCCCAGGTAGTTCTCGATACGTGAGCTCTGGCCCGCCTGGCCGCCCGTGGCCGCCCGCTCGACCAGCGCGGTGCGCAGGCCCTCGGAGGCGCCGTACAGGGCCGCGCTGAGCCCGGCCGGTCCGCCGCCGATGACCACGAGGTCGTAGAACTGCTCGGCCGGCGTCACGGTCAGCCCGACCTCGGCCGCGAGCTCGGCGTCGCTGGGCGCGACGAGCGCCTTCGCCTCGGTCGTGATGACCAGCGGCAGGTCGAGCCCGTCGGCGCCCGCCGCCTCCAAGAGCCGTCGGCCCTCCGGCTCGTCGGAGGCGTACCACCGGTAGGCCACCTGGTTGCGGGCCAGGAACTCGCGGACCTCGGACGACCGCGCCGACCAGCGGTGCCCGACCACCTTGGTCTCGGCGACGCCCTTGCGCGGCGACGACTTCCACGCCTTCAGCTGCGCGTCGATCACCGGGTAGAACTTCTCCTCCGGCGGGTCCCACGGCTTGAGCAGGTAGTGGTCGAGGTCGATCACGTTCACCGCGTCGATCGCGACGTCGGTGTCGGCGTAGGCGGTGAGCAGGATGCGGCGGGCCGCCGGGAACAGGTCCATCGCCTGCTCGAGGAACTCGAGCCCGTTCATGTCCGGCATCCGGTGGTCGGCCAGGAACAGCGCGACCTGGTCGCCCCGGAGCTTGAGCTCGCGCAGGGCGTCCAGGGCGGCCGCGCCTGACTCGGCGCGCACCACCCGGAAGTGCTCGCCGTAGTGCCGCCGCAGGTCGCGCGCCACCGAACGGGACACCACCGGGTCGTCGTCCACGGTCAGCAGGACGGGCTGGCGTTGCACCTGCTCCACGAAGCTCCCTCTCGTCGAATGGTCCAGTGTGTGCGCAGAAGCGGGATCTGTCCTCAGTCTCCGACGACGAGCGGGCGACCGCCCGTGATCAGGACGAGCTCGTCGAACGTCGTCGGGAAGATCGTGTGCGGGGTGCCGCCCGCGGCCCAGACGATCGCGTGGTCGGCGAGCGCCACGTCGACGACCGTCTCGACCGGGGCCGGATGGCCGACGGGAGCGACCCCGCCGATCGCCTGACCGGTGGCGGCCCGCACCTGGTCAGGGGTGGCCCGCGCGATCACGGACCTGCCGAGGAGCGTCGCCAGCGCCGTGGTGTCCACCCGGTGGCGGCCGCTGGTGAGCACGAGCAGCGGTGCGTCGTCCGCCCAGAAGACGAGGCTGTTCGCGATCGCGCCGACCTCGACACCGAGGGCGGCCGCGGCCTCCGGTGCGGTGCGTGCGGAGTCGGGCAGCTCGCGCACCTGTCCGGTGACTCCGGCGTCGGCGAGGGCGGCGGCGACGACGCGGGAGCGGACGGGCAGCTCGGTCACTCGGGGAGTCCCTTCGGCGGCTGACGGCGGCGGGGCTGCAGGCGGATGTTGGGCAGCTCGGGGGCCGGGATCCGGGCGTCCCCGTGACCGGCCACCACCCCGAACCGGTCCGCCCGGTCCGGGGACTCCCAGTCCGCGCGTGCCTGGGCGATGTCGGCGTGGTTGCGGCCGACGAAGTTCCACCACATGACCAGGTCGTGCTCGAACGGTGCGCCGCCGAGCAGCAGCAGACGGGCGCCGTCGCGGGAGCGCAGGTGGACCGAGGACCTGCCGTCGCCGAGGTAGAGCAGCCCGCTCGGTGCGTGGGGCGTTCCGGCGACCTCGAGCGACCCGTCCAGGACGAGGATCGCGTGCTCGAACCCCGGGACCAGGGGCACGTCCGCCGACGCGCCGGCGCCGACCGTCACCTCGGTGCCCAGGAGCGGGGTGTGCACATGCGCCGGTGAGACGAGCCCGTCGAGCTGCCCGATGAAGACCGTCGCGCGGACGCCCGTCGTCTCCCAGACCGGTAGGTCGCTCACCTGCTCGAACGCGGCGGCACCCTCGGCCGCGCCCTCCGGCAGCGCGACCCACAGCTGCGCCGCGTGGATCAGGGGCTCCGAGCCGAGCGAGAACTCCGAGTGCGCCACGCCGCGGCCGGCGGTCATGAGGTTGAGCTGCCCGGGCCGGACCACCGCCTCGGAGCCGACGCTGTCGCGGTGCAGGATCTCGCCCGCGACCGGCCACGTGACGGTCTGCAGACCGGTGTGCGGATGGGGGAGCACGCGCATGTCCACGTGCTGCGGCCCGAACTCGTCGAGGAAGCACCACGCCCCGACCAGCGGCAGGCCGCGCTGCGGCAGCGTCCGACGGACCCTCATCGCGCGCACGCCGCCGAGCGGCACGTCCCGGGACGGGTGCAGCTCGACCACCGGCCCCGTGGTGGGCACCAGGTCGCACAGCTCGGGCACCGGTCGGACCTCGAGGTTCGTCACGAGCACCACCCTAAAGTCGGACCTCACACCGCGGGGGCGCCACGCGTCTGCACACTGTGAACGTGAAACAACCCTTCGAGCGGGTGGTGGTCGCGCACGGGGCCACCGTGCTGCGCGTCTGCCGAGCCGTCGTCGGGCCGGCCGACGCCGACGACGCCTGGTCGGAGACGTTCCTGGCCGCCCTGCGCGCGTACCCGGACCTGCCCGCGGACGCGAACGTCGAGGCCTGGCTGGTGACGATCGCGCACCGCAAGGCGATCGACGTGGTCCGGCGAGCGGCGCGCCAGGCGGTCCCGGTCGCGGACGTCCCGGACCGACCGGTCGAGCCCGGTGGCCGTGATCTCGACCTCTGGTCCGCGCTGGCGGCGCTGCCCGACAAGCAGCGGCACGTCGTCGCCTACCACCACCTCGGTGGGCTGCCCTACGACGACGTCGCCGGGCTGCTCGGCGGGACCGCGGCAGCCGCGCGTCGGGCGGGCGCCGACGGGATCGCGACCCTGCGCAGGACCTACCCCGGTATCGACGACGGAGGACGACGATGAGGAACGAGACGCCGAGCGGCCTGCTGAGCGTGATCGACCCGGACGACCTGGCGAGGCTGCACGCCACGCTGGAGGCCCGCGCGGGGTCGGACGTCGACATCGCCTACCGCACCGTCGACAGCCCGGTCGGTTCGCTGCTCCTGGCCCGCACCGAGGTCGGCGTCGTCCGCGTCGCCTTCGACGTGCAGGACCACGACGCGGTCCTGCAGACCCTCTCCGACGGGATCAGCCCGCGTGTCCTGGAGGCGCCCGGTCGACTCGACGACGTCGCACGCGAGCTCGACGAGTACTTCGCCGGCCGGCGCACCGGGTTCGACGTGCCGCTCGACCTGCGCCTGCTGCACGGGTTCCGCCGCGTCGTGGTCGAGCACCTGCCCGAGATCGCCTACGGCCGGACCGCGAGCTATGCCGACATGGCATCCCGGGCGGGCAGCCCGCGGGCGGTGCGCGCGGTCGGCACGGCGTGCGCGCTCAACCCCCTGCCGCTCGTCCTGCCCTGCCACCGCGTCGTGCGCTCCGACGGCTCGCCGGGCCAGTACGCCGGGGGAGCGGACGCCAAGCGGGCCCTGCTCGCCCTGGAGGCACGGGCCGTCGCCGCGTAGCGTCGGGACCATGTGCCGGAACATCACCACGCTCCGCGGCCTCGAGCCGCCCGCTACCTCCGAGGAGATCACCGCCGCGGCGCGCCAGTACGTGCGCAAGGTGACGGGAGTCCAGACGCTCAGCGACAACACCCGCGACCCGTTCGAGGCCGCCGTCGCCGAGATCGCCGCGATCACGGCTCGGCTGCTCGACGAGCTGCCCGAGCGCCGCCAGCCGCCGACCACCGTGCCGCCCCTGCGCCGCGCGGACGTGCAGGCGCGGATCGCGGCCCGCGAGGCGCACGAACGGGCGCACGAGCTGGGACTGCCCCACGAGCACGAGGACGACGACGACCTCGCCCACGTCTAGCGCAGGGGCCAGTCCACGAGCCTCGGGATCCCGGTCGGCGCGACGGCGGCCAGCGCCAGGAAGCGCGCCTCGGCCCGGTGCAGCCGGATGTGCTCGTCGAGCGACCATGTCGGCCCGTTGCTGAGCACCATCCCGCAGGCGCAGTCGATGGTGACGCGGCCGTCGTCCGTTGTGACCACCTGACCGACGGTGGTGTGCTCGGTGGCGGCACGCAGCTTGGCGTGCCGCATCTCGGCGCTGACGGCCTCAGGGGTGTGGTCTGGCACGTCCCCATGGTGCCGCACTGGGCGCCTATCGTTCGCTGTGGACCTCGTCCACGAGCTGGTCGAGCTCGAACGACTCGTCCCACTCGCCGCCGCCGAGGCTCGGCATCATGGCGCGCAGCCGGGGCTGCCACTGCGCCGAGCGCTCGGGGAAGCAGCGCTCCAGCAGGTCGAGCATCGTCGCGACGGCCGTCGACGCGCCGGGGGACGCGCCGAGCAGCCCGGCGATCGAGCCGTCGGCCGACGTCACGAGCTCGGTACCGAACTCGAGCACCCCGCCCAGCTTCTTGTCCCGCTTGATCACCTGGACACGCTGACCGGCGGTGATGAGCTCCCAGTCGCGCGGGTGCGCGCTCGGCATGAAGGCGCGCAGCGTCCGCAGACGGTCCGTGTCGTTCGCCGTGACCTCGCCCACCAGGTACTTCACCAGGTCGAGGTTCTTGAGCCCGACGGCGAGCATCGGGACGATGTTGCCGGGACGCACAGAGCGCAGCAGGTCCGTCCAGGAGCCGTTCTTCAAGAACTTCATGCTCCAGCCGGCGTACGGCCCGAACATCAGAGCTGAACCGCCGTCGACGACCCGGGCGTCGAGGTGCGGCACCGACATCGGGGGAGCCCCCACGTCGGCCTTGCCGTACACCTTCGCCTGGTGGGCGGCGACGATCGACGGGTTGGTGGTGCGCAGGAACTGCCCGCTGATCGGGAAGCCGCCGAAGCCCTTGGCCTCCGGGATGCCGGAGCGCTGCAGCAGTCGCAGCGCACCACCGCCCGCGCCGATGAACACGAACCGGGCGCGCACCTTGCGGCTGCGCACGTGCCCGTTCCAGCGGCGGTCCTTGATGCGCAGCTTCCACGAGCCGTCGCGACGCTGCGCGAGCCGGGTGACCTCGCTCTCCAGGTGCAGACGAGCCCCGCGGGCGACGGCGTCGGCCACCATCGCGTTGGTGAGGCGACCGAAGTCGACGTCCGTCCCGGCTGCCGAGCGCGTCGCCGCGATCACCTCGTCGTCCGACCGGTCGAGGGTGAGCAGCGGCGCCCACCGCGCGATTTGCGCGGGGTCCGTGCTGAACTCGAGGTCGTCGAAGAGCGGGTGCTCGCGCAGGGTCTCGTAGCGGCGGCGCAGGTAGTCGGCGTTCGCCTCGCCGCGCACGAACGTCATGTGTGGGGTGCTGGACAGGAAGCCGTCGCCGCCCGGCAGGCGGTTCGCGGTGGCCAGGTGGTTCCACAGCTCGCGGGAGAGCTCGAACTGCTCGTTGATCGCCACGGCCTTGCTGATGTCGATCGATCCGTCGGCACGCTCGGGCGTGTAGTTGAGCTCGCAGAGGGCCGCATGGCCGGTGCCCGCGTTGTTCCAGGCGTTCGTGCTCTCCTGGGCCAGACCGGACCGGACCTCGTGGATCTCGACCGTCCAGGTGGGCTCCAGCGTCGTGATCAGGGCGGCCAGCGTGGCGCTCATGATCCCGCCGCCGACGAGCATGACATCCACTGTCTCTTCGCGTTCCGGCACGTCTTCGATCGTATGTTGACGTCGAGATACCTCCACGTCCGCAGCCTGTGATCTTGGTCGCGGGCCTAGGTCACACTTCGGACCGATCGGCGGTCGGTGCGTGCATCGGCGACCGGCGCGCGGTAGAACCGAAGCATGAGCCGCGACCGGGACCTGACCTCCGACCCGTCCGCCGAGCACCTCGCGGACCACCTGCAGTCGCAGGCCGACCTCGACGCCGCCGACGCGCGCTCGGGCGGGAATGCGTCGCGCGCGCCGCGGTCGCTGCACGAGGTGGAGCTGGTGGCCGACGACGAGGCGATCGCCAGCAGCGACGAGTGGGACGACCCCGAACGGCTCTGAGCCGCGCCACCGCTCAGCGCAGCCGGATCCCGCGCGCCCTCAGCTGTCGCGCGAGAGAGGCTCCGTCGGGACCCTGGATCACCGGGATGCCGTCGCGGTGGGCTCTCAGCTCGGCTCGCAGCGAGTCGGTGGTGGGCGCGGGCACGCCGTGCGCCAGGACGTGCTCCGTGAACGTGAGCTGCCGGATCAGGATCGCGCGCACGTGGTCCGGGTGGTGCTGGGCGGCGCCGGCATAGATCTGCGGGTCGCGCTGGCCGTCGTCGCCCACGAGCACCCACTGCACGTGCGGGAGCTCGCGCATGAGCCGTCGCAGCTGCGTGATCTTGTGGGTCGGGCCGCTGCGGAACCACCCGCTGTTGGTGGGCCCCCAGTCCGTCATCAGCATGGGACCGGCCGGGAAGCGGTACTGACGCAGGAACCGGCCGACCGTCGGCGCCGCGTTCCAGGCGCTGGTCGACAGGTAGACCACGGGAAGCCGGTGGTCCCCGTCCAGGAGCTCGGCGTACAGGGACGACATGCCCTGGACCGGCTCGCGGGCGTTCTCGTGCCGCATGAACACGTTCCACGCCGCGACCAGCGGGCGGGGCAGGCGCGTGACCATCACCGTGTCGTCGATGTCGCTGACGATCCCGAAGCGGGCGTCCGGCCCGATCACGTGCACGGGCGCCGTGGCCGCCGCGCCGTCCTGCGTCAGGATCTCCACGTCGTGCCACCCGGGCTCCAGGTCCGCCGTCAGCACCACGTCGATGTAGCCGCCGCGGTCGGTCGTGACGTAGTGGACCCGGCCGCCCACCTGGACCTGGAGCACGGCACCGGACACCTGGGCGGTCGCGAAGCTGCGCCAGCCGCGCAGCGCCGGCGCGGTCGGCGCGCCCACCTGCGCGTTGCGGCCCGCACCGGGCAGGTCGGCGGCGCGCACGATCGGGGCGGCGAGCAGGGCGCGGGCCATCACGCGCATCCATCCGGGGCCGCCGTAGCTGGCGTACGGCTCGACCCGAACGGTCCAGCCGCGCGTACGCAGCCGGGCCTCGACCCTGCGGTCGATCGCGCTCTCGACGCGCGCCGCCAGGTGTGGTCGAGCGCTGCGTGTGCCGGCAGCTGTCATGCGTCGTCCTTCACGCCGGCTTTCTTCGCCGAGGCCTTCTCGGTCGTGGACGCGCCCGTGGTCAGAGCGCCACCCACCGACTCGAGGTGCGCGCGCACGAACCAGTGGAAGAGCTCGAGCTCGTGCAGGTGCCCGATGAGCAGGTCGTTGGTGACCGGGTCGCTCTCCTCGGTGTCGGCGGCAGCCTGCCGGTGCGCGGTGATGACCCCGACATAGACGACGTCCAGCGCGCCGAGGTGCGCGATCGCGCTGTCGCGGCCGATCGAGTAGTCGTCCCAGGTGCGGTTCTCGACGAGCGCGCCCGGCGTCCCGACCGGGGCGACCCCCAGCGTCGCGATGCGCTCGGCGATGGCATCGACCATCAGTCGCACGGCGTCGACCTGGGGGTCGAGCATCTCGTGCACGGCGATGAAGTGCGGGCCCACCACGTTCCAGTGGATGTGCTTGAGCGTGAGCGCCAGGTCGTTGAGGGCGTCGAGCCGGCCCTGCAGGACGGCGGCGACGTCGGCCCCCTGCTGGGGCGTGAGCGACGGGACGGTGTACTTGGGCAGCGCCATGGTGATCTCCTTCGACCTGTTTGGTGCCGCTACGTTGCCCCAGGCGCTCACCGCCCGCCATCCGAGAAGGGGTCACCGCGCTCGGCGTACCGTGCCACCACCTCGTCGGGCGTCAGCTGGGCGAGCCCCGGTCCGATCTCGTCCCACCACCGCGGCGCCGCGGCGTGCGGCATCTCGCGCCCGCGCAACGAGTACGGCGTGATCGTGGTCTTGCTCGGGTGGTTCTGCGACCAGTCGATGAGCACCTTCCCGCCCCGCAGGTCCTTCTTCATGATGGCGACCACGAGCTCCGGGCGGGCGGCGGCGATCTCGTAGGCGATGTCGTGGGCGTACTGCCGCACCTCCATGACCGTCTGCGTCCCGGGCAGCGGCGCGTAGAGCTGCATGCCCTTGCTGCCCGAGGTCACGGGCACGATCACGTCGAGACCGTCCGCGCGGAGCCGGTCGGCGACGAGGTGCGCGACCGTGGCGCAGGCGTCGAGCCCGGCCGGGGGACCCGGGTCGAGGTCGACGACGAGCCGGTCGGGCTTGTGCACGCCACCGCGGGGGCCCACCCGCCACTGCGGCGTGTGCAGCTCGAGCGCGCCCTGGTTGGCGGCCCAGACGAGTCCTGCCAGGTCGTCCAGGAACGGGAGCTCCAGCACCGCGCCCTCGTCGTCGCTACCCGGCGCGGCCCTGATCTTCTGCCGACGGACCCACGCGGGCGCGCCGCGGGGTGTGTTCTTCTCGAAGAACTTCTCGCCGTCCACGCCGTCGGGCCAGCGGATGCGCGTGACGGGTCGGTCCTCGAGCTGGGCCAGCAGCGCGGGCGCGATGCCGACCGAGTAGCTCATGACCTCGGCCTTCGTCATCCCGGTGGCGGGGTACATGACCTTCTCGAGGTGGCTCACGCGCACCGCGCGCCCGTCCACGTCGACCATCTGCCGCTCGGGCGTCACGGCTGCTCCCAGGGGTCCGCGTCGGTGTCGGTGCGCACGCCACGGACCACCGGCTGGCGCAGTCGGCCCGTGGGGTTGCGGGCCAGGTACAGCGTGTCGACGACCACCACCGGGTCGACCCAGCGGGTCCCACGCGCATCCACGAGCGGGATCTCCTCGTCGAACGGCGAGTCGGCCCGCTCGTGCCCCTCGAGAAGCTCCCGCATGCGCGCAGCCCTCGGACCGCTGAGCCCGCTGCCCGCGCGGCCGAGGAACCGCAGCCTGCCGTCGGTGTCGCGGGCGCCGAACAGCACCGCGCCGAGGCGCCCCGACCCGGTGGTCTCGGGGCGCCAGCCGCAGACGAGCGCGGCGCGCGTCCGGCGGTGCGGCGCCTTGACCCAGTCGTCGGAACGGCGACCCGGCTGGTAGGTCGACGAGCGCCGCTTGGCCACGACGCCCTCGAGCCCGAGCTGCTCGGTGACGCCCCAGAGGTCCTGACCGTCCTCGTAGACGGGGGAGAGCTGGACGTTCTCGGGAAGGGCGAGCCGTTCGAGGATCGCTCGGCGCTCGTCGTAGGACGAACGGGTGAGGTCCGCGCCGTCTGCCCGCGGGACGTCGAACACCATGAACGTCACCGGCTGACGGGCGGCCAGGGCTGCCGCCCGGCGGACGTCGCGCACGTGCATGCGCTCCGCGAGGGCGGTGAACGAGGGGATGCCGTCGGCCAGCAGCACGATCTCGCCGTCGAGGATCATGTCGTCCAGCGCCGCCAGGCCGGCGAGCTCCGGGTAGGCGGGCGTGATCTCGCGCTCCTGCCGGCTCCACAGCCGCAGGTCGCCGGACGTGGTGTCGGCGAGGGCCCGGACCCCGTCCCACTTGACCTCGAACGACCACTGCGACCCGCGCGGAAGCTCCGTCGGACCGGTCGCGGGGGTGGCGAGCATGGGCTCCACGGGTCCATCCTGCCTGGTAGCAGGCGCGCCTGTGGAGCGAGCAGCTGCGCGATGGAACCTCACGGGACGGACACCTTCACCATGCGAGCGATCTGGAAGGGCTCGGTCGCCTTCGGGCTGGTCAACGTGCCCGTGCGGCTGTACTCGGCGACCGGGGAGCACGAGGTGACCCTGCACCAGGTGCACCGCGAGGACGGCGGCCGCATCCGGTACCGCAAGTTCTGCAGCATCGACGGCGAGCCGGTCGAGATGTCGGACATCGCCAAGGGCTACGAGACCGAGGACGGCGAGCTGGTCGTCCTGACCGACGAGGACTTCCGCTCGCTGCCCCTGTCCACCGAGCGCGAGATCGAGGTTCTCGAGTTCGTCCCGGTGGACCAGGTGGACCCGATCCTGCTGCAGAAGACGTACTACCTGGAGCCAGAGAAGGCCGCTGCGAAGCCGTACGCGCTGCTGCGCGGCGCCCTCGAGCAGGCCGACCGTGTCGCCGTGGTCAAGGTGGCGCTGCGGCAGCGCGAGTCGATGGCGATCCTGCGGGTGCGCGACAAGGTCATCGTCATGCAGACGCTCCTGTGGCCCGACGAGATCCGCGCGGTCGACTTCCCGGTCCTGGACGACGAGGTCACGGTCCGGCCGCAGGAGCTTGCGATGGCGTCGTCGCTGGTCGACTCGCTGGCCGCGGACTTCGACCCGAACCAGTACGAGGACCGCTACGCGGGAGCGCTGGAGGCGATGATCGCGGCCAAGGTCTCCTCCGGGGACACCCAGTCCGTCCCGGTTCCGCCGGGCGAGGAGACCTCCGGTGACGGCGGCGGCGACGTGGTCGACCTGCTCGCGGCCCTGCAGCGCAGCGTCGAGAAGGCCCGGAGCGCGCGCGGCGAGGAGCCGTCGAAGGACGAGGCGGCCGAGGCCCCGAAGAAGAGCAAGACCAAGGCATCGTGAGCCCGGCCGACCGCTCGGCGTCCGACCGGCAGGCGGACGCCGTCGCCGCGCTGCGCCGGATCGCGTTCCTGCTCGAGCGGGCGCAGGCCAGCGCCTACCGCAGCGAGGCCTTCCGCAAGGCGGCCGTGAGCGTCGAGAGGCAGGACCCCGGGCGGCTGGGCGTGCTGGAGACCACGGGCGCGCTGGCCACGCTGCCGTCGGTCGGCGCTCGCACCGCGGACGTCGTCGCGCACGTGCTGCGGGGCAAGCCGGTCGAGTACCTCGACACGCTCGAGGAGGAGTACGCGTCGTCGACGCTGGACCCGGCAGCGGCCCTCCTGCGGGCCGCGCTCCGCGGGGACCTGCACGCCCACACCGAGGCGAGCGACGGGTCCACGCCCATCCAGGAGATGGTGCTGGCCGCGATGGAGCTCGGGCACGACTACCTGGCGATCACCGACCACTCGCCGCGTCTCACGGTGGCCAACGGGCTGTCCGCCCCGCGGCTGCGCGGCCAGCTCGAGCAGGTCGCTGCCCTGAACCGCGTGGTCGGGCCGTTCCGCGTGCTCACCGGCATCGAGGTGGACATCCTGGACGACGGCGGCCTCGACCAGGAGCCGGACCTGCTCGACCGGCTGGACGTCGTCGTCGCGTCGGTGCACTCCAAGCTGCGCATGGACCGCGGCCCGATGACCGAGCGGATGCTCGCTGCCGTGCGCAACCCGCGCACGGACGTCCTCGGACACTGCACGGGCAGGCAGATCAAGGGCAAGAGCCGCCCGCAGAGCGAGTTCGACGCCCGCCGCGTGTTCGACGCCTGCGCCGAGCACGGAGTGGCCGTGGAGATCAACTGCCGACCCGACCGGCTGGACCCGCCGCACGAGCTGCTGGACGTCGCGATCGAGGCCGGCTGCCTGTTCTCGATCGACACGGACGCCCACGCGCCGGGCCAGCTCGACTGGCTCCCGGCGGGCTGCGAGCGGGCCGCGCAGCACGATCTCGACCCGGCGCGCATCATCACGACGTGGCCGCTCGAGGAGCTGTTGGCTCGCTCACACAGGTGACACGAGACGCCCCAGATCGGCTTGTTGGCCCTTCACGGGTTAGTGTCAGCCGGTCGCCCCGGGCCTTGATCTCTTCTGCGTGCCCGGGAACACCTCGGCCCGCACCTGGGCCCGCATTCCCGAGTGAACAAGGAGCACATCCAGTGAGCGTGAACCGCACCGAGCTCGTCCAGGCCCTCGCCGCCAAGGCGGGCCTCACCAACACGGACGCCGACAAGGCCCTCAAGGCCTTCCAGGAGGTCGTGGTCGAGAACCTCGCCAAGGGCGAGGCCGTCACGATCCCCGGTTTCCTCGCCGTCGCCCGCGCCGAGCGTGGTGCCCGGACCGGTATCAACCCGCAGACCGGTGAGAAGCTCGAGATCCCCGCGGGCTTCCGCGTGAAGCTCACCGCAGGCAGCGCCCTCAAGCGCGCCGTGCAGGGCTGACGCAGCACCGCAGCACATCAGGCCGGGCCCCCGATCCGCACGGATCGGGGGCCCGGCCTCGTATGATCTTGGGAACGACTCTCAGGAAGGTGGCTCGTGATGGTGGTCGTCCCGCGCCAGACGCGGCAGCGCGCCGAGATCCTCGACCTGCTCGAGGACGTCGACGAGTTCCGCAGCGCGCAGCAGCTGCACGAGATCCTGCGCTCCCGGGGCTCGAGCGTCGGTCTGGCCACCGTGTACCGGGCCGTGCAGAGCCTGTCCGAGCACGGTGACGTCGACGTGCTGCGGACCGAGGAGGGCGAGTCGGTCTACCGCCTGTGCGAGCAGCGCAGCCACCACCATCACCTCGTGTGCCGCTCGTGCGGGCGCACGGTCGAGATCGAGGCGGGTCAGGCCGAGGCCTGGGCCGCCCAGGTCGGGGCCGCGAACGGGTTCGACGACGTCGAGCACACCATCGAGCTCGTCGGGACCTGCGCGGCCTGCCGGGAGGCCGAGGCCCGCAGCTAGCGGGCGGTCCGACGTCCGATGAACTCGGGCAGCGCCCACCAGCAGGCACTCAGCAGGACGATGGCCCCCACGCCGATGAGCCGGCCGGCCGTGCGCCCGAGCACCACGTCGAACAGGAGCATCGCGCCTCCGGCCAGGACGAGTGCCAGCACGAACAGGCCGGTCCTGGCGAAGACGTTCCCGGCGGCGACGAGCTGCGGCTTGAGACGTCGGCGGAAGAGCACCCGGTGCATGCTGACCGGCGTGAGGAGCAGTGCCGTGGCCAGCACCGCCAGGAGCACCAGCACCAGGTAGAGGTTGCGCTGGTAGGTGTCCAGCGTCGCGAAGCGCTGCTGGAACGGGATGGTGAGCAGGAAGCCCGTGAGGATCTGCGTCCCCGTCTGGGACACGCGCAGCTCCTGCAGGAGCTCGTTCCAGTTGCGGTCGGCCCGCTCGTTGGCCGACTCGGTCCGACCGTCGTCCGGGTCCACGTCGGGCTTCACCCGCCACCTCCTCATCGACCACTCTGCGAGCTGCTCGGATCATGCCCCACGGGGACGCCCAGGGCACACTTGTCCCCGTGACCCGACTGCACGATGCCGACCGCCGCGACTTCGCCTCCGACAACTACGCCGGGACGCACCCCGAGATCCTCGTCGCGGTCGCGGAGGCGAACGGAGGCCACCAGACCGCGTACGGCGAGGACGTCTACACGGCCCACCTCCAGTCGGTGGTCCAGCAGCACTTCGGGCCGACGGCCACCGTCTTCCCGGTGTTCAACGGCACCGGCGCGAACGTGCTCTCGCTGCAGTCGCTCCTGCCTCGGTGGGGTGCCGTGATCTGCGCCGAGACGGCCCACATCCACACCGACGAGGGCGGCGCTCCCGAGCGGGTCGGTGCCCTCAAGCTCCTGACGGTGCCCACCCCGGACGGCAAGCTCACCCCCGACCTCGTGGCCACGCAGGCGTGGGGGTTCGGCGACGAGCACCGCGCACAACCGGGCGTCGTGTCGATCACGCAGAGCACCGAGCTGGGCACGCTCTACACGCCCGACGAGATCCGCGCCCTCGCCGACCAGGCCCACGCGCTCGGACTGCGGCTGCACCTCGACGGCGCCCGCATCTCGAACGCCGCCGCGGCGCTGGGCCTGCCGCTGCGCGCCTTCACCACCGACGTCGGTGTCGACGTCGTGTCGCTCGGTGGGACCAAGAACGGCCTGCTGTTCGGCGAGGCGGTCGTCGTGCTGACCCCGGGGTCGGACGGCGGCCTGACCTACCTGCGCAAGCTCGACATGCAGCTGTCCTCGAAGATGCGGTTCGTCTCCGCCCAGCTCATCGCCCTGTACGAGGGTGACCTGTGGCTGCGGTCGGCGGCGCACGCGAACGCCATGGCGAGCCGGCTGCGCAGGGGCATCGAGCACCTGCCGGGTGTCCACGTCACGCGCCCGACCGAGGCGAACGGCGTGTTCGTCGTCTTCCCGACAGGTGTTGCCGACTCGTTGCGCCGCAGGTGGCGGTTCTACGACTGGGACGTCGCCACGGGCGAGGTCCGGCTCATGTGCTCGTTCGACACCACCGAGGCCGACGTGGACGAGCTCGTCGCGGCGGTGGAGGCGGCGGTCTCCTGACGGGGGACCGTCACCCTCACGGACCTCGCCGTCGAGGCCCGCGGATGGGAGCCTTCGGTCCATGACGCTCGCCGAGGACTCCGCGGTGACCACGCCGGTGCGGCGTCGCCGCGTCCTCGTCGTCGGCGTCCTGATCGTCACGGCGGCCGTGGCCGCCGTGGGGGCTCGGGCGTGGCTCGGGTCCGGTCTGGTACTGCCCGCGGGCGACGCGGTGTGCATCCCGCGCGCCAGCGATGGGCCGCTCGTCGTCGGTGCGGCGCTGCTGACGAACGACGGACGCCTCCCGCTCCGGGTGGAGTCCGTCGCGCCGGCGCGTGACGGTGCCCTGGAACAGGGGGAGGGGCTGTGGGCCAAACGGCTCGACCGCGACGGCGACGTCGCGGTGGGAGCCAGCGTCTCCGCCGCCGAGCTCGCGGGCTACACGCGCATCGACGCCGACGGGCTGCTGGTCGCGCAGGGTGAGCAGTGGAGCCTGGTGACCACCGTGGAGTCACCCCCCGCAGGCGGTCGACTCGACGGCTTCGTGACGGTGTGGACGCGCGGACCGTTCGAGTACCACAGCCGTAGCGGTCCGACGCTGACCGTCGTCCCGGCGGGGGACTCCTGCGGATGAGGCGCGCGAGTTCTCGCGCACAGACCGGACAGGCCCCCTTCCGTGCCGCCGAAGGGGCACGGAAGGAGGCCTGTGGTCAGGTGGGACGACACGCCCGCTGACGAGGGTCAGGCGCGGCCGCGGGCCGGGCCGTGGCTGGGGCGCGAGGCACCCTGGCCCGGGCGGGGGCCCGTGTCCTGACGGATCCGCAGCGGGCGACCGGCGACGCGCGTGCGCGCCAGGCGGTCGATGACCTCGGGGGTCAGGCCGCCCGGCAGGTCGACCAGCGCGAAGCTGCCGAAGATGTCGATCTTGCCGACGTCCTTGCCGGTCAGGCCGCCCTCGCCGGTGAGCGCGCCCACGAGGGCACCCGGCTGCAGGCCGTCACGGTGACCGACGGCGACCCGCCAGCGCGGCGCACCGCCCGCGATGTGCGTGTTGTTGTTGCGACGCTCGCCCCGCTCGGGACGGTCGTAGCCGCGGTCGCCGCTCCGGCCGCTCGCGTACTCGTGGTCACGGTCGCCACGGTTCCCACCGGTGAGGTGGGCGCGGGAGAGCGCGTCGTCCAGGTCGTCGCCCGTGGCGGCCACAGGGCCCTCGTCGCCGACCGCGAGGGCCGTGAGCGCGACGAGCAGGTCGACGGGGTCCAGACCGGGGTTCTGCGCCAGGTGCACGGCGATGGCCTCGCGGTACAGGTCCAGGCGACCGATCTCGGTGCGCTCGGCCGTGCGGGCCAGCAGGCCGCTGACCTTGTGCGCGGACACCTCGACGGGCGTCGGGATCTCGACCTGGATGAGGGACTGGCGCGTGGTCCGCTCGATCTGGCGCAGGCGCGACTGCTCGGCGGGCGTGACGAACGACAGTGCCTCGCCCTCGCGGCCCGCGCGGCCGGTGCGGCCGATGCGGTGCACATACGTCTCGGGCTCGCGCGGCACGTCGAAGTTCACGACGAGGCCGATGCGGTCCACGTCGAGCCCACGGGCCGCGACGTCGGTGGCGACGAGGACGTCCAGGGCGCCCGACCGCAGGCGGTCGACGATCTTCTCGCGCTCGGTCTGGGCGACGTCGCCGGAGATGAACGCGGCGGAGATTCCGCGCTCGACCAGCGCGCTGCCGACCTCCTCGGCCGCACCACGGGTGCGGACGAACACGATCGCGGCGTCGGCCTCGGACACGGCGAGCACGCGGGCGAGCGCACCGGTCTTGTGGCGGTGGGGGACCACGGCGTACGTCTGGCGGACGCTGGTCACCGTGGACGCCTGGCGCGAGACCGTGATCTCGACCGGACGGTTCAGGTGCTGCTCGGCGACCCGGCGGATGGGCGGCGGCATCGTCGCGGAGAACAGGGCGACCTGACGCTCCTTGGGCGCCGCCGAAAGCACCTTGTCGACGTCCTCGGCGAAGCCCATGCGCAGCATCTCGTCGGCCTCGTCGAGCACGAGGAAGCGGACGTCGTCCATCTTCAGCGTGCGACGCTCGAGGTGGTCGATGACGCGACCGGGGGTGCCGACGACCACCTGGGCGCCTCGGGCCAGCGCGCGCTGCTGCGGCAGGAACGGCGAGCCGCCGTACACCGCGAGCACGTTCAGGCCGGGCAGGTGCGTGGCGAACGACTGGATCGCGTCGGCGACCTGCATGGCGAGCTCGCGCGTCGGCGTCAGGACGACCGCCTGCACGGCGTGCACGTCCGGGTCGATCGAGGCGAGCAGCGGCAGACCGAACGCGGCGGTCTTGCCGGTGCCGGTCTGGGCGACACCGACGATGTCGCGGCCGCTCAGCAGGGCGGGGACGGCCTGCGCCTGGATGGCGGAGGGAGTGGTGAAGCCGAGGTCGGCGATCGCGGCCTCGAGCGCCGGGGGCAGACCCAGCTCGTCGAAGGTGCCGTTCTCGGGCATGGCAGAGGGCGCAACAGAACTCATGAAAAGGGGGAACCGATCATCGCGGGGCGGAGCCCTGAACCGTGCACCGGGACGGCGAACAGCGGGTCGCAGCCCCGGACCACCCAGTGGCGACCGCATCTCGCGGTGCCTAGACCTCACAACAAGAGGCGGGCCCCGACCGCTCGCGCGGTGGTGGCGACGCCTCGAAGGGGGACGCGACGAACTCCAGATTCACCAGGAGTCTAGCGGCAGGACCCGTCCGCTGTCCGGACCCGTGCGCGTGACGTCGGGCACAGGTCATCGCAGGCCGAGGCGCGGCCCCTCGATCGCCGGGCACCGGTTCATGACGACGTCCAGCCCGGCTGCCTGCGCCCGAGCGGCGGCGTCCTCGTCGACGACGTCGAGCTGCAACCAGACCGCCCGGGCACCGATCGCGATGGCCTGGTCGACGACCTCGCCGGCCAGGCTGCTGTTCACGAAGACGTCGACGACGTCGACCGGGCCGTCGACCTCGGCGAGCGACCGCACCCCGGCCGCTCCGTGGACCGTCTCTGCGCTCGGGTGCACGGGGACGATGTCCATGCCGATCCCGCCCAGGTACGCCGAGACGCCGAAGGCCGCCCGTGCCCGGTTGGACGAGAGCCCGACGACCGCCCAGCGGCCCGGGTTCGTGAGCAGGCGTCGGATGACCTCGGGGTCGTTGCTGTGTGCCATCCCGTCAGGGTGGCACCAACGGAGCGGGTCCGCCGCGCGCCACGGTCCGGAGCCCACCCGCGCCCGCATAGGATCGACGCCGCGCACACTCGGCGCGGAGATCGGGGGAGGCAGTGCCAGAAGACGAGATCGTCTCCTCGCGCGTCTGGACGATCCCCAACGCGATCAGCTTGGTGCGGCTCCTGCTCGTCCCGGTGTTCGCCGTCCTCCTGGCCCGGGGCAGCGACGGCTGGGCGATCCTCGTCCTTGCGGTCTCGGGCGCCTCCGACTGGCTCGACGGCGTGCTGGCGCGCCGGCTCGGACAGGTCTCGAGGCTCGGGCAGCTGCTCGACCCGGCGGCCGACCGCCTGTTCATCATCGTCACGCTCGTCGCCCTGGCGTGGCGCGACGTCGTGCCGTGGTGGCTGCTGATCGTCCTGGTGCTCCGCGACGTGGTGCTCGGCATCATGCTGCTCGTCCTGGGACGCGCCGGGTACGCACCCTTGCCGGTGCACCTTGCCGGCAAGGCCGGCACGTTCGCCCTGCTCTACGCGTTCCCGCTTCTCCTGCTCGCCGAGGTCGACTCGTCGGTCGGCGTCGTCGCGGGCGTGGTCGGCTGGGCGTTCGCCCTGTGGGGTGTGGCGCTGTACTGGTTCGCCGGTGCGCTGTACCTGGCGCAGGCTGCGCGCCTGCTCCGCGCACCGGTGGAACCGGCATGACCTCCCGGCACGGCTCGGACGCGCCGCTGCCCCTCGCCCCGGTGCGACGCCCCGACGCGTCGATGACCCTGCTGACCGAGGTGTACCGCCGCCCGCTGGACGCCGGGTACGCCGAGGCGGCGGCCAAGCGCGCGCAGGGCAGCGCGCACCCACGCACGGTGCGGTCGGTCTCCACGCTGGTCGTGATCGCAGTGGTCCTCGGGCTCGGCACGACCGCCGCCACCATCGCCTTGCGCCAGCCGGCCAGCTCCGCGCAGCGGGCGCGCGACATCCTCGAGGGGCAGATCGAGGAGCGCACCACGAACGCGGAGGAGCTCCAGTCGCAGCTCGACGACCTCACCGCCCAGGTCAACAACCTGCAGAACCAGGTGCTGGGCGCGGACGACCTGGCGCTGCAGGACGGCGCGACCGCCATGGCCGTCCAGTCGGGGGTCGTCCCCGTCGCGGGTCGGGGGCTTCGCATCGAGCTCTCGGACGCACCGACGGACGACCCGGACACCCAGGACCCGTGGCTGCGGGTGGAGGACAGCGACCTGCAGTCGGTGGTCAACGGTCTGTGGGCCGCGGGTGCCGAGGCGATCGCGATCAACGGGCAGCGCCTCACGGCGATGACGGCGATCCGCGCGGCCGGCGACGCCGTCCTTGTCGACCTGGTCCCGCTCAGCAGCCCGTACAAGGTCGACGCCATCGGCAACCCCGTGACCATGCAGACGACGCTCGCCCGCACAGATGCCGGCCAGCGCATGTCCGCCCTGCGCACCAACTACGGGATCGGTGTGGAGATCTCGTCGCAGTCCAAGCTCCAGCTCCCCGGGACCGGGCCGGTGACCCTGCACGACGCGACCGTGCTGGGCTCGTCGGACGCGGACCAGCCGACGCCGAGCGCCACGGCCGACGTGACCGGCGCGGGACGTGCGCCCGACGAGCCGGGTATGGCATCGTCGGCACGTCTTTCGGGGAGGGAGGGCACATGATCGCCGTCATCGGGCTGCTCATCGGCATCGTCGGGGGGCTGCTGCTCCAGCCGACCGTGCCCACCGAGCTCCAGCCGTACCTGCCGATCGCCGTGGTCGCCGCGCTCGACGCCCTGTTCGGCGGCCTGCGCGCCATGCTCGACGGCATCTTCGACGACCGGGTGTTCCTGATCTCGTTCCTCTCGAACGTCGTCGTCGCTGCGCTCATCGTCTTCCTCGGAGACCAGCTCGGGGTCGGCTCGCAGCTGTCGACCGCCGTCGTCGTGGTGCTCGGCATCCGGATCTTCTCCAACGCAGCCTCGATCCGCCGGCACCTGTTCAAGGCATGACCGTGGACGAGACGCGCACCGACGGCGACCCGGTCGAGGACCCGGACGGCGCGGCCGACCGCCCCAGCGACCGCGAGGTCTTCGACGCCCTCAACGAACCGCGCCCCGACCTGGCCGGACCGGTGCTGAACGACGACGAGTCGCCGCTCGCGACGGCCGCCGCGGCCGAGCTCGCGCGGGCGGAGGCGATCGAGCAGTCGCTGGCGGACGCGATCGAGGAGCCCACCTCCGACGCGCCCGAGGACAGCGCTGGATCGGTCTCGTCCGACCCGGTGGCCGAGCCCGGGTCACCGGACGGGACGGGTGGCGACGAGGACGCCGACGAGGTGACCGCACCGGCCCAGCCTGCGGCCTCGGGTGCGTGGTCGGTCCTGGGCCGGGCGCTCAAGCCTCGGATGACGCGCGCGCAGGTCCTTGCCGCCGTCCTGTGCGCGATGCTCGGCTTCGCGCTCGTCGTCCAGGTGCGCCAGGCGTCGGGCGCGGACCTGAGCTCCATGCGCCAGCAGGACCTCGTGCGCATCCTCGACGAGGTCACCAACCGGAGCGACGCCCTGGCGAACGAGTCGGCCGACCTCACCCGGGAGCGCGACCAGCTGTTGTCCGGTTCGGACCGCCGGCAGGCCGCGCTCGACGCGCTGCGCCGCAGCGCGGAGACCCAGGGCATCCTGACCGGGCGGCTCCCGGCCGAGGGGCCCGGCGTCGTGGTGACGTTGACGGACCCCTCCGGGTCCATCAAGCCGAGCACGATGCTCGACGTGCTCGAGGAGCTGCGCAACGCCGGCGCCGAGGCCATCGAGCTCAACGACCAGCGGGTGACGGCGAGCAGCGCGTTCACGGGAGCCGCCGGTGCCGTCGTGCTCGACGGCACCACCCTCGACGCGCCGTACACGTGGACCGTCATCGGCGATCCGGACACGATCGACCCCGCGCTCCAGATCCCGGGCGGGGCGATGGCGCAGGTGCGTAACGACGGCGGGCACGGCGACGTCGAGCAGAGGGACACCGTGCAGATCACCGCCCTGCGGGTGATCCCGGATCCGGTCTACGCGACGCCCGTGCCGCCGACGGGCGGTTGATCCTGATTCGTCGCACCCTGCGACGGCGTCCTCCGTCCGCGGTGCTGCGCGGGGCGCCTGGGTCCGCATAAGGTGTGATCGCGCGGCCTAGTGCCCGCACCCATCGTCAGGACCGGGCCGGGAGGTGGCATGAGCAGCGAGGATCCGCAGGCCGGCGGACCGGACACCACGATGAGCTTTGGTGCGATCGAACCGGTCGAGGTCGAGATCGAGGCGGGTGCCCCGGTCGGGCTCACGCCTGACGAGGTGGGCGCGGTCAACGCCCTGCCGCCGACGTCGGCCCTGCTCGTCATGCAGCGCGGACCGAGTGCCGGCGCCCGATTCCTGCTCGACGCGCAGCGCACCGTCGCCGGCCGCTCGACCGGAGCCGACATCTTTCTCGACGACGTGACGGTCTCCCGCAAGCACGCCGAGTTCGTCCGGGAGGGCAACCAGTTCGTCGTGCGCGACATCGGGTCGCTGAACGGGACGTACGTGAACCGGACCCGGATCGACCAGTCGATCCTGCGCGCCGGCGACGAGGTGCAGATCGGCAAGTACCGCATGACGTTCCACCCGAGCCCGCACCGGGACGCGGCGGGCGCGTGAAGCGACCGACCAGATCGACCGGGGGCACCGCGTGGTGAGTGCACGACCGCAGCGGCTGGACGCCGTGCAGGCGCCGGCCGCCGACGCCCAGGTGTCCGACGAGCTGTGGCCACGGGGCATCTCCCGCCGTGCGACGATGCGGATCTCGGACGTGCTGGCGTCGCTCCAGCTCGAGTTCCCGGCGGTCACCACGTCCAAGCTGCGGTTCCTCGAGGAGCAGGGCCTGATCGAGCCGGTCCGCACGGCGTCGGGCTACCGCCAGTACTCGCCGGCCGACATCGAGCGCCTGCGGTTCGTGCTGCGCCAGCAGCGCGACCGCTACATGCCGCTGAAGGTCATCGGCGAACGGCTGGCCGCTCTGGACGCTGGCGAGGAGGACGAGCCTGCTGCCCGGGCCCGGCTCGCCACCCGCGACGGCGTCCGCGAGTCGGCGGCACCGCGGTTGACCGTCGACGTCCTCGCCCGCGAGGCCGACGTCGAGCCGGCGTTCGTCGAGGATCTGGTGACGGCCGGCATCCTGCGGCCGCACCCGTCGGGCGCGTTCGACTCCTGGGCCCTGCAGATCGTCACGTCGGCCGCGGCACTCGCCGAGCACGGGATCGACCCACGGCACCTGCGTCAGTTCCGGGCGGCCGCGGACAGGCAGGCCGACCTGGTCGAGCAGGTCGTCGCCCCCTGGCGCGGCCAGCGCAGCGCGTCCAGCCGAGCCCGCGCCGGCACGCTCGCTGCGGAGGTCGGCGAGCTGTGCACGCAGATGCACACGGCGCTCGTGCGGGCGGCCGTCGCCGACCTCGCACCGTAACGCGACCGATACACACCGAGGGCCCCGACGAGCACGCCGGATCGCCGTGGGCGTCGTAGGTTGGGCCGTATGGGGGAAGACGCCGAGCTGATTCCCGTCGAGATCGTCGGAGTGCGCCAGCACCTGGCGGACGACGAGATCGTCGTGCTGCTCCTGGACCCGGACTCGGAGCTCCTCGTCCCCATCCTCATCGGCCCGTCCGAGGCGTCGGCGATCGCATCCGCGCAGGCGGGCATCGTCCCGCCGCGCCCCATGACGCACGACCTCCTGCGCGACGTCCTGGTCGCCACCGGGTCCGGCCTGACCCGAGTCGAGATCACTCGGCTCGAGGAGGGCGTGTTCCACGCCGAGCTGGTGCTGCGCACCGGTCCGCGCGTCGACTCGCGCGCCTCCGACGCGATCGCGATGGCGCTGCGGTTCTCCTGCCCGGTGCTGTGCTCGGCCGAGGTCGTCGCCGTGGCCGGCGTCGAGGTCCGCACCACCTCCTCGGAGGCGGATCTCGAACGGTTCCGCCGGTTCCTCGACGTGGTGACGCCGGAGGACTTCGGTACCGGCAGCGAGCCCGACGACGAGGGTCTGTGACCCGAACCTTCGTGTTCAGGTTGAAGGTGAGACTCGCGCACGCCGACACGCGCGGAGGCGTCGTGGCTTCTGACCGATGACGGGCCTACTGTGGCTGTAGCCGGGGGAGACGTCGACCCGACCGGCGTTCGACGAGTGGAGGATTCGTGACCAGCACCGAGAATGCCGAGAGCGTCGGCGGGGTCGTTCCCCAGCGCGCCCAGGGCATGCTGTTCGACGACGACCTCCCCGATCTGGACACCTCGACCGGCTACCGCGGGCCCACGGCCTGCCGCGCGGCCGGTATCACCTATCGCCAGCTCGACTACTGGGCCCGCACCGGCCTGGTCGAGCCGTCCGTACGTCCCGCGACCGGCTCCGGGACCCAGCGCCTCTACAGCTTCCGCGACATCCTCGTCCTGAAGGTGGTCAAGCGACTGCTCGACACGGGCGTCTCGCTGCAGCAGATCCGTACCGCGGTGAGCCACCTGCGGGAGCGCGGTGTGGACGATCTCGCGCAGATCACGCTGATGTCCGACGGTGCGAGCGTCTACGAGTGCACGTCCGCCGACGAGGTCATCGACCTGGTCCAGGGCGGGCAGGGCGTGTTCGGCATCGCCGTCGGTCGTGTCTGGCGCGAGGTCGAGGGCACGCTCGCCGCCCTGCCCACGGAGCGTGCCGACGAGGACGAGGACCTCACGGCCGAGCCGTCACCGCACGACGAGCTGGCGATGCGCCGTCAGGCCCGTTCCGCCGTCTGACTACCGGCGTGGTGCGCGCAGTGCTCTGTCGAGCAGTGCGTCGAAGGTCCGACCGAGCTCGGCGGCGGCAGCACCGGGCCACGCATGGACCGGCTGCGCCGCACCCTGTGCCTGCTGCAACGCCGCGCGCTCGGGCACGCTGGGGCTGAGCAGGAGGGGCCCGTAGAGCGTGTGCAGCTCCTCCAGCCGGAATGCCTGTTCCACCGACCGCGCCCGCACCCGGTTGACGACGATGCCGAGCGGCTGGAGAGCGGAGGCCTGGCCGCGGCGGAGCTCGTCGATGGTGCGCATCGCCCGACCCACCGCCATCACGGCGAACAGGCCGGGCTCGGTGACGACGATCGCCCGGTCCGCGGCGACGAGCCCGGTGCGCGTGAGGCCGCCCAGCGACGGCGGGCAGTCGATGAGGACGAGGTCGTAGCCGTTCACCCACGAGAGCGCGTACCGGAGG
The DNA here is from genome assembly GCF_049994875.1 of Cellulomonas sp. McL0617. Taxonomy (GTDB): domain Bacteria; phylum Actinomycetota; class Actinomycetes; order Actinomycetales; family Cellulomonadaceae; genus Cellulomonas. The sequence continues at coordinate 2,043,098 of NZ_CP188256.1, forward strand.
CGCTCGACGTCGTTGTCGCGCATCCGGTCGTGATCGGCGGAACGCTCCGAGCCCACGAGGACGTCCGGGCCGTCGTCGGACCACGAGGACCGGACGGTCGCCGCCTCCATCGTCGCCGCGCCGGGCAGCTCCAGGACGGAGGCCACGTCGGCCGTGTCGGGCCGGGCGCCGAGTGCCATCGTGGCGTCGCCCTGCGGGTCCAGGTCGATCACGAGGGTGCGCATCCCGCGTTCCAGGGCGGCCGACGCCAGACCGAGGGTCACGGACGTCTTCCCGACGCCACCCTTGAGACTGCACACCGCGAGCACCAGCACGGGCGACACCGTATCCGGGCCGCGTGTCGTTCACGAATCGCGTTCGAGCGGCACGCCCGTGCGTGTCGGTGGAGACTGCGGGAATGAGCACTCACCTGTCCCGCTGGGGGCACTCCTGCGTCCGCCTCGACCGCGGTGACGACCACCTCGTCATCGATCCAGGCATGTTCACGGACGTCGCCACGGCCCTGGCCGGAGCCGGGGCCGTCCTGGTCACTCATGAGCACGGCGACCACCTCGCGCCGGAGCCGGTCGCCGCCGCCGGCGTCGACGTCTGGGGGCCCCAGGCCGCGCTCGACGTCCTTGCCGCCGCGGGCGTACCGAGCGCACGGCTGCACGCTGTCGTCGCCGGCGACACGGTCGAGGCCGCCGGGTTCGCGGTCGCGGTGCTGGGGGAGTGGCACGCCCAGATCCATCCCGACGTCCCCTTGGCCGCGAACGTCGGCTACCTGGTCGAGGGCGTCCTGCACCCCGGAGACGCGTACGTCGACCCCCAGGGCGCGACGGTCGACGTGCTCCTGACCCCGATCGGCGGGCCGTGGCTCAAGATCAGCGAGGTCGTCGACTACGTGCGGTCGGTCTCGCCGGGTCGGGTGGTCACGATCCATGACGCACAGCTGTCCCCAGCAGGCCTCGGGCTCGCATCGTCCCTCGTCGGCCGCCTCGGCGGCGCCGGAGAGCCGATCCTGCTCGGACCTGGTGAAGGGATCGACCTGTAGGGGCAGCGCAGGAGCCTGTGCGTGCGTAGCGTGTGCCTGGTCGGAAGGAGACGAGCGTGACGCAGCCCGCAGACCACGACGGCCACTCGCACGAGGTGCCCGAGCTCGAGTTCGACGAGTCCGTGCCGCCACGGCCGGAGGAGGAGATCGCCGACGCCGCGCGATCGCTCCCCGATCCGGCCGGCCACGGCGGTTGACCAGCCCGGATCGCGGCGCGCCCTGAACGTCGCGGTGCCCGACGTGGGGCATTCTGTCCTGGTGCTGATCCGACGCGTGGGAGAGGACGACTGGGAGATCGTCCGCGACGTCCGCCTGCGCGCCGTCCGCGAGAATCCCGAGGTCTTCGGCGCGTCGCTCGCCCGCGAGAACCGGTTCGTGGAGTCTCACTGGCGCATGCGCCTGCGGACGAGCCCGACCTGGATCGCCGTGGACGACGAGGGCACCGGCCGTGGGATCGTGCAGATGCTGCAGGAGCCCGGTTCGCCGGTCGACGACCGACACCTCATCTCCCTGTGGGTGGCACCCGAGTCCCGACGACGGGGCATCGGCTGGGCGCTGATCGACGCCGCTCGCCAGGCCGCAGCCGCCGACGGCGCGAGCACCGTCTCGCTCTGGCTCGTCGACAACAACCACGCCGCCGGCGACCTCTACGTCCGCGCCGGGTTCGCACGGACCGGGGAGCGCCAGGCGCGCGACGGCTCGCTGACCGAGGAGCGTTACGTGCTCAGGATCGAGCCGGCCGAACCGACCGGATCGTCGGCCCGGCCTCCGCTGCCCTGATCCGGACGGCCTGGCGCACGAGGTGGTCGCGCTCGGCCGTGTTGGTCGCACGGTTGGCCGCGTCCGCGTACGCAGCGGCCGCGGCGGACAGGTCCCCGTCGAGCTCGAACAGGTAGCCGCGCACGGCGTACCAGCGGTGACGGTCGCCGAGGACCCGCGACAGGCGGTCCGTTTCGCGCAGACCGGCACCCGCGCCCTGGACGTGCCCGACCGCGACGGCGCGTCCGAGGACGGCTGCCGGGTCCTGGCGCAGGGGCTCGTCGCTGAGGGCGACGAGGTCGTCGTACCAGGCCAGGATCTGCGGCCAGTCGGTCTCGTCGGCTGTCGTGGCGTCGTCGTGGAGCGCGGCGATCGCCGCTTCGATCTGATACCGACCGGGACTCTGCGCCGCGAGTGCGGACTGCAGGACGCGGACACCCTCGGCGATCTCGCGGGTGTCCCACAGGCTGCGGTCCTGGACGTCGAGGGTGACGATCCGCCCCTCCGCATCCCAGCGGGCACCGCGGCGTGCGTGGTTCAGCAGCATCAGTGCGAGCAGCCCCCGCGCTTCCGGCTCCGCGGTCGCGAGGGTCAGCTGACGGGTCAGCCTGATGGCCTCGACCGCGAGGTCCGTACGGCCGGAGTGACCGGTCGTGTAGACGAGGTAGAGCACGCGCAGGACGACGGCCAGGTCGCCGGGCTGGTCGAGCCGGCGTCCGCGCAGGTCCCGCTTGGCGCGGCTGATCCGCTGCGCCATCGTCGCCTCCGGCACGTAGAAGGCATCGGCGATCTCGCGGGTGGTCAGACCCCCGACGGCGCGCAGGGTCAGGGCGACCTGGGAGGCGGGGGACAGGTCGGGGGAGCAGCAGCAGAACAGGAGGACGAGGGTGTCGTCGCCCTCCTCGGTCGGGCCAGGTACGGGCGCGACGACCGTCGCCTCCTCGCGGCGGTCGCGGGCACCCGCGCTGCGTCGGGCGTCGACGAGCCGGCGGGTGGCGACCGTCGTCAACCAGGCGCGCGGGTCGCGCGGGGGATGGTCCGGCCACACCCGCAGGGCCTCGACGAGCGCCTCCTGGAGGGCGTCCTCGGCGGAGTCGAAGTCCTCTCCTCGCCGGACGAGGCCGGCGAGGACCCGCGGGACGAGGGCACGCAGGGTGCCCTCGTCCAGCGGTCGTCCCGGTGTCTCGGTCACGCGGCGTCAGTCGGTGGACGGCATCTCGGACATGACCTCGCGGACGTCGATCCACTCGTAGAGCGGCGTGCCCCCGGGCCCGGGTTCCGACGACACGTAGGCGGCGAGCTCGATCGCACGCTCGTGCGAGTCGACGTCGATCATGTACCACCCGGCCGCGAGGTCGCTCGTCTCGGGCAGCGGACCGTCGGTGATGACCGGAGCCGCGTCCGGGCCGCCGTAGCGCACCCACGTCCGGTCGGGCGTCAGCGCCTGCGCGTCGACGTACTCGCCGTTCTCCTTGAGCAGGTCGTTGACGTGCATGAGGAACGCCATGTGCGCCTCGACGTCCTGCGGTTCCCACTGGTCCATCGGGGGGACCGGTCGGTGCTGCTCGGGGCCGCCGCGGTAGTGCTTGAGGAGCAGGTACTTCGGCATGGTGCGTCTCCTGGTGTCGTGGGCCGCGTCCGTCGTGGCCCTTCACCTGGTGAGCGGAGCCGGTCCGAGCTTCTCGACATGAAATCACCGATCGGTTCGGAGCGATCGACGTTCCGCGCTCAGGCGGCCAGGTGGAACGTGCTGGCGAAGCGTTCGAGGAGGTCGTCGCGACCGCGCAGGACCTCGACCACGCCGGTCGCGATCGCGCGCTCGGGCGCGAGCTCGCCCCTGATCAGGCGATGGATGCCCGGACCCGCCGCGAAGGCCAGGTCGACCGGTCCGTCCCCACGCGCCACGTCGAGCGCGGTGCCGTCCACCCGGATGAGCAGCTCCGCGGAACCGAAGCGCGCCGCATAGGCGGTCGGCGGCAGGCGCGCCGCCACCAGGGGACGGAACGCCGTGCGCAGGTCGATGGTCATCGAGTCGGGGGTGATCACCTGCTCCTCCCGCGGGTCGCCCATCGCCTTGAAACCCCACGCGCCGAGGGCGAGCACCACGGGTTCGAGCTCGTGGCCGTACGGAGTCAGCTCGTAGACGATCACGCGCGAGTGCGGCGCGCGGCGGATGACACCTGCCGCCTGCAGCTCCTTGAGGCGCGACGCCAGGATGTTGCTCGGGATGCGGGGGAGGCCCGCCGCGAGCTCGCCGTAGCGGCGCGGACCGACGAGCAGGTCGCGGACGATGAGCATGGCCCAGCGTTCGCCCACCAGCTCGAGGGCCCTGGTGACGCCGCCGTACTGCCCGTAGTCGCGCGCGGCCACCGTGCTCAGGCCTGCTGGTCGGCGAACGCCTCGGGCCCCTGAGCCGCGGCGGTGGGATCCATCCAGCCGAGCTCGAGGATGTTGCCGTCGGGGTCGTTGAGCTGCCGCTGGTACATGAAGCCGTAGTCGGCCGCCGGGTGCGGCTCCCGGCCACCCGCGGCGACGCCGTCGGCGATGGCCCGGTCGACCGCCGCACGGGTGTCGAGGTAGATCGCGACGGACACCGACGGACTCACGGCCGGGTCGCCGAGCGGCAGCTCGGAGAAGGTCTGGAAGAACTCGCGGGTGAGGAGCATGACCGCGCTGTGGTCGTCCTCGACGACGACACAGGCGGCGTTGTGGTCCGAGAACGCCGGGTTGAGGGGGAAGCCGAGCGCCGTGTAGAAGGCCTTCGCCCGGTCCAGGTCGGTCACCGGCAGGTTGACGAGCATCATGGTCATCGTGCGTCCTCTTTCGTGTTCCCGATCCTCGCGCTGACGCGATCGATACTTGCAAAAAGCAAGTGCCGACGTCAAGAGCGCGTAGGTCCGGCCCGAGGGCGCGTCAGCCGAAGTCCATCCCGTCGAGCGCCGCGGACGGCCGCACGTCCGGCAGTCGCAGCATCCGGAACGAGTTCCCGAGCCCGAGCAGCCCGCTGAGCAGGGGGATGAGCAAGGCGATCTGCAGCGACAGGTTGCGGGCGTCGTTGTTGATCGCCACGACCTCCGCCTCCACCTCGGGTGGCAGGCCCGTGATCTTCTCGGCGAGCTGCGTGTTGCTCATGATCTGGGCGTCGTTCTCCAGCACGGCTGCGATCTGCTGCTGCTGGTCGGCCGGGATGATCGAGCTGTTCTGGGTCATGTGCGTGAAGCTGAACGACAGGGCGGCGAGCATGAGGCCGCCGGCCATCGCCAGGCCGAAGGAGAGCCCGAACGACCCGGCTGCGGAGTTCACGCCGGCGGCCTCGCTGACCCGCTCCTCGTCGATCGGGGCGAGCGTGTAGTTGTTGAGCTGCGAGACCAGCAGGCCCAGACCGCACCCGGTGATGGCCAGCGGCACGACGAGGTACCACCCGCTGTCGACGCGGGGGACGAACGGGATGATGATCGCGATCCCGATGCTGGACAGCAGGAAGCCCGTGCGGATGATCGCGGCCGGACGCCGGTTGCCCGCTCGTCGGCCGGCGACCAGGGCGGCCGCGAACATCGTCAGCGACAGCGGCGCGAGCGAGAGGCCCGCCTCGATCGCGTTGTACTCCAGCGTCATCTGGAGGAACAGGGGGAGGGCGATCATCGCGCCGCCGAGCGTGACCTGCTGCAGCGCCTGGCCGGAGATCCCGGCAGTGAAGTTCGGGTGCCGGAACAGGTCCGGGTCGAGCAGCGTCAGCTTCCCGGCTCGCTTGCGTCGCAGGAGCCAGCGGGCGAGCAGCACGAGAGCCACCGCACCCAGGATCATCAGCAGCCCGACGTACTCGCCGCCTTCCTGCCAGACGAGGATGCCGAGCACGACACCGCCCATCCCGATCACCGACAGGACCGCACCGACCACGTCGATCTGGCGCGGTCCCGTGTAGGGGACGTCACGCACCAGCCTGATCTGGCTCAGGACGACGATGATGATGACGACCTCGAGCGCGAAGCCGACCCGCCACGACAGGTACGTCGTCACGAAGCCGCCGAGGAGCGGCCCGATCGCGGCCGCGATGGCCGCAGCGGCTCCGGTGAGGGCGTACGCCTGCTTCTGAGCGGCCCCTGCGAAGTTGCCGTGGATCAGGGACTGCATGGCGGGCAGGAGCAGCGAGGCACCGAGGCCGCCGATGATCGCCCAGAAGATGATGATCGCCGTCAGGTCCTGCGCGAGCGTCATGGCCAGCGCGCCGACGGCGTACGCCAGCAGTCCGAGGACGTAGGCACGTTTGCGGCCGATGAGGTCGCCGACCTTGCTGTTGATCAGGATGAAGGCCGCGGAGACCAGCGCCTCGAGGGCGATGGCCGACTGGACGCCGCTGGCCGTCGTGTCGAGGTCGGCGACGACCGCGGAGATCGAGACGTTCATCAGCGACGTGTCGACCACCAGGACGAACATCGCCATGGCCAGCAGGACCATCAGCCGACGACTACCGGAAGCTACGCCGTCGCTCGCGCCAGTGCTCATGTCGCCGGAGCCTAGCGCTCGGGGAGCGCAGCGATCGGGGCGCTCGCCGTCAGGAGCGGTTCGACGACGCTAAGTTGTCATAATGTGCATTATCGGCGATCGGGCAGCAGACGACGAAGCAGGTGCGTGCGCCTACCCGTCTGTACGCCGGATACCGACTCACGGGAGGCTGACGCCATGCGGAAGCTGACCTTTGCCATGAACGTGAGCCTGGACGGCTACATCGCCGCTCCCGGCGACGACCTCGGCTGGAGCACGCCGAGCGACGAGCTGTTCCAGTGGTGGTCCGACCGGGTGGGTTCGACGGGTCTGTCGCTGTATGGGCGCAAGCTGTGGGAGACGATGAGCTCCCACTGGCCGATCGCCGACCAGCAACCTGGCGTCACACCCGCGGAGGTCGAGTTCGCCCACCGCTGGCGGGACATGCCGAAGGTGGTGTTCTCCTCGACGACCGGCACGGTCGACTGGAACGCCCGCCTGGTCACCGGCGACGCGGTCACCGAGATCAGCCGGCTCAAGGCTGAGGACGGCGGCCCCATGGACATCGGCGGCGCCACGCTCGCCGGCGCGGCCATGCGGGCCGGCCTGATCGACGAGTACGTGCTGGCCACCGCACCGGTGCTGGTGGGCGGCGGCACACCGTTCTTTACCGCCCTCGACAACTGGGTGAACCTGAACCTGGTGGAGACCCGGACGTTTCCCGACGGCGTGGTCCTCACCAGGTACGAGACCAAGCGCTGAACGCCCGGCGCCGGATCGAGGCGATCGGCTCCTGACGGACAGGCACGGACGCCCCGGCCGCGCGGCGCCACGCGCGGTCGGGGGCGGGCCGCCACTAGGCCGTGGCCCGCTGGACCAGGGCGAGGATCCGCTTCTCGTCGGCAGCCGTCAGCGACGTCAGGGCGAACTCCGTCGGCCACATCGCACCGTCGTCGAGCGCCGCCGAGTCGCTGAAGCCGAGCGTCGCGTAGCGGGCCTTGAACTTCGCGGCCGGCTTGAAGAAGAGGACGACCTTGCCGTCCTTGGCGTAGGCGGGCATGCCGTACCAGGTCTTCGGCGTCAGCTCGGGGGCCGCCTCGCCGACCAGGATGTGCAACCGCTCGGCCATCACGCGGTCGGCGTCCTCCATCTCGGCGATCTTGGCGAGCAGCTCGACCAGGCCGTCGCCCTTCTTGCCGCGCACCTCCTGAGCGCGCTCCTTCATGGCGTCGCGCTCTTCGTCCGTGAAGCCACCGGTCGTCGTGGCGGTCGTCGTGTTCGTCATCGTCGTCATCCTCTCGAGGTGTCGTCTCGATTGCTTGACGTTCCCCGGCCTCAGAACGTGACAGACGCCCTCAGGCGCCGACGTAGGCCGCCAGGTGTTCGCCCGTCAGCGTGGTGCGGTCCGCGACGAGGGCCGACGGGGTGCCCTCGAAGACGATCAGTCCGCCGTCGTGGCCGGCCCCCGGGCCGAGGTCGATGATCCAGTCGGCGTGCGCCATCACGGCCTGGTGGTGCTCGATGACGATGACGGACTTGCCCGCGTCGACGAGCCGGTCGAGCAGGCCGAGCAGGTTCTCGACGTCCGCCAGGTGCAGGCCCGTCGTCGGCTCGTCCAGGATGTAGACGTCGCCCTTCTCCCCCATGTGCGTCGCCAGCTTGAGGCGCTGCCGCTCCCCGCCGGACAGCGTCGGCAGCGGCTGGCCCAGCCGCAGGTAGCCGAGACCGACGTCGACCAGGCGGGCGAGGATCGTGTGCGCGGCCGGCGTCCTGGACTCCCCCGTGCGGAAGAACTCCTCGGCCTCCGTGACCGACATCGAGAGCACCTCGCTGATGTCCCGACCGCCCAGGTGGTACTCCAGCACCGAGGCGTCGAACCGCTTGCCCTCGCAGACCTCGCAGGTGGTCGCGACCGTCGCCATCGGCCCTAGGTCGGTGTAGATGACGCCCGCGCCGTTGCAGTTGGGGCAGGCGCCCTCGGAGTTGGCGCTGAACAGGGCCGGCTTGACGTTGTTGGCCTTGGCGAACGCCTTGCGGATGGGATCGAGCAGGCCGGTGTAGGTCGCGGGGTTGCTGCGGCGCGACCCCTTGATCGCACCCTGGTCGATCGACACGACTCCCCCGTCGGCCGGGATCGACCCGTGCACCAGCGAGCTCTTGCCGGAACCGGCGACGCCGGTGATGACGACCAGGACCCCGAGCGGGATGTCGACGTCGACGTCGCGCAGGTTGTTGGCCGTGGCGCCCCGGATCTCCAGCCTTCCCGACGACGACCGGACCGACCCCTTGAGCACCGAGCGGTCGTCGAGGTGGCGTCCCGTCAGCGTGCCGCTGGCCCGCAGGTCCTCGACCGTGCCCTCGAAGCAGATCGTGCCGCCCTCGGTGCCCGCGCCGGGACCCAGGTCGACCACGTGGTCGCCGATGACGATCGTCTCGGGCTTGTGCTCCACGACGAGGACGGTGTTGCCCTTGTCCCGCAGCGCCAGCAGCAGGGTGTTCATCCGCTGGATGTCGTGCGGGTGCAACCCGATCGTCGGCTCGTCGAACACGTACGTGACGTCGGTGAGCGACGAGCCCAGGTGCCGGATCATCTTGGTCCGCTGCGCCTCACCGCCGGAGAGCGTGCCGGCAGGGCGGTCGAGGGACAGGTACCCCAGACCGATGTCGACGAACGAGTCGAGGATGTCCCCCAGCGCCGTGAGCAGGGGCGCGACCGACGGCTCGTCGAGTCCCCGGACCCACTCGGCCAGGTCGCTGATCTGCATCGCGCAAGCGTCCGCGATGTTGACGCCGCCGATCTTCGAGGACCGTGCGCCCGCGTTCAACCGGGTGCCGCCGCAGTCCGGGCACCTGGTGAACGTGACCGCGCGGTCGACGAACGCACGGATGTGCGGCTGCATGGCCTCCTTGTCCTTGGAGAGCATCGACTTCTCGATCCGTGGGATCAGGCCCTCGTAGGTCATGTTGATGCCGGCGATCTTCATGCGGACCGGCTCGTGGTGCAGGAAGTCCTGCAGCTCCTGCTCGGTGAAGTCGCGGATGGGCGTGGCCGGGTCGAAGAAGCCGGACTCCCTGTAGAGCCGCGTGTTCCAGCCCCCACCGGTGTAGCCGGGGATCGTGAGCGCGTCGTCATCGAGCGACTTGGAGTCGTCGTAGAGCTGGGTGAGGTCGATGCTCGTCGCGCTGCCCATGCCCTCGCACCGCGGGCACATGCCGCCCGTGACGGTGAAGCTGCGCCGCTCCTTGACGGTGGTGCCGCCGCGTTCCGTGGTGATCGCCCCGGCCCCGGACACCGACGCGACGTTGAACGAGAACGCCTGCGGCGAGCCGAGGTGCGGCTGGCCGACGCGGCTGAACAGGATGCGCAGCAGCGCGTTCGCGTCCGTGGCGGTGCCGACGGTGGACCGCACGTTGGCGCCCATCCGCTCCTGGTCGACGATGATCGCGGTGGTCAGCCCGTCCAGGACGTCGACGTCTGGGCGGGCCAGGGTCGGCATGAAGCCCTGGACGAAGCTGCTGTACGTCTCGTTGATCATCCGCTGCGACTCGGCGGCGATGGTGCCGAAGACGAGCGAGCTCTTGCCCGAGCCCGAGACGCCGGTGAACACCGTCAGCCTGCGCTTGGGCAGCTCGACGCTGATGTCCTTGAGGTTGTTCTCCCGCGCGCCCTGCACTCGGATCAGGTCATGGCTGTCGGCTAGCGTCACCTGCGAGATCTTGCCACGCCGGTGCGACTCGGGCCCGGCTCCCCCGCGCAGGATCGGCGCCTCGAACGCGATATGGTTGAACTCTCAATTACCTAGCGAGAGGGTGGGCGCGGTGCCCGACTACGGCCACGACCTGGTCTTCGGCAGCTTCCTGACGCCGTCGGCGAAGGACCCGCAGCGCGTCGTCGCGCTGGCGCGGACCGCCGAGCGGGTCGGCATCGACCTCGTGACGTTCCAGGACCACCCGTACCAGCCCGCGTTCCTCGACACGTGGACGCTCCTGTCGTGGGTGGCCGCCTCGACGTCGACGGTGCAGCTGTCCGGCAACGTGCTCAACCTGCCGCTGCGCCCGCCGGCCGTCCTGGCGCGCGCCGCGGCCAGCCTGGACCTGCTGTCGGGCGGTCGGCTGGCGCTCGGCCTCGGGGCGGGTGCCTTCTGGGACGCGATCGTCGCGATGGGCGCCCCACGGCGGACACCCGGCGAGGGCGTCACCGCGCTGGCCGAGGCCATCGGCATCATCCGGGGCGTCTGGGACGCCGACGAGCGCACGCCCCTGCGCGTCCACGGCGAGTTCCACTCGGTCGACGGCGCCAAGCGCGGACCGGCCCCCGCGCACGACATCCCGATCTGGCTCGGCGCGTACAAGCCGCGGATGCTGCGTCTGGTCGGCTCTGCGGCCGACGGGTGGCTCCCGAGCCAGGGCTATCTGCAGCCCGGCGACCTGGCCCGCGGCAACGTGACCATCGACGAGTCCGCGACGGCGGCGGGTCGCGACCCGCGCGAGATCCGTCGGCTGCTGAACCTCGGCGGCGGCCCCCAGGGATCGGTGGAGCAGTGGGTCGACCAGCTGCTGCCGCTCGCGCTCGAGGACGGGATCGCCACCTTCATCCTGGCCGGCGACGACGAACGGGCGCTCGCGGTCTTCGGGCAGGAGCTCGCCCCGGCCCTGCGCGAGGCGGTCGCCGCCGAGCGTTCGACTGCCGGCACGACGACGGGTGCGGTTCGCCCTGCCGCCGCCCTGGCCAAGCGGCGTCCCCGGATCGACTACGACGGGCTGCCCGCGTCCCTCGTCGGCAAGGCCGTGGAGCCCGGCGACCGGGAGTACGGGCGCGTGCGCTCGACCTACGTCTACTCGGGCTCCCCCGGGCTCGTCATCCGCGCCACCTCGGCGCAGGACGTCAGCGATGCGCTGGCGTTCGCCCGCGCCCAGGACGTGCCGCTCGCGGTCCGCAGCGGCGGGCACGGGATCAGCGGTCGGTCCACCAACGACGGCGGCATCGTGATCGACGTCGGCGGGCTCGACGCGGTCGAGGTGCTGGACCACGAGCGCGGGCTCGTCCGGCTCGGCGCGGGCGCGCGCTGGGGCGACGTCGCGGCCGCCCTCACGCCGCACGGCCTGGCGATCAGCTCCGGTGACTACGGAGACGTCGGCGTCGGCGGGCTCGTCACCGCCGGCGGGCAGGGCTTCCTCGCGCGGTCGTACGGGCTGACGCTCGACCACGTCGTGGCGGCCGAGCTGGTCCTGGCCGACGGGCGGCTCGTGCGTACCGACGCCGAGCACGAGCCCGACCTGCTCTGGGCGGTGCGCGGCGCGGGCGCGAACTTCGGCATCCTCACGGCGGTGGAGATCGAGGCCGCGCACGTCGGCGACGTGGTCTACGCGACGATCGTCTACGACGCCTCGGACACGGCGGCGTTCATCGAGTCGTGGGCCGCCCTGGTCGAGGAGTCGCCGCGCGAGCTCACCAGCTTCCTGACCATGATCCCCGCCAACGGGCAGAACCCGCCGATCGGCTACGCGATCATCGTCTGGGCCGACGACGACACGCAGAGCGCCATCCTCTGGCTCGAGCGCTTCCTCGACCTCGCGCCTGTGCTGCAGCAGCAGGCCCAGCTGGTGCCCTACGCGGCAGCGGTCGCGCCGCACCACGGCGAGCACACCGGAGGCCCGGACTACGCGGCGCGCGGCGGGCTGATCGAGCACGTGACGCCCGAGCTGGCGCAGCTTCTGGGCGACCTGGTGATGTCCGGCGTGTCCGACATGGTGCAGTTGCGCGCGGTCGGCGGCGCCGTCAACGACCTGGACCCGATGGCCACGGCGTACGCGCACCGGACCCAGGCCTTCTCGCTGTCGGCGTCCACGCGCGCAAGCCGACGGGCCCAGATCGACGTGTGGTGGGGCCGCCTCGCCCCGCACCTGGACGGCGTCTACCTCAGCTTCGAGACGAACCAGTCCCCCGACCGGATCGCCGAGGCGTTCCCGCCCGAGACGCTCGCGAGGATCGCCCGGCTCAAGGCCGTCTACGACCCCGGGCACGTGTTCGACCAGAACTTCGGGGTGGCGCCCGTCGGTGCGACGATGTCGTCATGAGTGCCGACGACGTCACCGAGATCCAGCGCACCATCGCAGCCATCGAGCAGCAGGAACGCGACCTGGTGTTCACCACGTTCACGCACGACGACGCGTGGCGGCTCGGATGCCTGCTGGTGGAGCTGGGTCAGGAGCGCGACCTGCCGATCACGGTGGACATCCAGCACGGGACGCAGCAGGTGTTCCACGCCGCACGGGCCGGCACCACCGCCGACAACGACACGTGGGTCGCCCGCAAGGTCCGCGTGGTGTGGAGGTTCGGGGCGCCGTCCTACCTGGTCGGTCTGCGGGCGAAGGTCAGGGGCACCACGTTCAACGAGCAGCACGACCTGCCCCTGCGGGAGTTCGCCGCGCACGGCGGTGCGTTCCCCGTCCGGGTGCGCGACGTCGGCGTCGTCGGCGTGGTGACGGTCTCGGGCTTGCCGCAGGCGGACGATCACGCACTGGTCGTCGAGGCACTGACCGCCCACCTGGCCTGAGCCGACCACGGCCCCGGGGCGCCGCGTCGACCCCGAGGACGTCCGTCTCGCGCTGGTGCGCACCGTCAGCCTGGAGGCATGACGGCGAACGACAACGACGACGACTGGTGGGACCTCGACTGGGAGGTCCAACGTCAGGCCGGACGCAGCGCGTGGGAGGCGCTCGACTGGGCGGACGACGGTCCCGACGACGACCTGCCACCGCCCCCGGGCGGCCCGCTGCGGACCCCCGACGACGCGCTCCAGCTGCTTCTCGGCCTCGTCGGGTACGAACGCTCGGGTGAGCCGGCGCTCTGGTTCGTTCTGGTCGATGCCGACGGGGTCACCCTCCCGGTCGCCCTGCCGATCTCCGACATCCCCCAGCGCGCCGACCCGGAGGTCGTCGAGGGCGTCCTTCGGCTCCTGCGAGACGTCCTGGCCGAGCACGGGCCGGGCGGGTCCGTGCTCGTCGGGCTCGTCCGGGCGGCCGGCGGCGACCGCGGCATGTTCGAGTCGACCTGGGCGCGGTCGCTGCGCGAGGGCGCGGACGAGGCCGGTGTGCACGTGTGGGGCATCGCCGCGATCGGCGCGCGGCGTGCGCGGATGCTCGAGTGGTGAGCACCGCTGCCGACGCCGGCGGCTCGGTCAGCCGACGGGGCCCGGCGAGGCGTCGTCGATCGCCGCGAGCTGGTCGAGCGTGGGCTCCCACAGGATCGACGCGACGTTCGCACGCAGCTGCTCGGGCGTCCGGGCACCGGCGATAACCGTGGCGACGGCGGGCTGGGCGGCCAACCCACCGAGCGCGAGCGTCGGCAGGTCGATCCCCCACTCCTGCGCCAGCGCGCTCAACGCGTCGATCCGGTCGAAGTCGGCGCGTGCGAGGCGGTCGGGCCAACGGGCGAGCCGCGACCCGTCGGGGGCGCCCTCGTCGCGCCGGTACTTGCCGGTGAGCAACCCGGAGGCGAGCGGAACGAACGGGATGAGCCCGACGCCCACCTGCTCGAGCGCGGGCACCAGCTCGGCCTCCGCGCCCCGGTCCAGCAGGTTGTACCGGTTCTGCGCCGAGACGAACGCCGTGGCGCCGGCCGTGCGGGCGCTCCAGTCGGCGTCGACCACCTGCCACGCGGCGAAGTTGGAGGAGCCGAGCGAGAGGACCTTGCCCTCGGTGACCAGCTCGTGCAGCGCGGCCAGCGTCTCCTCGATCGGGGTCAGCGCGTCGGGTATGTGCATCTGGTACAGGTCGATCCGGTCGGTGCCCAACCGTCGCAGCGACGCCTCGACGGCGGACCGCACGTACGCGCGAGACCCGGGCGCCACGCCCTCGGGCGCGCCGAGCGCGAACTTGGTCGCCAGCACGACCTCGTCGCGGTGGGCACCGAGCGCGGCGCCCAACAGCTCCTCGCTCTGCCCGAACGCACCGCCGTAGGCGTCGGCCGTGTCGAAGAACGTGACGCCGGCCTCCAGCGCCGCGGACACCAGCGCGGGGACCCCGTCAGGCGCGAGGGTCGCGCCGAACGTGTTGCAGCCGACACCGGCGACCGACACGGTCGGACCCTTGTCGCCGAGCTTCCGGAACGTCATCTGCCTGGTGGGTGCCTGGAAAGTCACGGTGCGACCTTAAGCCTCTCCGCCACATGCTGACCGCGTTCACCATCCCTTCACCTGGACCTGGAACACTGGAGGGGCCCCCACCGTTGGAACCGGTGGAAGTTCATACTCTCGACGGCCGTACAACGGCACGGAGGATCCCAAGATGGCAAACCGGTCCCTGCGTGGCATGCGCATCGGGTCCCACAGCATGGAGACGGAAGACGGCGTCGAGTTCGCGCCCCGCCTCCAGGCTCACTACGACTGCCCCAACGGGCACACGATCATTCTGCCGTTCTCGGTCGAGGCCGACGTCCCGGTGGTGTGGGAGTGCCGGTGCGGCGAGGAAGCACTGCTCCGCGACGCGTCGCGACCCGAGGTGAAGGCCGGCAAGCCCCCGCGTACGCACTGGGACATGCTGCTCGAGCGTCGCACGGTCGGCGAGCTCCAGGAGCTGCTGGACGAGCGGCTCGACCTGCTCCGCTCGGGCAAGCTGCGCCGCAGCGCCTGACGCGCCGTTCGTACGGGCTCAGCCCGTCGTTCGTCGGAACGCTCCCGCCACACGGCGGGAGCGTTCTGCTATCCCCCACCGGGTCACGCTCATCAGGGCCTCGACCACGATCGCCCGGCTCATCTTCGACGTCCCGAGCTCACGCTCGACGAACGTGATGGGCACCTCGACCACACGCGCACCCAGCCGCACCGCCCGCCACGCCATGTCGACCTGGAAGCAGTAGCCCTGCGACGCGATGTCGTCGAGCTCGAGGTCCCGCAGGAGCGTGGCACGGTAGGCGCGGAAGCCGCCCGTGGCATCGCGGAGCGGGATGCCGAGCACGATCCGCGTGTACGTGTTGGCGCCGCGGGACAGGACGTGCCGGCTCATCGGCCAGTTCAGCACGGTCCCCCCGGGCACCCAGCGGGAACCGAGGACCAGGTCGGCATCCTCGAGCGCGCCGAGGAGCGTGGGCAGGTCCTGGGCGCGGTGCGACCCGTCGGCGTCCATCTCGACGACCACGTCGTAGGACCGCTCGAGCGCCCAGTGGAAGCCCGCGATGTACGCGGTCCCGAGTCCGAGCTTGCCCTCCCGGTGCAGCACGTGGATGCGCCCGTGCGCCGAGTCGACGGCCACCTGCTCGGCGATCTTCTCGGCCAGCTCGCCGGTCCCGTCGGGTGAGCCGTCGTCGACGACCAGGACGTCCGCGTGCGGCACGTGGGTGCGCAGCCGGTCGAGCGCGATCGGCAGGTTCTCGCGCTCGTTGTAGGTGGGGACGACGACGAGCACCCGTCCGACGGAACCGGTCATGCGGCGGTACCTCTCCGGTCCTGGCGGCGCAGGCCGCGGGCGCCGGCGATCCCGGCGGCGACCATGACGACCGCCAGGGCGTCGAAGGCCCACGCGGGCCACGAGCGGAGCCTGGTAGCCAGCGTCTCGGAGTCGCGCAGCGGCAACGTCGCCACCATCTGCGCGGCGGTGAACAAGTCGGTGTCCTGCGAGACGACGCCGTTCGGCTCGATCACGGCGCTCACCCCGACGGTCGAGATCTGGACCGTGGCGCGGCCGTGCTCGATCGCCCGCATCCGGCTCATGGCCAGCTGCTGGGTGGACTCGTCCGAGACGCCGAAGGAGGCGTTGTTCGTCTGCACCACCAGCACCTCACCCCCTGCCCTGACGGCGTCGCGGACGATCGCGTCGTACGCGACCTCGAAGCAGATGACATCGCCGATCCCCACCGTGCGGCCCAGCCGATCGGACTGCAGCGGGATGTACCCCGGTTTGTCGCCGGGCAGCATATCGCGCGTGACCAGGTCGACCGCTGACGAGAACGGCCGGACGAGCGAGCGCAGCGGGATGTACTCCGCGAACGGCGCAGGGTGCTGCTTGGAGTAGGTGGCGGTGACGCCCACGCCGGGTTCCCAGAGCACGGCCGTGTTGTACCGGCCGCCGCTGGGCGGGTACTGCACGGTGCCGACGAGCATGGGGGCGTCGACCGCCTTCGCTGCGTCGTCGATGAGCTTGGCGGCCTTCGCGTCGACCTGCGGGTCGATGTCCGTACCGTTCTCCGGCCACAGCACCAGGTCCAGGTCGCCGGGGGCCACCTGGTCGAGCAGCGCGTGCGTGCCCGCGATGTGGTTGTCGAGGACCGCCTCCCGCTGCCCGAACGCGTCGAGCCCGGTGCCCGGGACGTTGCCCTGGACCGCGCCGACCTCGAGCGTGCCCTGCTCGGCCTGGGTGTCCAGCGGGACGAGCAGCCCCACGACGACGATCACGGCGACCGTGGCGACCGCGACGCCGAGCCGTACCAGCCGCAGCCGCCGTGCCGCGAGCCAGATGCGCGCGAACAGCACCCCGACGGCCACGACGATCCCGCTCAGCAGCGGGGTCCCCCCGAGGGAGGCGAACGCGGCCAGGGGCGAGTCGGCCTGCGAGAACGCGAGCCGGCCCCACGGGAACCCGCCGAACGGCCACGTCGAGCGCAGCTCCTCGGCAGCGACCCACAGGACGGAGAACACGACGACCTGCAGGCCGGCGCTGCGCCAGACCGCCTGCCCGCGCCGCGCCCAGGACCAGGCCGCGCCGAACAGGGCGACGTAGGACGCCTCGAGCGTGGACAGGGCCAGCCAGGGCACCTGCCCGACGGCGTCACCGGTCCAGCTGATGAGCGGGACGAAGAACGCGAAGCCCCATACGAGCCCGACCAGGGCGTTCCAGCGCGCGCTGTCGCGGCGCATCGCCAGGTAGAGCAGGGCGATCCCGACGAAGACGGTCCCCCACCAGCCGGGTGCGGGGAAGGCGAGCCGGGTCAGGTAGCCACCGGCCACCGCCAGAACGAGGGTCCACCAGCGGGCGGGTTCACGGGCGGGCACCCCAGGAGAGTACGGCAGCGTCCCTGGAAGAATGCTGAACGTCCTCGGCTTGGCGCATCCCAGGCGCCGACCGACCGGCCCGCGTGTCCTTCGTACCGGTCGGCGTGCAGGCGCACGGACCGTTGTCTACTGAACACGCGGGCCCGGTCGGAGCCCTAGCTCCCACCATCGCCCCCCATGGCCCGACGTCTTCGTGGGCATGTCGCTCCGGTGGATCCCCTGAAACCTACCCAGTTCCCAGGGTGTGTCAAGGCCGCGTCGGCGCAGGTGAGAGCCGTACCCGCAGGTCATCTCTGCACCGTCCGTACGGTCTGTACCCTTCGGTTCGGCGTGTCGGTCCGCGTGTCGCGTGATCGGGCGGAATCGGACGGCACCTCCGGATCGGCCGCCCGGCGTTTTTCACCCGGTCAGGTGTCCAGGTTGCTCGGCGTGTCTCGGCCCGCGCGTCCGGACCGGTCTCAGAACGTATCGTGCAGGACCGTCGACCCGCGGACCGTCCGCAGGCACTGGGGCAGCGGAGCGTCCGGCGACATGTCCGGCAGGAGCGGGATGCCCGCGCGTGCATCGGTGCTCCACGACGAGAAGCGGCCGTCCGCGGCCTGCACCGTGAGGTGCTCGGCCCGCCACACGGCCAGGTGGGCCGGCGACCCGACGCGCAGCTCCCCCGCCCCCGTGTGGTCCAGTCCCGCGAGCCGCCAGCCGCCGCGGGTGGACGCCCGGAAGGCGGCCCGCGCCGAGATCCGCTGGTCGGCCGACCGGTGCTGCACGGCGGCCCGGACGGCGGCCCACGGCGAGACGGGGGTGACCGGCGAGTCGGAGCCGAAGGCCAGCGGGATCCCTGCCGCGGCCAGGTCGGCGAGGGGGTTGAGCGCGGCCGCGCGCCCGGCTCCCAGCCGGGCGGCGTACATGCCGTCCGGGCCGCCCCAGGCTGCGTCGAAACCCGGTTGGACGCTCAGCTGGATGCCCAGCAGGACGAACGCCGCCAGGGTCGGGGCGTCGACGAGCTCGGCGTGCTCGAGCCGGTGCCCGCGGCGTGCGACCGCCTCGACACCCTCGACGTCCACGGCTGCCCGCAGCCCGATGAGCAGCTCGTCCATGGCGCGGTCGCCGATCACGTGGAACCCGCCCTGCACGCCGGCGCGCGTGACGGCGGTCAGGTGGTTGCACACCTGTTCCGCGGTCAGGTGCAGCGAGCCGGACGTGTCGGGGGCGTCGGCGTACGGCGAACGCAGCGCGGCGGTCCGAGAGCCGAGGGACCCGTCGATGTTCAGGTCCCCGCCGATCCCGGTGAGGCCCGGGATCGCCGCGAGGATCTCTCGTGCGTCGTCGACCGTCACGCACTGCTCGCCGCGGTACGCGACGAGGTGCGGCAGACCGCTCGCCTCGTCCGCGGTGAGCTCGAGCAGCTCGAGCAGACCCTCGCGCGTGTCGATGTAGGGCGCCGACTGCTCGTGCACCGAGGCGACCCCACGGGCGGCCGCGTGCTGCAGCGCCTCCCGGTACAGCCGGGTCCGGCGGGCCGGGTCGACCGTTCGTGCCGCCTCCCGGGCGGCATGGTGCGCGTCGCGCTCGACGCGGCCGTCGAACCGCCAGCCCGGCAGCACGTCCAGCCCCGCGCTCGCCGTCAGGGCGCTCGAGACGACCGCCGAGTGCACGTCGACCCGCGCCAGGTACACCGGCGCTCCCCCGGCCGCGGCGTCCAGCTCCTCACGGGTGGGCGGCCTGCCCTCGGGCCAGTCCTGCTCGTCCCAGCCGAACCCGAGCAGCGGGCTGTCCTGCGCACCCACCGGGCGCCCCTGCGCGGCGCGGTGGACGGCGTCGAGGGCGTCGGCGAGCGAGTGCACTCCCCCCGCGGCGGACAGGTCGATGCTCTCGAGCGCGAGGCCCGTCTCCAGCACGTGCACGTGCGCGTCGACGAAGGCCGGGGCGACGAGGGCGCCCTCGAGGTCGATCACCTCGTCGGCCCGGGCCGCGAGCCCGTCGGCCGTGTCGTCCGCCCCGAGCCAGGCCACGACACCGTCCTCGACGAGCAGCGCCTCGGCGAACGGGTCGGCGGACGTGTGGACCGCGCCGTGGCGGTAGAGGGTCGAGCTCACACGGGCACGATAGAGCCCTAGACCGACGAGTACGCGACCACTCCGCGCCGGAGCGCCTCCACGGCCTTGCGCGCGGTGTCCCGGACCCGGTCGGTGGGCGCCGCCTGCGAGATCTGGTCGAGCACGTCGATGACCTGCTTGCACCAGCGCACGAAGTCGCCGGCGGACAGCTCCTTGCCCTTGAGCACGGCGTCCAGGCTGCGTCCGGCCGCCCACCGGTGCACGGCCTCGACCAGGCCGGTGTCGAGCGGCTGGGTCGTCTCGACCTTGTGCGCCGCCTCGAGGTCGTCGAGCTCCGACCACGCCCGGACGGTCGCGTCGAGCGCCACCCCGAGCCTGCTCGCGGGCCCGCCGGGCACGTGCGGCTCGCCCTGGTCGTCGCGCCGCGACCGGTACACCAGCGCGGACACGGCGGCCGCGAGCCCCGGCGCGTCGAGCTCGTCGAAGACGCCGCGGCGCAGGCACTCCGCCAGCAGGAGGTCGTTCTCGGCGTAGATCCGACGCAGCCAGCGGCCCTCCGCGGTGACCTCGAGGGTCCCGCGGCCGCCCTCGTCGGACTGCGACAGGTAGCCCAGGCCGAGCAGGACGTCGCAGATGCGGTCGAACACGGCTGCGATCGAGCCCGTGCGGCCCGCGATCCGGGCGACGAGCGCGTCGTGCTCGTCGGACAGGCGCGCCCAGCGCTCGGCCCAGCGCATGTGGTCCTCGCGGTCCGGGCACCCGTGGCACGGGTGCGCGCGCATCCTGCGGCGCAGCTCGGCGATCTCGGCGTCGTCGGTGGCGGCTGTGCGTCGTGTCGGCCGGACCTTGCCCTTGCCCTTGCCCGAGGTGTGCGCGTGGCCACCGTCGCTCACGGCCGTGCGGAGCTGCGCCGCGAGGTCGCGACGAGCCGCCGGGACGCGCGCGGTGAAGCCCTTGGGCACGCGCAGGAACCCGACGGTCCGCGCGCCGGTGCCGACGTCCGCCACGGTGAGCTTGCGGACCTGCCGGTCGACCGTCAGCACGGTCGGCTTGGGTCCGTCGAACCCGGCCTCACCGCCGGGGTCGATGACCAGCACGTGCCCGGAGCGACGACCGACCGGGATCTCGAGCACGTCGCCGGGCCGCAGACCCTCGAGCGTCCGGGCCACCTCGGCCCGCCGTGCGGATGCCTGGGCGCGCGTGAGGTCCTTCTCGCGGGCGGTGATCTGACGGCGGAGCGACGCGTACTCCGTGAAGTCGCCCTGGTGGCACTCCATGGCCTTGGCGTACCCGTCCAGCGCCTCCGTGTGGGCCTGGGCCTGCCGCGCCAGGCCGACGACGCCCCGGTCGGCCTGGAACTGCGCGAACGACGTCTCCAGGACCTCGCGGGCACGGTCGCGGCCCACCTGGGCGACCAGGTTGACGGCCATGTTGTACGTCGGGCGGAAGCTGGACTTGAGGGGGTACAGGCGCTTGGACGCCAGGCCGGCCAGCTGCACCGGGTCGAGCCCGGAGTGCGCGACGACGACCGCGTGACCTTCCGTGTCAATGCCGCGCCGGCCGGCGCGGCCGGTCAGCTGCGTGTACTCCCCCGGCGTCACGTCGACGTGGTTGGAGCCGTCCCACTTGACCAGCTTCTCCAGCACCACCGACCGCGCGGGCATGTTGATGCCGAGCGCCAGCGTCTCGGTGGCGAACACGACCTTGACCAGGCCCTGCGAGAACAGGTCCTCGACGGTCTCCTTGAACAGCGGCAGCATCCCGGCGTGGTGCGCGGCCACGCCGCGGCTCAGCGCCTCTGCGAACTCCCAGTACCCGAGGACGGGCAGGTCCTCGGGAGGCACCGCGGCGCACTTCTCCTCCACGATCATCCGGATGCGCGCCGCCTCGGCCGGCGTGGTCAGGCGGACGCCGGCCGCGAGGCACTGCTGCACGGCCCCCTGGCAGCCCGCCCTCGAGAAGATGAACACGATCGCGGGCAGGAGGCCGTCCGCCTCCAGGGCGTCGACGACGGCGAACCGCGGGGTGGGACGGCCGCCTCCGGGGCGGCTGGGCCGGTGCGCCTGCCTGCCCTTGTGCCCCGGCCCGCGCCGACCGATCGGCTCCTCCTCGCGGTTGCTGCGGCGCAGGAGGTGGCTGAGGTCCGGGTTGATCGGGGGGTCGACGCCGGGGTCGGTCGGGTCGACGTGGCCGGCGTACAGGTCGAGGAGCTCGCCTCGTACAAGCACGTGCTGGCCGAGCGGCACGGGCCGGTGCTCGCTGACGACGACGGTCGTGTCACCCCGGACGGTGGCCAGCCAGTCGCCGAACTCCTCGGCGTTGGAGACGGTGGCCGACAGGGACACCAGCTGGACGTCGTCGGTGAGGTGGATGATCACCTCCTCCCAGACCGGGCCACGGAACCGGTCGGCGAGGTAGTGCACCTCGTCCATGACCACGAACCCGAGGCCTTGGAGGGTGGACGAGCCCGCGTACAGCATGTTGCGGAGCACCTCGGTCGTCATCACGACGACGGGGGCGTCGCCGTTGATCGTGGTGTCGCCGGTGAGCAGACCGACCTTCTCGGCGCCGTAGCGGCGGACCAGGTCCCCGTACTTCTGGTTCGACAGCGCCTTGATCGGCGTCGTGTAGAACGCCTTGCGGCCCGACTCCAGCGCCAGGTGCACCGCGAACTCGCCCACCACCGTCTTGCCCGCCCCGGTGGGCGCCGCGACCAGCACGCCGCTGCCGCGCTCGAGCGCGAGGCAGGCGTCGATCTGGAACTCGTCGAGGGGGAAGCTCAGCAGCTCCCGGAACCGGGACAGCTCGGTGCGCTCCACCTCGGCCCGGCGCCGCGACGCCGCGTAGCGCTCGGCCGGAGAAGGTTCAGCGGACGGGGTCGACTTCCGAGTGCGGGCCACCACACGCACACCCTAGGCACACGTGGCGCCGCGCAGGCTCCGGCGCGCGCGTCAGCACAGGACGGACAGGGCCCCGGGCTCGACGGTGACGCGCAGGGGCAGCGGGCCGACGCGCTCACCGTCGGCGAACGCGGCCGGGGGCAGGCCACCGAGGTCGGTCAGCGGCTCGATGAGGACGGAGGTGCTGCGGAAGACGTCCACGGAGGGGTGGGACACGTGCTTGCCGCCGTAGATGCCGGGGAAGATCTTCACCACGCCGGTCTTGCTGAACGGTCCGGCGACGACCACGTCCAGCAGGCCGTCGTCGACCACGGCATCGGGTGCGATCTTGAGGCCGCCGCCGATCCAGGGCACGTTCGCGACGGCGACGAGCGTGCCGGTCGACTCCCAGACCTGGTCGTCCATCGTGACGCGGTAGCCGTACGGCTCGAACCGCGGCAGCTCGGCCAGCAGCGCTCGCACGTAGCGGCCCGACCCCTTGGGCCAGGTCATCTCGTTGGCCCGGGCGTTGATCGCGGCGTCGAACCCGCAGGACAGCACGCCGAGGAACCACTCGTGGGCGGCCGTCCCGGGCGGGCCGACCCGGACCGCGTCCACGCGCCGCGGGCCTGCGGCGAGACCGTGCTCGATGACCGCGACGCCGGCGTCGACGTCGCCGGGCTTCGGCAGGCCGAGCGTGCGGGCGATGTCGTTGCCGGTGCCCGCCGCGACGATGCCCAGCGGCAGGTGGGTCTCCGCGACGACGTTGACGCCGAGGTGGACCATCCCGTCACCGCCGACGACCACCAACGCGTCGAGCCCGTCGAGGACGGCGGCCCGGGCGCGGTCGGTGGCCAGCGCGAGCGAGGCCGCCGACAGGTCCTGCACCTCGTGCCCGCGGGCCCGCAGCAGCTCGTGCGTCCGTCGTCCGGCGGCCGTCCCGCGGCCCTTGCCGGCGGTGGGGTTCACCACGACGCCGAGCCGGGTCACGCCGAGCCCTCCGGCGGGTCGCCCGGCAGGTAGCCGTCCAGCGTCGGCAGCCCGGCGGCGAGCCGCGCGCGGTTGATGCGCCGGTCGTGCAGCTCGCAGACGAAGAGCGCGATGAAGTACAGGCCGCAGATCGGCAGCGCGACCATGAGCATGGTGATCGCGTCGGGCGTCGGGGTCATCACCGCCGCGAAGACGAACGCGATCATCACGGCCCAGCGCCAGCTGCGCCGCCAGAACGCCGCGGTGCCGATGCCGGCGAAGTTCAGGGCGACCATGATGACCGGCAGGAGGAACGCCAGGCCGAAGGCCAGCATCAGGCGCATCACGAACCCCAGGTACACCTGGGCGTCGATGAAGTTCGCCGCTCCCTTCGGAGTGAACCCGGTGAGCAGCCGCACGGCGTTGGGCAGCGCCCACCAGGCGAGGTAGGCGCCGAGGAGGAACAACGGCACGGCGGCGCCGACGAACCCGAACGCGTACCCCCGCTCCTTGCGGGTCAGGCCCGGCGTGATGAACGCCCAGAGCTGGTAGATCCACCACGGGCTGGAGATCAGGACGCCGAGGAAGAACGAGACCTTGATCTGCATGTCGAACGAGGCGGCCAGGCCGGGGAAGTTCAGGGTGATCAGGGCGTCGCGGGACTTCGCGACGTCGAGGATCGGACGTTGCAGCGCCTGGAACACCGGCGTGTACAGGAACCAGCCGGCGATCGCTCCGACCAGGATGCCCAGCCCGGCGAGGAACACCCGGTGGCGGAGCTCGACCAGGTGGGCCCGCAGCGGCATCCGGCCGCCGGGTTCGTCCCCGCGGCGGTCACTCACGTGCGGGTCAGGCCTTCGGCGGGGTGGAGCCCTCGGTCGGCTCGGGCCGGTCCGGGCTCGGCACGACCGGTTGCTGCACCACGACCGGTGGCGGGGTCGCGATCGTGTTCTGCGCGTTCGGCGGGGTGTTGGGCGTCGCGTCCGTCGTCGGCTCGTCGTCGCGCAGGTCCTTGACCTCGGACTTGAAGATCTTCAACGACTGGCCGACGCTCTTGGCGACGTCCGGGAGCCGCTTCGCCCCGAAGAGGACGATCACGATGATGAGCAGCAGGACGATGTGCCAGCCTTCGAAGATGCCCCTCATGGCACACACCCTCCCTCGCCGAGTCGATGACCGTCCGATCCTACCCGCGGTGCGTCCCGGTCAACGCCAGTAGGCGCGCCACGACCGCCGGGTCGCCTCGCGCCGGTCGGACCTCGCCACCCGCCGTCCCGCCGCCGCGACCCGCAGCTCGGCATACCGGTCGTACATCTGCGCGGGGTCCGCGAAGAGCGTCGGACCCGTGTCCGGGCGCAGCGCGGCGGCGGCCGCCTGGAGCTCGTCCACCCGGGCGGCAAGCTGCTCGGCCACCTCCGCGGCATGCCCGAGCTCCCGCGCCAGCGCCGTGCCCGACCGCCACAGCCGACGGCCCAGGAAGAACGCGCCGGCCAGCGTCGCCAGCACCAGCACCGTCCACACCGAGAACCAGAGCATCCTCAGACCCCCGACTCGGCGAGCTCGCCGTACGCCCGCAGCGCCGCACGTGCAGACGTCGCCACCTCTTCGGCCACCCGGCGGGGCCGCACGTCCAGGACGTCGTCCGCGACCTGCAGCACGAGGTGGCGCAGCCAGGACTCCTGCACGATCCGCAGGTCGATCTCGAACGAGCCGTCGTCGTGGTTGCGCACGGCGTCGACCGGCGCCGTCTCGGCGACCCATCGTGCACGGCTGGTCAGGTGCAGCGTCACCAGCTCACCCTCGGGTCCGGGGGCGAACAGGTGCGCGCGGTCGCTGACCTGGTGGTCCAGGCTCGGCTCGTCGAGGACATGGGCCTCGAGCACGCGGTCGATGCGGAACAGCCGCTCGCCGTCCACGAGCAGGCACCAGGCGAGCAGGTACGAGCGCTCGTCGTCGGTGGCCAACCGGATCGGGTCGACGTCCCGCTCCGTCGTGATGTCCGCCGCGTTCACGTAGCGCAGGTGCAGGCGACGACCCTCGCGCAGCGCCGTCGCGACCGCGACGGCCACGTCGGGTGCCGCGTCGACCGCGAGCCGCACGTCGACGGCGGCGGCGGC
Organism: Cellulomonas sp. McL0617; assembly: GCF_049994875.1. GTDB lineage: Bacteria > Actinomycetota > Actinomycetes > Actinomycetales > Cellulomonadaceae > Cellulomonas. Next base: position 2,068,382 of record NZ_CP188256.1, read on the forward strand.
GTCGCCGGTCGCAGCGGTGAGCTTGCCGAGCGCGGACCGCAGCACCGCTGCGCGCTCGGGGTCCATCGCGGAGCCGAGCGCCGCGTCGAGGGCCCGCAGCGCCGCGACGAGCGCCACGGCCTCGCGGGCACCCAGGCGCAGCGGCCGCGTCATGCCGCGGGACTCGGTCAGGCGGACGACGCCCTGCTCGTAGGACGCGGCGTCGAAGTCGATGAGGTCGTGCGGGTAGTACCCCGGCGTGCCCGTCACCCACAGCGTGTCGATGTCGGACATCACCTGGCTCGTCGTCACCCCGAAGTGCGCGGCGATGTTCTCGACGGACACGCCCTCGTGGCGGTCGAGGTACGTGATCATCCCGAGCATCCGCAGGAGCCGGTCGCTGGCGCGCTCAGCCATCGACGCCCACCCCCTCCTGGTCCAGGACCGCGGCCGTCGCGAGCAGGTGCAGCACGTGCCGACGCAGGCTCAGCGGGGCGAGGACGACGACGGCCGCGCCGTAGCCGACGAGCTCCTCGGCGAGCTCCCACTCGGCGTGGAAGGGCACGTGGACGAGCTCACGGTTGGCGACCAGCGGGGCGGTGACCGGGTCGGCGGTCCAGTCCGGGGCGTCGGGCGGCGCGGGGACAGCACGGGCGCGGGGGGCGCTCGCGCGCTCGGGCAGGACGGCGAGCGTCGCGATCGACTCCGGCCCGGACCCCCAGGTGCGCAGGGCAGCCGCGAGGTCCTCGGGCGCCGGCGCGTCGAACGACCCGGGGTCCCCCGCGGGACGCACCGCGCCCTCGATGCGGCTGAGGCGGTAGGACCGGCTCGCGCCGCGGTCCCGGTCGAGGCCGACGAGCACCCAACCGCCGCGGCGCGCGAGGAGCTTCCACGGTTCGACGACCCGGTCGCGGACCTCGCCCGTGGTCGCGGCGCGGTAGGTGAACCGCACGGGCTGACGCGCCTGGACGGCGTCGACGAGCGGGCTGAACGCGCCACCACCCGCCCTGACGCGGGGGGCCAGACCGGCGACGAGGTCCGTCGACTCGACGCCCTCACCGACGGCGCGCAGCTTGGTCAGCGCGCGCGAGGTGTCGGCCCGCACCGCCTGGTCCTGCCACACCTGGGCCGCCATGGCCAGCACGCCCAGCTCGGCGGCGGTCAGGTCGAGCGGCGGCAGCGCGTACGCGTCCAGGTCCACCCGGTAGCCGATGTCGTCGCCGTGGCCCGCGTCGGTGATGGTCAGAATCGGGATGCCCAGGTCGCGCAGCGTGTCCTTGTCGCGCTCGAACATCCGCTCGAAGGCGTCGTCCGACGGCGCCTCCTGGTACCCGGCGACGCTCGTGCGCACCTGCTCCTTCGTCATCCGGCCCGCAGTGTTGACCAGGGCGATGACGAGGTTGAGCAGGCGCTCGGCAGGGGCGATCTGAGCGGGCATCGAGGACCACCGTAGTGGCCGGTAGCGTGGTCGGGTGATCACGTGGCGGGCTGGCGTCGTGGTGTCGCTCGGATCCACGTGGCCGGGCGCCGCCGAGGTGACCGTCGAGCTCGAGTCGCCGGTCGGTGACCTGACGGCCGGCGCGCCGGTGCGCGCCCTCGCCTACCCCGCTCTCGTCGGCTCGCCGGAGATCGGCGATCGCGTCCTGCTGAACGTCTCCGCCCTCGCGCGTGGGCTCGGCACGGGCGGCTACGCACTCGTCGTCGCGCGCCCGGACGCCCCGCCGACCGATCCGCCCGACGGTCCCGGTCACCTGGTCAAGGCCCGGTACACCCCGCTGCAGGCCATGGTGCTGGGCGTCGACGACCAGGAGTCCCCGCACCACGAGGTCCTGCGCGACGCCGACGACCTGGCCGACGTCCCGGTGGTCGTCGCGGACCTCCACTCAGCCCTGCCGGCCATCGTCGCCGGCGCCCGGTTCGCGTCGGCACGGGCCGGTCACGAGCCGCCGCGGATCGCCTACGTGATGACGGACGGCGGCGCGCTGCCGGCATGGTTCTCGCGCACGGTCGCCGGCCTGCGCAGCGCGGGGTGGCTCGCCGCCTGCGTGACGACCGGACAGGCGTTCGGGGGCGACCTCGAGGCAGTCACCGTGCACACCGGTCTGCTCGCGGCCCACCACGTCGTGGGCGCCGATCTCGTCGTCGTCGCCCAGGGACCCGGCAACCTCGGCACGGGGACGCGCTGGGGGTTCTCGGGCGTCGCTGCGGGCGAGGCGATCAACGCCGCCGCGACCCTCGGCGGCCGACCCGTCGCGTCGCTGCGGGTCTCCGGCGCCGACGCCCGCGAGCGACACCTCGGCGTCTCGCACCACTCGCTGACCGCCTACGGCAGGGTCGCGCTCGCTGCCGCGGACGTCGTCGTCCCCGTGTTCGAGCCCGGTGACCTGGCCGGGCTCGGGCACCGGATCGACGACCAGGTCGCGGCACTCTCCGCCCGGCACCGGCTCGTCCGCGTGCCCGCAGGACCCGACCTCCTCAGCGCTCTCGCGGGATCACCGGTCCGGCTCTCGACCATGGGGCGCGGTCTGGACGCCGACCCGGCCTCGTTCCTGGCGGCGGCAGCCGCGGGGGTCCACGCGGTCGACCTGCTCAGCTGACGAAGACCCCGTCGACGAGCCTCGGCACGGAGGTGCTCGCACCGACCTCGGCCGCGATGTCCACGTCCTCACCGAAGCCGGCGCTGACGAGCTCTCGTCCGCTGGCGCACGCGCGCAGCGCCTCGCGTTCCACGCCACGCACCGACCGGTAGGCCGCCGCAGCCGACGATGCCTCCGGAGAGAGCACGCCACCGGCTGCCCGCAGGTGCTCGAGCACCGCGCCCGCACCCCACAGGTCCTCGGCCGCGGGTCGCAACGACCCGTCCGGCCAGGCCTCCCCCGCAGCGACCACCAGCACCCGGTCGACGCTTCCCACCGCGGATGCCACCGCCTCGGCGTTCCGAAGGCACGCGCCGACGACCGACGTGCCCAGCGCCGCCAGCCGATGACTGATCGTCGACCCGTTGGGCGACGGGAGGACGAGCGGGCCGGGCCCGGCCCAGCGGCGCAGGCTCGCAGGCGAGAGCGACGGTCCGGCCCTCAGGGACCGTGGCCCGGCCAGGGTCGCGGACCGGTCCGCCGCGAGCCGGGCCGCGTCGTCGGCGCCTCCGGGGTGCGGCAGGACCCTGATGCCGAGATCGGCGGCGACCGACAGCGTCGTGCTGAACGACAGCACGTCGACCACGACGGTGACGCCCGCCGTGGGTGCCAGGGCCTCGCCGCCGCGCAGACCCCACTCGAAGCACACCCCGAACCCAGCCTGCAGGTGGTCGACGTTCACCGGGGAGCTGTCAGTCGTCCTGGGACGTGGCCGTGTGCTGGGCCACGAGCGTCGCGAGCCGACGCGCCTCTGCCTCGGCGTACGCACCGTCCGCGCGCTGGATGCCCATGACCGCGAGCGTGTCGCCGTCGGCGAGGTCGAGCTGCACCCAGGCCCGACCGGAGCCGAAGCGCACCGAGACGATCTCGGCCCATTCCAGCCGCCGCGAGTACACCAGGTTCCGGACGGTCAGGCCGTCGTCGTCGGCCTCGGCCTTCACCGAGGCCTGGCGCACGCAGAACCCCGCGATCAGCAGCCCGATCACCGCGAACCCGAGCTGGTCGCCGAGGTTCAGCGTCGGCAGGAAGGCGATCAGGCATGCCGTCAGGACGAGGACGGTCACCGCCATGGCGAGCGTCACCACCCGCGCGGCGCGGGGTCGGAACGTCCGGTACGACGACGACACGACGGTCAGAGTCGGCACGCGTGGATGGACGTCACCAGGATGGCGCGCGCCCCGACGTCGTAGAGGGAGTCCATCACCCGGTTGGTCTGGTCCCGACGGACCATCGCGCGCACGGCCGCCCAGTCACGGTTGTGCAAGGGCGAGACCGTCGGCGACTCGAGCCCGGGCGTGATCGCCACGGCCGCGTCGACCAGCCCGAGGGGCACGTCGTAGTCCATGAGGACATACTCGCGCGCGGTGAGCACGCCCTGGATTCGGCGGGTCAGCACGTCGAGCCCGGCGGGTTCGACGCCGTCCGCGCGACGGACCAGGACGGCCTCCGAGAGAAGGATCGGCTCGGCGAAGATCTCGAGCCCGGCCGCGCGCAGCGTGGTGCCGGTCTCGACGACGTCGGCGATCACGTCCGCCACGCCGAGTTTGATCGCGGACTCGACGGCACCGTCCAGCCGGACGACGCCCGCCGGCTCGACGCCGAGCGAGCGCAGGTAGCCACCGACCAGCACCGGGTAGCTCGTCGCGACCCGTCGCCCGCCGACCTGCGCGACGTCGGTCCACTCCCCCGCCGTGCCGGCGAACCGGAACGTCGAGCGGGCGAACCCGAGCGGCAGGTGCTCGACGGCCGCCGACTGCGAGTCCAGCATCAGGTCGCGGCCGGTGATCCCGACGTCGACGGTGCCCGCGCCGACGTACACGGCGATGTCGCGCGGGCGCAGGAAGAAGAACTCGACGTCGTTGTCGGGGTCGGGCAGCACGAGCTCGCGGGAGTCGCGGCGCTGCTTGTAGCCCGCCTCCTTGAGCATCTCGGCGGCGGGCTCCGACAGGGAGCCCTTGTTCGGGACGGCGATCCTCAGCACGGTCGTTCCTCTCAGAGGTGGGTGTACACGTCGGCGAGGGTCAGCCCGCGCGCGATCATCAACACCTGGAGGTGGTAGAGCAGCTGTGAGATCTCCTCGGCCGTCCGCTCGTCCGACTCGTACTCGGCCGCCATCCACACCTCGGCGGCCTCCTCGACGACCTTCTTGCCGATGCCGTGGACGCCGGAGTCGATCTCGGCGACGGTGCGGGAGCCGGCGGGGCGGGTGGTCGCCTTGTCCGCCAGCTCGGCGAACAGCGCGTCGAAGGTCTTCACTCGGCCAAGAGTAGGGGCTGCTGCGGGAGGCCCTGGTCGCCGTCCGCGGGCCGGTCGCGCGCCCGCTGACGCCACCAGACGACGAAGCCCCAGATGACGACGCCGGCATAGACGACGTAGAGGACGGCCGACGGGTAGTAGCCCGCCGAGAACAGCAACGGCACACCGACCGCGTCGACCGCGATCCAGATCAGCCAGAACTCGATCCAGCCGCGCGCCATGCCGTACGTCGCCAGGAACGAGCCGGTGAAGATCCAGGCGTCCGCCCAGGGACCCCAGGAGCCGAGCGCCTCGAAGATGCGTGCGAACACGACGGTGCCGACCACGCCGATGGTCACCAGCTGGATCCATCCGGAGCGGCCGGCCCAGTGCGGGACGACGCCGGGTGCGTCGGGGTCACCGTGCGCGCGACCCCGTGCCCGCGCCTGGCTCCACCGCACCCAGCCGTAGACCGAGACGATGACGAAGAACACCTGCCGGCCCGCCTGCCCGTACAGGTCACGAGCCTGGGGCGTGTGGAACACCCCGCCCAGGAACACGGTGAACAGCAGGACGTTGCCGACGATGCCGACCGGCCACGCCCAGACCTTGCGACGCATGCCGCCGATCGCTGACCCCAGGCCGAAGCCGTTGCCCACGATCTCGCGCCACAGGATCTGGTGGCCCGCGATGGTCCACGTCGCGTCGAACAGCCAGTTGTGCACTCAGAGGCCTCGCAGCGCCACCACGGTCGCCACGGCGGCCTCCGCCGCCTCGGCGCCCTTGTCCTCGTGCGATCCGGCCAGGCCGGCGCGGTCGAGCGCCTGGGCCTCGTCGTCGCAGGTCAGGACCCCGAACCCGACGGGGATGCCCGTGGACGTCGCGACGTCGGTCAGGCCGAGCGTCGCCGCCTGGCACACGTACTCGAAGTGCGGTGTCCCGCCGCGGATGACCACGCCGAGCGCGACGACGGCGTCCGCACCGGCGGTCACGGCCGCGCGGGCGGCCACGGGCAGCTCGAACGTGCCGGGTACACGGATGATCGTGACGTCGTCGACGTGCGCGGCCGCCAGCGCACGCTCGGCCCCCGCGAGCAGCCCGTCCATGACGACGGTGTGCCAGCTCGCGGCGACGACGACGACCTTCAAGCCGCTGCCGTCGACGGTCAAGGTGGGTGCTCCAGCACCGCTCATGCCAGGTCCTCCAGGTTCTCGAACGCGTGGTCCTCGTGGTCCGCGCCGGGCAGTGCCGGGGTCGCGTGCACCGGCGCGACGGGGATCGGGTCGCGCTCGGTGCCGGGTGCCAGGTGCAGCAGGTGGCCCATCGACGTCGCCTTGGTGCGCAGGTAGGCCTCGTTCTGCGGCGTCCGCCCGACCTCGAGGCTGCGGATCTCTGCGACGTCGATGCCGTGTGCCCGCAGCCCGGCCACCTTGGCCGGGTTGTTGGTGAGCAGGCTGATCCGCTTGACTCCCAGGTCGGTGAGGATCGCGGCGGCCGCGCCGTACTCGCGCCGGTCCGCCGGCCAGCCGAGGTCGAGGTTGGCCTGGACCGTGTCCCGGCCCGCGTCCTGCAGCGCGTAGGCGGCCACCTTGGCCAGCAGCCCGATCCCCCGCCCTTCGTGCCCGCGCAGGTAGACGACCGCCCCGCCCTGCGCGGCCGCGAGCTCGAGCGCCGCGTCGAGCTGCGGGCCGCAGTCGCAACGGGCGGAACCGAACGCGTCTCCCGTGAGGCACTCGGAGTGCACGCGGACCACCGGGTGCTCGGCCAGGCCGCCCGTCGGGACGAGGGCGACGTGCTCGGCACCGGTCCGCAGGTCGCGGTAGCCGTGGATGCGGAACTCGCCGTGCTTGGTGGGCAGGTAGGCGGTGTGCGTGGCGTGCACGCGCTCGCGCGCCGGGGCCGCGACGGCGACCTCGCTGGTCACGTCGTCGTCGTGGGCCGTCCGCCAGGCGACGATGTCCTCGATGGTCAGGAGCACGAGCCCCTCGGCCTCCGCCAGCGCCGACGAGTCGTCGAGCCGGGTCATCGTCCCGTCGTCGTTGACCAGCTCGGCGATCGCGCCGACGGGCTCAAGCCCGGCGAGGCGGCACAGGTCGACGGCGGCCTCCGTGTGTCCCCCGCGGTGCAGGACGCCGCCGGGAACGGCACGCAGCGGGAGCACGTGACCCGGCCGGATGAGGTCCTCGCGGCCTGAGGCCGGGTCGGCCAGCACGCGCAATGTCCGGGCGCGGTCGGCGGCCGAGATGCCCGTGCTGACGCCGGTCGCCGCGTCGACGGTGACCGTGTACGCCGTCCGGCGAGGGTCCTGGCTGTGCGGCACCATCAGCGGCAGGTCGAGCGCGTCCGCGCGGGACGCGGGCATCGGCGCGCACAGGTAGCCCGACGAGTGCCGGATGGTCCACGCGATCCACTCGGGCGTCGCCGACTGCGCGGCCAGGATGACGTCCGCCTCGTTCTCGCGGTCCGGGGAGTCGGCGACGAGCACCGGACGACCCTGCCGCAGGGCCTCGAGCGCGTCCTCGACCGTGCCCAGACGGACGCTCATCGCAGCACCCCCGCCGAGCTCAGCAGGCGTTCGGTGTACTTGGCCAGGACGTCGACCTCGATGTTCACGCGCGCTCCGGGTGCCAGGGTGCCGAGGGTCGTGCCCTCGAGCGTGGTGGGGATCAGGGAGACACCGAACGACTCGTCGGTGACGTGGGTGACGGTCAGGGAGATCCCGGAGACCGCGATCGAGCCCTTCTCGGCGATGTACCGCGCGAGCCCGGGCGCGAGCCCGATCTCGACGTCGTCCCAGCGCGGTCCGGGGGTGCGGCGCAGGATCGTGCCGACGCCGTCGACATGACCCTGCACGACGTGGCCGCCGTACCGGCCGCCGACCGCCAGGGCGCGCTCGAGGTTGACCGAGCTGGACACGCCCAGGTCCTCCAGGGCGCTGCGGCGCAGCGTCTCGGGCATGACGTCGGCCCAGAACGAGCCGTCGCCGGGCAGCTCGGTGACCGTCAGACAGACGCCGGAGACGCTGATCGAGTCACCGAGACGGGCGTCCGAGACCACCAGCGGGCCCCGCACGCGCAGACGGGCGTCCTGCGGCCCCTGCTCGACGGCCTCCACGGTGCCGACCTCTTCGACGATTCCGGTGAACATTCAGTGCTCCTCGCGTTCTGGTGTGGCGACGATCAGGACGTCCGGGCCGAGCGGCAGCACCGAACGGGTGGTCAGACGGACGGCCGCGCCGATGGACGTGATTCCCAGGTCGGCCAGCGCCGGCGGGCCCGCGCCGAGCAGGACGGGCGCCACGTACGCGTGCACCTCGTCGACCAGCCCGGCCCGGACGAACGCGGCGGCGACGGTCGGGCCGCCCTCGACGAGGACGTGCCGGACCTCGCGTGCGGTCAGCTCGGCGAGCACCTCGGCCGGGTCGTGGGTGCGCACCGTCAGCAGCTCGCCCCCCGGGCCCCGGAGGCGCGCCCCGGCGGGAATGTCCCGGTGACCGACGACCACCCGCAGCGGCTGGTCACCGTGCAGCTCCCCGGCGGCGTTCCGCGCGGTGAGCGACGGGTCGTCGGCCAGCGCCGTGCCCGTGCCGACCACGATCGCGCCCACCTCGGCCCGCAGGTCGTGGGCATGGTGACGCGAGACCTCGGACGTGATCCACCGGCTCGACCCGTCCGCGGCGGCGATCCGGCCGTCCAGGGAGGTCGCCAGCTTCAGCGTCACGAACGGGCGACCGCGCTCGACCGACGCCAACCACGCACCGAGCACCGCGCGACCCTCGTCGGCGAGCACGCCCGTCGTCACGTCGACGCCGGCCTCGCGCAGCCGTTGGGCGCCGCCCGCGGCGACGGGGTTCGGGTCGACGACCGAGACGACGACGCGGCCGACGCCGGCGGCGATCAGCGCCTCGGAGCACGGCCCGGTGCGGCCGGTGTGGTTGCAGGGTTCCAGCGTGACGACCGCGGTGGCGCCCACGGTGTCGGTGCCCCGCGCGGACGCGTCCACGAGGGCGGCGACCTCGGCGTGCGCCGTCCCTGCTCCGCGGTGCCAGCCCTCGCCGATGACGTCACCGCTGGGGCTCCGCAGGACGGCACCCACACGCGGGTTCGGGCCGCCGGCCGGGCCTCGACGGGCCAGCTCGAACGCGTGCCGCAGCGCGGTCAGCTCGGCGTGAGCGACCTGCGCGACCTCCGTGCTGGACATGCTCACCTCCGGGCGCGATGGCTCCGGGGTATGGGCGGCAGGAAGGGTCCCGCTACCACGGCGCACAGCGCCGCCACGTGATCCTCCCATCCGGACTTTCACCGTCGGTCCTGGAGTTCCACCAGGTCAACCGCCCGATCCTTGCGGACCGGTCGGGTCGCGGACTATCACCGCCGGCTCGGAATTACACCGACCCCGGAGCACGTGTATGTGTTCGTACTGCGCCAACGATCATGCCACACGAGGCATTCCCGTCACGCGACGGAACCGTCCGCCAGCAGCCGCAGCGCGTTGATCTCGCCCCCGATGTCGGCCGCCCCGTAGACCGCCGACCCGGCGACGAACACGTTGGCGCCGGCCTGCGCGATGCGCCCGATCGTGTCGCGCGCGACCCCACCGTCCACCTGCAGCCAGGTCGACGCGCCGGACTCCTCGATCGCCTGCCGGGTGCGTCGGATCTTGGGCAGCATGCCCTCGATGAACGACTGGCCGCCGAACCCGGGTTCCACGGTCATGACGAGCACCATGTCGAACTCGTCCAGCAGGTCCAGGACGGGCTCGACGGACGACGCGGGCCGCAGGGCGATGCCGGCCCGGACGCCGTTGGCCCGCAGCTCGCGCGCGAGGCGCACGGGCGCCTGCGTGGCCTCCGCGTGGAACGTCACCGAGGCGGCTCCGGCCGCCGCGTACTCGGGGGCCCACCGGTCGGCGTCGTCGATCATCAGGTGCACGTCGAGCGGGACCGGCGACACCTGCGCGATGCGGTGCACGATCGGCAGCCCGAGCGTGAGGTTCGGGACGAAGTGGTTGTCCATGACGTCGACGTGCACGAAGTCCGCGGCGGCGATCGCGGCGAGGTCCCGCTGCAGGTTGACGAAGTCGGCGGACAGGATGCTCGGGTTGATCAGCGCAGGCACGCGACCAGCCTAGTCAGCGCGCTACGACCTGCGTCGCAGCAGGGTCAGGTGCATCGCGTCCGTGCCGTGCACGTGCGGCCACAGCTGGACGTCGAGCCGTCCCGCGGGCAGGTCGACCTCCCCGGACGCGATCGAGCGCACCACGGCCTGGGCGTCGAGCACCTCGATGCTCAGCCCCTCGCGAGCCGCCGCACGCAGGCCGTCCTTGACCACGAGCTGGGTCTCGACGAGGTGCGGCGAGCACGTCACGTAGGCGACGATGCCCCCGGGACGCACGGCATGCAGCGCCGAGAGCAGCAGCTCGCGCTGCAGGGCGCCGAGCACCGGCAGGTCGGCCGGGCTGCGCCGCCAGCGTGCCTCCGGGCGGCGACGCAGGGCTCCCAGACCGGTGCACGGCGCGTCGACCATCACCCGGTCGAACGACGACGGCTCGTCAGCACCCACCCGTCGTCCGTCGCCGGTGCGCACGTCCTCGACCGCGTCCGCGGGCACGGCCCGCAACGCCTGCTCGACCAGCTGCGTGCGGTGCGGCTGCAGCTCGTTGGCCACGATGCGCGCCCCGCGCTCCCCCGCGACCGCCGCGAGCAGCGCCGCCTTCCCGCCGGGTCCCGCGCACAGGTCGAGCCACCGTTCGTCGCGACCCTCGAGCGGCACCGCGGTGAGCGCGAGGGCGACCAGCTGGCTGCCCTCGTCCTGGACCCCGGAGCGGCCGTCACGGACGCTCGTCAGCGCTGCCGGGTCGCCGCCGGCCAGCACCACCGCGGTCGGTGTGAGCGTGCCGCGCGAGGAGCCGGTCGCGTCGGCGAGGACCTCGTCGGCGTCCGCGAGTCCGGGCCGCGCCACCACCGTGACGTGCGGTGCCACGTTGTCGGCGACGAGCAGCTCCTCGAGCTCGCCGGCGGACCGGCCGTGCCCCACCAGAGCCTCGCGCAGCGCGCGCACGACCCAGACCGGATGGCTCTGCACCGCGGCGAGCGCCTCGAGCTCGTCGACGCCCTCGGTGATGCGCTCCTCCCAGACGTCGAGCGGCTCGCGCCCGATCGCGCGCAGCACCGCGTTGACGAACTGGGACGCCCCCGTGCCCAGCTGCTCCCGGGCCAGCCCGACGGTCTCGGAGACCGCGGCGTGGGCGGGCACGCGCATGCCGAGCAGCTGGTGCGCGCCGAGCCGCAGGACGTCGAGCACGGGCGGGTCGATCTTGTCGGTCGGGCGGGCGGCGGCGAGCGTGATGATCGCGTCGTACCTGCCCTGCAGCCGCAGCGTCCCGTAGGCCAGCTCGGTGGCGAACGCGGCGTTGCGCGCGTCGAGCCGGCGTTCGCGCAGCAGCGGCGGGAGCACGAGGTTCGCGTAGGAGTCGGTGCCGGCCACGGCGCGCAGGACGTCGTACGCGGCCGTGCGGGCCGCGTCGCTGCCCTTCCGGCGCCGCGACGGTGCCGACGACGAGCGCTGCGTGCGTCCCTGCGCGCGAGCCGCCCCGCGCTGCCGGCCGGTCGCGTCGCGGCGGTCGTCGGCGGTCATGCCGCGCCGCCCAGCACGATCGCGTCCTCGAGCCGCGCACCGCGGGCCCAGTCGGCCGCGGCCATCGGGCGCTTGCCCTGCGGCGTGACGTCGCCCAGGCGGACAGCGTGCCCCGCCGTGCCGACGAGCACGTCCCGCCTACCCGCCCTGACCTCGCCCGGGGAGAGATCGTTGACGTCCGGGACGCCGACGACGGGACCCAGGCCGAGGCGCGAGCCGTCGGGCAGGGTGGTCCACGCGCCGGGCGCGGGCGTGCAGCCGCGGATCCGACGGTCGACGGCGTGCGGCGGCTGCGACCAGCGGACCTGCGCGTCCCGCGTCTCCAGCTTCGGCGCGTGGCTCACGCCGTCGGTGCTCTGCTCGACCGGGCTCAGGATCCCGTCCTCGATCGCGTCCAGCGTCTGCACCAGGAGCCCGGCACCCGCGACGGCCAGCCGCGCGAGCAGGTCCCCGGCCGTGTCCCGCGGGCGGATCGTCTCCGTGAGAAAGCCGTAGACCGGCCCCGTGTCCAGACCGGCCTCGAGGCGGAACGTGGAGGCTCCCGTGACCTCGTCCCCGGCGATCAGCGCGTGCTGCACGGGTGCCGCGCCACGCCACGCGGGCAGCACCGAGAAGTGCAGATTGACCCAGCCGTGCACCGGCACGTCGAGCAGCGCGGGAGGGATGAGAGCCCCGTAGGCCACCACCGGCGCCGCGTCGACCGCCAGCTCGGCCAACCGGGCCTGGAAGGCCTCGTCGCGCGGCCGGTCGGGGGTGAGCACTTCCAGCCCCGCCTCCAGCGCACGGGCCTTCACGGCACTCACGCCGGACGTCCGGCCCCGACCCGACCGGGCGTCGGGACGGGTCAGGACGGCGACCACCTCGTGGCGGGACGCCAGGACGGCCTCGAGCGACGGCACCGCGGCCGCGGGAGTTCCGGCGAAGAGCAGTCGCATGGCGTCGATCCTAGGTGCGCGGCAGCAGCACCCCGTGCGCGAGCAGCCACGCGCGCAGGTCGTCCGCCGTGGTGAACAGGACGCCCTGCAGGCCGATCCCCGCGGCGGCGGCGACGTTCGGGGCCGAGTCGTCGGTGAAGACCGTCGATGCCGGATCGAGGTCGAAGCGGTCGACCAGCAGCCGGAAGATCCGTTCGTCGGGCTTGGCCAGCCCGACGCTCCCGGAGACCAGGACGTCCTCCAGCAGCCCGATCGCGGGTGCCGCCGGCTCGGCCAGGTGGAAGGTCTCGGATGACCAGTTGGTCAGGCCGAGCGTGCGGACGCCCGCGGCGACGAGGTCGCGCACGAGCCGCTCGGAGCCCGGCACCGGGCCGGGCAGCGCGTCGGCGAAGTGGTCGACGTAGACGTCGAGGGCGGCCTCGTGCTGCGGGAAGCGGGCCCGGACCTCGGCCTTCGCCTGTGCCCACGGTCGGCCGGCGTCCTGGTGGTGGTTGAAGGACGGGAAGTCGACGTCCGCGAAGAACGCCTCGACGGAGCCCACGTCCATCCGGCCGACGAACGGACCGTACGGGTCCCAGCGCACGAGCACCTGGCCCAGGTCGAAGACCACCGTGTCGACGCTCACCCCAGGTCCGCCGGGTCGAGCTGGACCCGCACGGTGCCACCCTCGCGTCGCGCGCTGCGGACCGCCTGCGACGCGGCCAGCGACCGGGCGAGCGCGGCACCCTGCGTGCGCGGCACGCGGACCAGGGCGCGGACCTCCTGCTCCAGGGCCTCGGTCCGCGAGTCGACCGGCACGGGTCCCAGCACCTCGAGCTGCGGGACGTCGAGCCGGCCGACGAGCGTGTCGACGGCGTCCCGGGGGCCGGTGACCGACGCGATCCGGACGATCGGTGGCAGCGCGAGGGCCGCGCGCTCGCCGAGCTCACGCGACGCGTACCCGGCCGGGTCCCAGCGGACCAGTGCCTGGGTCGCGCGCTCCTCGGCGTCGCCGACGAGCAGGACCACTCCCCCGTCCGTCGCCGGGCGCACCAGGGCGGCGGCCGCGAGCCACCGGCGCAACGCGTCCTCACCGGTCCGCAGCGCGGCGCCGGCCGTGCTCACGGAGGCGTCGAGCAGCAGGGCCGCCGCGTACCCACCGGGCGCCACCGGTTCCGCGCCGGGTGTCGAGACGACGACGGCCGGCACGTCAGGCACGCTCGCCAGGACGCCGCCGGCAGCCCGCGCGCCGGACACGCGCACGGGCACGCCCGGGAACGCGCGCCCGAGCTCCTCGGCGGTGCGCTCGGACCCGACACGCACCGAGCGCAACGCCGGCGACCCGCACTCGGTGCAGCGCCAGTCGGTGGCCAGCCGCCCGCACCACCCGCACGTGGGCACGGCCGACGCGGACGCCAGGCCGAGCGGCCCATGACAGACCCCGCACCGCGCGGCCGCCCGGCACCGTCCGCACGCGACCGCGGGCAGGTAGCCGGCGCGCGGCACCTGCACGAGAACGGGACCGTCGGCCAGCCGGTCGCGGACGGTCCGCCACGCCGGTGCGGGCAACCGGGCGGCCGCGGCCGGCCCCTCCCGCGCCAGCTCGACCGACGTCAGCGCCTGCACCCGGGGCGCCCGGGCGCGGGTGGTGGGGCGGTCCGCGGCCACCTCGCGCGCCCAGCCGCTCTCGACCAGGGCCTGCGCCTCGACGCTCCGGCCGTGCGCCGCGACCAGCAGGGCGCAGGACTCGAGCTCCGAGCGCAGGGCCAGGACCTCCCGCACGTGCGGATAGGGCGCCCGCGGCTCCGCGTGGAGCGGGTCACCGTCGTCCCACACGACCGCGAGGCCGAGGTCACGGACGGGCGCGAACGCCGAGGCGCGGGTGCCGACGACCACGTCCGCGCGGCCCCGCAGCGCCGCCAGGAACGACCGGTAGCGCGCCGCCGGACCGTCGTCGGCGGCCAGCCGTACCGCACCCCCGGCCGTGCCGGGCACCCAGCGCGGGATCCCGGCGCCCGCCAGGGCCTCGAGCACCCGGTCGATGTCGCGCGCGTCGGGCACGACGACGAGCGCACCACGACCGCCGAGCACGCACGCGGCCACAGCCTGGGCGATCGCCTCCGGCCAGCGCTCGCCCGCGACGCCCGGGAGTGCCGACCACACGGCGCGGGGCGCGCCGCGGGCGGTCAGGTGCGCCAGGAACGCCGGACCGCCGCGATAGGCCGCCCACGCGGTGGCCGAGGCGACGGGCACGGCCGCAGGGTCGGGGGCGCCCGGGTCCTCCGCCTCGACGCGGGCGTGCCGGGCGGGCACCGCGAGCCGCAGGACGTCGGCGAGGGTGCCGGCCCACCGGTCGGCGACCGCCCGCGCCAGTCGCGCGACGGGCGCCGCGAGCACGGGCTCGGTCGAGACGACCTTGCGCAGCGGCGCCAGGACGCCGTCATGCTCCGCCTCGGGCACGCGCTCCAGCACGTAGCCGTTGACGTCCTGACCGCCGAACCGCACCTTGACGCGGGTGCCCGGGACGGCCGTCTCGGCCAGCGCGGCCGGCACGAGGTACTCGAACAGACGGTCCAGGTGGGCGGGCGGCAGGTCGATGCAGACCCGTGCCACGGGCAGCACCTCCGCGGCCACGACGCCCGCGGGCGCCGGGCGGCCCCGGCGTCGCGGCCGTGGCAAGCCGTCGAGCACCATCTGCTCGCCGTCCGCGCTCACGTCCACGGGCTCATCCCATCACCCGCGACCCACGACGGGGCGCGGGCATCCACAGGCTCGTCAGCCGATCGCCGCCTGGAGGGCCGCCACGCGGTCGGTCCGCTCCCAGGTGAAATCGGGCAGCTCGCGGCCGAAGTGCCCGTACGCGGCGGTCTTCTGGTAGATCGGGCGCAGCAGGTCGAGGTCTCGCACGATGGCAGCCGGTCGCAGGTCGAACACCTGGCGGATCGCTCCGGTCAGGCGGTCGACGGGCACGGTCTCGGTGCCGAACGTCTCCACGTACAAGCCGACCGGGTTGGCCTTGCCGATCGCGTAGGCGATCTGCACCTCGCAGCGGCGGGCCAGGCCCGCGGCGACGACGTTCTTGGCCACCCAGCGCATCGCGTACGCGGCGGAGCGGTCGACCTTGGACGGGTCCTTGCCGGAGAACGCGCCGCCGCCATGGCGCGCGATGCCGCCGTAGGTGTCGACGATGATCTTGCGACCCGTGAGGCCGGCGTCGCCCTGCGGACCGCCCACGACGAACACGCCCGTCGGGTTCACCAGCAGGCGGTAGTCGGAGGTGTCGAGCCCCAGGCCCTCGAGCACGGGCGCGACCACGTGCTCCGCGATCGCCGGACGCAGCTGCGTCTCCAGCACGACGTCCGGGTCGTGCTGCGTCGAGAGCACGACCGTGTCGAGCCTGACCGCCCGGTCGCCGTCGTAGCCGATGGTGACCTGCGTCTTCCCGTCGGGTCGCAGGCCGGGCACGATGCCTTCCTTGCGGACCAGGGTCAGGCGCTCCGCCAGGCGGTGGGCGAGCCAGATCGGCAGCGGCAGGAGCGACGGGGTCTCGTCGGTCGCGTAGCCGAACATGAGGCCCTGGTCGCCCGCGCCCTGCAGGTCGAGCGGGTCGATGTCCGAGGAGTCGTCACGCACCTCGATCGCCTTGTCGACGCCGGCGGCGATGTCCGGCGACTGCTGCCCGATCGAGACCGAGATGCCGCACGAGTCGCCGTCGAAGCCGATGTGCGACGACGTGTAGCCGATGCCCTTGACCACCTGGCGGACGATCTGCGGGATCTCGACGTACGCGCTCGTGGTGACCTCGCCGGCGACGTGCACCAGGCCGGTGGTGACCATCGTCTCCACCGCGACGCGCGCCTGCGGGTCCTGCTCCAGGATGGCGTCCAGGATCGCGTCGGAGATCTGGTCGCACACCTTGTCCGGGTGGCCCTCGGTGACGGATTCGGACGTGAACAGGCGCAGCGCAGGCTCGGTCATGGCCGACAGCGTAGTGGGCGACGATCGGATCGTTGCGTCAGAACCGGAGGAGGACCGCATCCCAGATGGCGTGCGCGACGACGTCCTTGGTGCCCGACGACGTCGCGACGACCACACCTCGACCGTCCAGGATCGTGACGTCGTTGGCGTCCGTGCCGAACCCGCGCCCGCCGCCCACCGCGTTCACGACGAGCAGGTCCGCCCCCTTGCGCAGCGCCTTCGCACGGCCGTGCTCGAGCACCGACCCGGCGGCGTCCCCGGTCTCGGCGGCGAAGCCCACGACGACCTGGTCGGCCCGCAGACGCTCGTGGGCGAGCTCCGCCAGGATGTCGACCGTCTCGACGAGCTCGAGCACGGGCGCGACGCCGTCCGGGCTCTTCTTGAGCTTGGTCTCGACCGCCGTGCGGGGCCGGTAGTCGGCGACGGCGGCCGCCATGACCACGACGTCGGCGTCCTTGGCCGCGGCGCGCACCGCGTCACGCAGCTCGGCGCCGGTCTCCGCCGGGACGACGTCCACCCCGCTGGGTGTCGCGACCGTGAGGTTCGCTGCGACCAGCGTCACGCGGGCGCCGCGGTCCCGGGCGGCGCGCGCGAGCGCGACCCCCTGCCGGCCGGACGACCGGTTGCCGAAGAACCGGACCGGGTCCAGCGGCTCGCGGGTACCCCCGGCCGAGATGACGACGTGGCGGCCGGTCAGGTCCTGCGGACGGGTGGCGACGAGGGCCAGCGCGGCCCGCGCGATCGCCTCGGGCTCGGGCAGCCGGCCCGGGCCCGTGTCGGCACCCGTCAGCCGGCCTGCTTCCGGGTCGAGCACGTGCACGCCCCGCGACCGCAGCGTCGCGACGTTGGCGACGGTGGCCGGGTGCTCCCACATCTCGGTGTGCATCGCGGGCGCCAGCAGGACCGGGCACCGGGCGACCAGCAGCGTGGCGGTCAGCAGGTCGTCGGCCTGACCGGTCGCGGCCCGCGCGAGCAGGTCCGCCGTGGCAGGCGCGACCACTACCAGCTCGGCGGACTTGCCCACGGCCACGTGGGCGACCTGGTCGACGTCCTCGAAGACGTCGGTGGTCACCGGTTGCCCCGAGAGGGCCTCCCAGGTGGCTCGGCCGACGAACTCCAGCGCCGCCCGCGTGGGCACGACGCGGACCTCGTGGCCCGCCTCCCGCAGCAGCCGCAGGAGCAGCACCGACTTGTAGGCGGCGATCCCGCCCGCGACACCGAGGACGATGCGCATGGGGCAGGTCAGCCCTCGGTGGCCTCGGAGGTCAGCAGGCCCGCGTCGATCTCGCGCATCGCGATCGAGAGCGGCTTCTCCTGCGGGCGGGTGTCCACCAGCGGGCCGACGTACTCGAGCAGACCCTCGTTCAGCTGCGAGTAGTACGCGTTGATCTGACGCGCGCGCTTGGCCGAGTAGAGCACGAGGGCGTACTTGGAGTCGGCGCGCTCGAGCAGGCGGTCGATGGGGGGGTCGGTGATGCCGGTAGGGGCTGCGACGGTTCCGGACACGTTGATCTCCCGAGGTGAAAGAGGTTGGACTGCCTTCCATGCTACCTGGTCGCGATGCCCATCCCGTGGACCAGCTCGTCGGTCGCCCGGTGCACGTCGTCGTTGACGATGATCTGGTCGAACTCCGCGGCCGCCGCGAGCTCCACCCGCGCCGTCGCCAGGCGCCGTTCCCGCTCCTCGGCCCCCTCGGTGCCCCGCCCCACCAGCCGCCGCTCGAGCTCGTCGAACGACGGCGGTGCGAGGAAGACGAAGTGCGCGTCCGGCATCGACGCCCGCACCTGGCGCGCGCCCTGCAGGTCGATCTCGAGCAGTGCGGGCTCCCCCGCCGCCAGTCTCTCCTCGACCGGCCGGCGCGGTGTGCCGTACTTGTTCCGGCTGTGCACGACGGCCCACTCCAGGAAGTCGCCCTGGGCCACCATCCGGTCGAACTCGTCACCCGAGAGGAACACGTAGTGCACGCCGTCCACCTCGCCGGGCCTGGGTGACCGCGTCGTCGCGGACACCGAGAGCCAGACCTCGGGATAGCGGGACCGGACGTCGGCGGACACGGTCCCCTTGCCGACGGCGGTCGGTCCGGCGAGAACGGTCAGCCGGGCGGGCGTCGTCGTCATGGGTGGTGCAGCACTCCTCGGGCAGGGGTCCGGGTCACGACGGAAGACACGCGACCCGGTGGACGCGTCACCCGAACCGGTCGACGAGCGCCTTCACCTGGTGCGGGCCGAGGCCACGGACGCGCCGCGTCTCGGAGATTCCGATCTCGGAGATGATCGCACGCGCCTTGACCTTCCCCACGCCAGGCAGCGACTCGAGGAGCGCCAGCACCTTGAGCTTGCCGATCGTCTCGTCCTTCTGTCCCTGCGCGATCACCTCGGAGAGCGTGCCCTGGGAGTACTTGAGGCGGTTCTTGACCTCGGCACGTGCTTGCCGTGCGGCAGCGGCCTTCTGGAGCGCTGCCGCTCGTTGTTCGGGAGTCAGCGGAGGAAGAGCCACGCGCGTCACCTTTTCGTCCTTGGGCCGGCGATCCTGCACGTCATGAACGCGCGGACCTTTACGACGAAACTAGCGAGCGACCAGGTGAACGGCAACGCGGGCGGGTCGATCCGGGCGAATCGGGTCGGGGCGCAGGCCGGCGCGGGCGTAGCGTGGGCGGCCATGGCGGCACGGCGGCCGTGCAGCGAGGAGCGGGCGATGGCGGACGGCACCGAGCTCGCGCAGGCGCACGCTGCTGCCGCCGCGGGCGCGTGGTCGGGGGCGTACGACGCCTTCGCCCTGGCGTCCACATCCGTTCGGCTGGATGGCGCGGATCTGCTCGCGTGGTCGTCCGCGGCGATCCTGAGTGGTCGGGACGACGAGGGCTGCGACCTGCTGGCGAACGCCTTCGACCGTTTCGTCGACGATCGCGACGCCGCTCGTGCGGGTCAGTGCCTGCTGCGCGCCGGCCTCAACCTGTCGAACCGCGGCCGGGACGCGGCTCTCGCCGGCTGGATGGCTCGCGGCGCGCGACTGGCCGCCGACCCCGAGCTGGGGCACGTCGTCCGTGGCTATCTCGGGGTGCCGAGGGGTCGGCGCGCGGGCGAGGAGGGTGACGCCGCCGGCGCACTCACCCAGTTCCGGCTGGCCCAGGAGGTCGGCGAGCAGGTCGACGACGCCGATCTCGTCGCGCTCGCGCGGATGAGCCTGGGGTACGTCCGGCTGATGACCGGTCAGGTCACCGAGGGTCTCGACGAGCTCGACGACGTCATGGTCGGGGTGACCGGCGGCCGGGTGTCCCCGGTGGTCGCCGGCGTCATCTACTGCGTCGTCGTGCGGATGTGCCGCGAGGCGCTCGACGTCCGGCGTGCGCGCGAGTGGACCTTCGCCCTGGACGCATGGTGCGAACGTCAGCCGCAGCTGGTCCCCTTCCGCGGCACCTGCCGGGTGCACCGCTCCCAGGTGCTGCTCGAGACCGATGCGTGGGACCAGGCGCTGCTCGAGGCCGACCTCGCCGTCGCGGCCCTGTCCACGCCGCCCCAGGGCGACCTCGGTGTGGCCTGGTACCAGAAGGGCGAGGTCCATCGCGTCCGGGGCGAGCTCGATCGCGCGCAGGACGCGTTCAGGCAGGCGCTCGAGGCCGGCGGCGATCCCGAGCCGGGTCTCGCCCTGACCTGGTTCGCCTCGGGCCGCGCCGCCGACGCCTTCGGACTGCTGCGGGGTGCCATGGAGAGGGTCGGGCCGCCGCGCCCGCTGCTCCTCGCGGCCGTCGTCGAGGTCGGGGTCGCTGTCGATGACCTTCCGACGGCACGACGAGCGGTCGCGATGCTCGCCGGGCAGGCGTCGGACCCGGCGAGCGGGTCGTGCCTCCAGGCGATCGCTGCGACGGCCGACGGCACGGTTCGGTTCGCCGACGGGGACGTACGCGGCGCCGAGCGGTCGCTCCTTCGTGCCCTGGACCTCTGGCTCGGGCTCACGGTCCCCTACGAGGTGGCACGGGTCCGGGTGCGACTCGCGGCGGTGCACCGGGCGCGCGGGGACGATGCCGCGGCCGAGCTCGGGCTCGAGGCCGCGCGCTCGACGTTCCGCCGCCTCGGGGCGTCCGCCGACCTGGTCGCCCTCGAGGGTCCGGCGATCGTCGCGCCGGCCGGCGGGTTGAGCCCGCGGGAGGCCGAGGTGCTGCGCCTCGCGGCCACCGGCCGCACCAACCGCGCCATCGCCACGGAGCTGCACCTCTCCGAGAAGACCGTCGCCCGGCACCTGTCCAACCTCTTCGCCAAGCTCGACGTCCCGTCGCGTGCCGCGGCCACTGCATGGGCCTACGAGCACGGCGTGCTCTGAGCGATCGGCCGGCTACGCAGAACGGCCCATGCCGACAGGACGCGGATGGGCAGAACGCGCGATGTCGTCGCGCTCGTCCCCTCCTAGCGTCGATCCCACGGACGACGACGAGGAGGGCAGGGTCATGGACGAGCAGTCGACGATCATCATCGGGGCCGGGCAGGCCGGGCTCGCCACGGCGTTCCACCTGACGCGCCGGGGCGTCCCGTGCCTGGTGCTCGACGAGCGCGACCGGGTGGGCGACGTCTGGCGGGCGCGGTACTCGTCGCTCCGGCTCTTCACGCCCACGCGGCTGGACGGCCTGCCCGGGCTGGCGATGGACGGCCCGGGCAACGCGTTCCCGAGCGCTCACGACATGGGCGACTACCTGGAGCGGTACGCGACGCAGATGCACCTGCCCGTGCGGAGCGGTGTCCGCGTGTCGCGCGTGTCCTGCGACGCGGACGGCTTCCGCGTCGCGACCGACACGGGCGACCTCGTCGCCCGGACCGTCGTCGTGGCTGCGGGCGGGCACCGCGACCCGTGGACACCGGAGCTCGCGCGTGCGCTCGACCCGGGGATCGCCCAGGTGCACGCCGCGGCGTACCGCGACCCGACCCAGCTCCCCGCCGGCCCGGTGCTGGTGGTCGGTGCATCGCACTCGGGCGCCGACATCGCGCTCGAGCTCGCGCGGGCAGGCCGCGACGTGACCCTGTCGGGGCGGGTCCGCGGAGAGCTGCCGTTCGGGCGCGGCGCCAAGGGCACACTCACCGCGCACGCGTTCCCGTTCGTCTCCCAGCACGTGCTGACCGTGCGGACGCCCATGGGTCGCAAGCTGCGGCCGCAGGTCCGCGGCGGCGGCGCACCGCTGCTCCGCGTCAAGCTCGCAGACCTCGCGGCCGCCGGCGTGCGACACACGCCGGCCCGCGTGGCGGCGGTCCGAGACGGTCGACCCGTGCTCGACGACGGCACGCTCCCCGAGGCGCGCTCCGTCGTGTGGGCCACCGGTTACCGCGACGACTTCAGCTGGGTCGAGCCGGCGCCGTTGGGCGATGACGGCTATCCCGTCACCGACCGGGGCGTCGTCGCTCCGGTGCCCGGGCTGTACTTCATGGGGCTGCCGTTCCAGTACGCGTTCTCGTCCGCGATGGTGCTCGGGGTCGGCCGGGACGCGGCCCACGTGGCGCGACACATCGCGACCGCCGACCGGGCCCGTGCCCGGACCCTGGCGGCGCACTGAGATGCTCCTATGGATCGTCAAGCCAGGAGCGCGTGGCGTACCTCGCGGGCGATGTAGCGCTTGAGGCAGCGGATGATCTCTGGCTTGCTGAGCCCGTCCTTGGTTCGTCTTTCGACGTAGGCGCGGGTGGCGGGGTCGTAGCGCAAGCGGCAGAGAGTGATTCGGTAGAGGGCCGCGTTGGCTTGGCGGTCGCCGCCGCGGTTGAGCCGGTGTCGGCCGGTGGTCTTGCCGCTGCTTGCCGGCAGCGGTGCGACTCCGCACAAGCTGGCGAAGGCGGGGTCGCTGTGCAGGCGATCGGGGTTGTCGCCGGCAGTCACCAGCAGGGCGCTGGCGGTGTCGATGCCGACGCCGAACAGCTCGAGCAGTTCAGGGCAAGCGGCGGGGACCAGCTCGGCGAGCAGGAGGTCGATCTGCTGGACGTCGGCGTCGCTGTCGTGATGGCGGCGGGCGAGGATCCGCATCGCGTGCTTCGTGGCGGTCGAGGGATCGAGCGTGGGACCTGGTCGGAACGCGGCGGCGGTGCGCACGAGCTCACGGGTCGACAGGTGGCGCAGACTTTCCCGCAACGGCGCAGGAGCGCTGATCACCAGCGCGTGCAGCTGGTTGGCGACCTGGATCCTGATCCGCACTGCGCCGCGGCGGGCCACCCGTAGCGCTCGGATCGCTTCGACACGGCCATCGCGGGACTTCGGAACACCGGTCGCCGTCCCGGCCAGGACTGCCCGAGCGGCCGCTTCGGCGTCGACGGGGTCGGACTTGCCTCGCGCGCGACGCGTCCGGCGGTCGGGGCGATCGACCTCCACCACGCGGTGACCGGCCCGACGAACCGCTCGGGCAAGCCCCGCGCCGTAGCAGCCGGTGCCCTCGATCCCGAACGCGACGACGCGGCCCAGGTCAGCACCCCAGTCGAGTAATGACCGGTAGCCGCCAGGGTCGGCGGGGAACGACTCTTGAGCCAGGACGCGACCGACCTGATCGACCGCGACCGCGACGTGCACATCGAGATGCGTATCGACCCCGATAGTGACCTCGGCGCCGATGTTTGCCATGGTGGACATGCCATCTCCCTCATCCGGTGGTGGCACGGCACCCACCGAGCGAGGCGGACAAGACAGTGACGGGGCCTCTAGCCAGGCTCCTATGAGGTCACGCCGCTCACGCAGGTGACGTGCAGGACGAGGTCACCCGGCACCGAGCGACAGATCTCAGCAAGGACACCCATGGTCGGTCAGCCAAAGGGTCAACTCGAGCCGGGCGACCCCGATCCCATTGTCACTGTCAGCCGCGCAGGGCCGCGGCCGCCTCCTCCGAGGCGGCCCGGGCGGCACCGCGCAGGGCGACCACGTCGGGCCCTGCGGCGAGCACCCCTCGCGAGGAGGAGGCGAGCACCTGACGGCGGGCGGACCCGAAGACGCGAGCCAGGTCGCCGGGTCCTGCACCCTGTGCACCGACCCCAGGCGCGAGCAGGGGGCCGTTGACGGCAGCGAGGTCGACGCCCGTGCGCTCGGCAGCATCGCCGATCGTGGCCCCGACCACCAGGCCGATCGACCCGAGCGGGTGCGCGTCGGTGTTCAGAGCGGCTGCGTGTGCGGCGACGTGCGCGGCGACGCTGACGCCGTCCGCGTCCCGGGCGTGCTGGACCTCGGGACCTTCCTTGTTCGACGTCAGGCACAGGACGAACAGGCCGCGGCCCGACGAGAGCGCCAGGTCGACGGCCGGGTCGAGCGACCCGAACCCCAGGTACGGCGACACCGTGAGCGCGTCGCCGGCCAGGGGCGAGCCGTCGCGCAGGAACGCGTCCGCGTACGCGGCCATCGTCGAGCCGATGTCCCCGCGCTTGGCGTCGACGATCACGAGCGTGCCCGTGTCCCGGCCCGCCGCGACGACCTCCTCGAGCACCGCCACCCCGCGCGACCCGTGCCGCTCGAAGAACGCGGCCTGCGGCTTGACGGCGGCCACCCGCCCCCCGACGGCGTCGAGGACGGTGAGCGCGAACCGGCGCAGCCCCTCGGCGTCGTCGGCGAGCCCCCACGACTCGAGCAGGCTCGGGTGCGGGTCGATGCCGACGCACAGCGGGCCGTGCGCCTCCATCGCCGCGGCGAGCCGCTCCCCGAACGCCCTCATGAGACGCCCACGGTGGCACGGGCAGCGGCACGCGCCTCGCGCCGCACCAGGGCGGCCGCGTCGTGCTCCTGCAGGCTCGTGACCGTGAACGGGCCCGCCTGGGCCGCTTCGATCGCCTGCACCGCTGCGCCGAGCTGCTGGACGGTGGTCACCATCGCCTTGTCGGCGGCCGTCGTCGCCGCCCGGATCTCGTAGCCGTCCGCACGAGCACCCTGGCCCGACGGCGTGTTCACCACGATGTCGACCTCGCCGTCGGTGATGAGGTCGACGATCGTCGGCTCGCCGTCGCTGCCGCGGCCCGAGGAGTACTTGCGGACCACGCGGGACGTGATGCCGCTGCGGTGCAGCACCGCCGCGGTGCCCTCCGTGGCGAGGATCTCGAAGCCGAGCTCGGCCAGGCGCTTGACCGGGAAGACGATCGAGCGCTTGTCACGGTCGGCCACCGAGATGAAGGCACGCCCGCCGCTGGGAAGCCCGCCGAACGCGGCCTCCTGCGACTTGGCGAACGCGGTCGGGAAGTCCACGTCGAACCCCATGACCTCGCCCGTCGAACGCATCTCCGGCCCGAGGACGGTGTCGACGACCACGCCCTCCTTGGTGCGGAACCGCTTGAACGGCAGCACGGCCTCCTTGACCGCGACCGGCGAGCCGAGGTCGAGCACCCGCGCGTCGTCGACCGGCAGGATGCCGCGGGCGCGCAGGTCGGCGATCGAGTGCCCGGCCATGACCAGCGCCGCGGCCTTGGCCAGGGAGACGCCCGTGGCCTTGGAGACGAACGGCACGGTGCGCGACGCGCGCGGGTTGGCCTCCAGGACGTAGAGCACGTCGGACACCAGCGCGAACTGGATGTTCAGCAGGCCGTGCACCCCGACGCCGCGCGCGATCGCCTCGGTGGACAGGCGGATGCGCTCGAGCTCGCTGGTGGACAACGTGACCGGCGGCAGGGTGCACGCCGAGTCGCCGGAGTGGATGCCGGCCTCCTCGATGTGCTCCATGACTCCCCCGAGGAACAGCTCGGTGCCGTCGAACAGCGCGTCCACGTCGATCTCGATCGCGTCGTCGAGGAAGCGGTCGATGAGCAGCGGCGGGAGCGTCCCGGCACGCCCGCCGTCGGCCGCGTTCTCGAGCGCCCGGCCCACGTACTCGTCGAGCTGCGACTCGGAGTAGACGATCTCCATGCCACGTCCGCCGAGCACGTAGGACGGGCGCACCAGCACCGGGAAGCCGATGCGGCGGGCCGTGTCGCGAGCGCCGCCGAGCGTCGTGGCCGTGCCGAAGGCCGGTGCCGGCAGCCCGGCGGCCTCGAGCACCTTGCCGAACGCGCCGCGGTCCTCGGCGGCGTCGATCGCTGCCGGGGACGTGCCCAGGATCGGCAGGCCGGCGTCGGCGAGGCGCTGCGCCAGCGACAGCGGCGTCTGGCCGCCGAGCGTCACGATCAGGCCCTCGACCGGTCCGGCCGCGAGCTCGGCGTGGTAGACCTCGAGCACATCCTCGAACGTCAGCGGCTCGAAGTAGAGCCGGTCCGAGGTGTCGTAGTCCGTGGACACGGTCTCGGGGTTGCAGTTGACCATGACGGTCTCGAACTCGTCCTTGAGCGCCAGGGCGGCGTGCACGCAGGAGTAGTCGAACTCGATGCCCTGGCCGATGCGGTTGGGTCCCGAGCCGAGGATGAGGATCGCCGGGCGGGTGCGCGGGACGACCTCGGTCTCCTCGTCGTAGGACGAGTAGTGGTACGGCGTGCTCGCCGCGAACTCGGCGGCGCAGGTGTCCACCGTCTTGAACACCGGGCGCAGCCCGACGGCGTGCCGGGCGCCGCGGACCGCGTCCTCGGACGTGCGGCGTAGCGAGGCGATCTGCACGTCCGACAGGCCGTGACGCTTGGCGTGCAGCAGCACGTCCCGGGTCAGTGCCGGAGCAGCGGCCGTCTCGGCGGCCACCTGGTTGATGAGCTGGATCTGGTCGATGTACCAGGGGTCGATGCCGGTCAGGTCGAAGACCGTCTCCAGCGGGACACCGGCGCGCAGCACCTGCTGGACGTCGACGAGCCGGTGCTCGGTCGGCCGGCTGATCGTCGCCGTGAGCGCGTCGAGCGCGTCGCCGGTCAGGGCATCGCCGGCCCAGTGGAACACCGAGCCCTTCTTGTCCAGCGACCGCATGGCCTTGCCGAGCGCCTCGGTGAAGTTGCGGCCGAGGGCCATGGCCTCGCCCACCGACTTCATCGTCGTCGTCAGGGTGTCGTCCGCGGCCGGGAACTTCTCGAACGCGAACCGCGGGACCTTGACGACGACATAGTCGAGCGTGGGCTCGAACGACGCGGGGGTCACGCCGCCCGTGATGTCGTTCGGGATCTCGTCGAGCGTGTACCCGATGGCGAGCTTCGCGGCGATCTTGGCGATCGGGAACCCGGTCGCCTTCGACGCGAGCGCGCTCGACCGGGACACGCGCGGGTTCATCTCGATCACCACGACGCGCCCGGTGGAGGGCTCGATGGCGAACTGGATGTTGCAGCCGCCGGTGTCGACGCCGACCTCGCGGATGACCGCGATGCCGATGTCGCGCAGGCGCTGGTACTCGCGGTCCGTGAGCGTCAGCGCCGGCGCGACGGTGACGGAGTCGCCCGTGTGCACGCCGACCGGGTCGACGTTCTCGATCGAGCAGACGACCACGACGTTGTCGTGCTTGTCGCGCATGAGCTCGAGCTCGTACTCCTTCCAGCCGAGGATCGACTCCTCCAGGAGCACCTCGGTGGTCGGCGAGTAGTGCAGGCCCTGGCCGACGATGCGGCGAAGGTCCGTCTCGTCGTAGGCGATGCCGGAGCCCAGCCCGCCCATGGTGAACGAGGGGCGCACGACGACCGGGTAGCCGAGGTCCTCGACCGCCTTCAGCGCGTCCTCGATGGTGTGGATGATCGCGGACGCCGCACTCTCCGCGCCGCAGACGGCCACGACCTCCTTGAACTGCTCGCGGTCCTCGCCCTTCTGGATGGAGGCGATGTTGGCGCCGATGAGCTCGACGTCGTACTTCTCCAGCACGCCCGCCTCGTCCAGCGCGATAGCGGCGTTCAACGCGGTCTGGCCACCGAGGGTCGGCAGGATCGCGTCCGGGCGCTCCTTGGCGATGATCGTCGTGAGGATCTCGGTGGTGATCGGCTCGACGTAGGTGGCGTCCGCGAACTCCGGGTCCGTCATGATCGTGGCCGGGTTGGAGTTGACCAGGATGACCCGCAGGCCCTCCTCCTTGAGCACGCGGCAGGCCTGCGTCCCGGAGTAGTCGAACTCGCACGCCTGGCCGATGACGATCGGGCCGGACCCGATGACGAGGACGCTGGTGATGTCTGTGCGCCGGGGCATCAGGCGGCACCCTTCTTCTCTGTGGTCATCAGGTCGACGAAGCGGTCGAACAGGTAGGCGGCGTCGTGCGGGCCCGCCGCGGCCTCCGGGTGGTACTGCACCGAGAACGCCGGCAGGTCGAGCGCCTGCAGCCCCTCGACCACGTCGTCGTTCAGGTCGACGTGGCTGACGACGACCCGGCCGTAGCGACCGCCGTCGTGCGGTGCCACCGACTCGCCGTCCAGCGGTGCGTCGACCGCGAACCCGTGGTTGTGCGCGGTGATCTCGACCTTGCCGGTGGAGCGGTCCATCACGGGCTGGTTGACCCCGCGGTGGCCGTAGCCGAGCTTGTAGGTGCCGTAACCGAGCGCCCTGCCGAGGATCTGGTTGCCGTAGCAGATGCCGAAGAACGGGATCCCGGCGTCCAGCACCTCGCGCAGCAGCTCGACCTCGTGCGTGGCCGCGCCCGGGTCGCCGGGACCGTTGGAGAAGAAGACGCCGTCCGGTCCGGTCGCGGCGATGTCGGCGAACGTCGCGCTCGACGGCAGGACGTGCACCCGGACCCCGCGCTCGGCGAGCCGCTGCGGGGTCATCGCCTTGATCCCCAGGTCCACCGCGGCGACCGTGGCGACCGGCGTGCCCAGCGGTTCGCCGTCCGGCCCGAGGGCCTCGACGACGTAGGCCACGTCGGTGGAGACCTCGCCGGCCAGGTCGGCACCGGCCATCGCAGGCGCCGAACGCACCTCCGCGAGGAGCTCGTCCTCGGGCCGGCGCTCGCCGTCCGCGCCGGTCAGCGCGGCGCCCGAGAAGATGCCGGCGCGCATCACGCCGCGCTCGCGCAGGTGCCGCGTCAGGGCACGGGTGTCGATCTCGCTGATCCCGACGACACCCTGCGCCACCAGGTCGTCGTCCAGGGTGCGGACCGAGCGCCAGCTCGACGCGCGGCGGGCGGGATCGCGCACCACATAGCCGGCCACCCAGATCCGGGCGGACTCCGGGTCCTCGTCGTTGACGCCGGTGTTGCCGACGTGGGGCGCCGTCATGACGACGATCTGGCGGTGGTAGGACGGGTCGGTCAGCGTCTCCTGGTAGCCGGTCATACCGGTGTTGAAGACGATCTCGCCCAGCGTCGAGCCCTCCGCGCCGTACGGCCGCCCCGTGAAGGTGCGGCCGTCCTCGAGGACGAGCACTGCCTGGGAGGCGGGGCCGGTGTCGGTCATGAGTTCTCCTCCTGCGCGCGGGACGACTGCCCCGGGGTCAGCCGAATGAGCGGGACGATCGCGTCCACGAGGGGCTCGCGATCGCCGGCGTGCCGCGGGCGCAGCCCGGTGTCCACGCCGCGGGGGTCGTCGGGGGTGGCCTGCCACGTGACGACGACGATGCCGTCGCGGCCCACCACCTTGCCGGCGATGCCCGGCGCGACCGTCACGTCGCGGAGCGCCGCCGTCGGTACGAACAGGTCGGGTGCTCCCGTACGAGCCATCCGGACCCCGGCGTCGAACACCTCGACCTCGGCCCGGCTCCGCGCCCCGAGACCGTTCGCGGTGATCCGCTCGAGCCAGTCCCCCGCCCGGGTGGTCGAGATGTAGATCATCGGCACCGGCCCGAAGAGCGACCTGCCCAGCGAGGCCGGGGCGACCGGCAGGCTCGGCACGAACTCGGCGGTGCGACGGGCACGGGAGCTCCAGCCGGCGCGCATGATGATCAGTGCCACGACCACCATCCCGATCAGGATGATGACCGCGAGGGTCGCGTGCCTCAAGAGCTCACCACCACGGACTCGTCGCACGCCGACCCGTCCATCACGGTGGCGCGGCCGCGCAGCCAGGTCGCGATGACGCAGCCGGACAGGTCCCGCCCCCGGAACGGCGAGTTCGCGCTCTGGGTGGCCTGCTCCTCCGGCACCACGACGCGACGGATCCCCGGATCCACGAGCACGAGGTTGGCGGGCTCCCCCACGGCGATCGGGCGTCCGTGGTCGCTGACGCGGCCGATCTGCGCGGGCGCGGTCGACATGACGCGGGCGACGTCGGCCCAGGTCAGGCGGCCGGTGTCGACCATGGTCTCCTGCACGACCGACAGCGCCGTCTCCAGGCCGGTCATGCCGAACGCCGCGGCGCCCCACTCGCAGTCCTTGTCCTCGCGGGTGTGCGGCGCGTGGTCGGTGGCCACGATGTCGATCGTCCCATCGGCAAGTCCCTCGCGCACGGCCTCGACGTCGCGCTGAGTGCGCAGCGGTGGGTTGACCTTGAACACGGGGTCGTAGCCGCGGGCCAGCTCGTCGGTGAGCATCAGGTGGTGCGGCGTGACCTCGGCCGTCACGTCGATACCGCGGGACTTGGCCCAGCGGATGATCTCGACGGACCCCGCGGTCGACAGGTGGCACACGTGCAGCCGCGACCCGACGTGCTCGGCGAGCAGCACGTCACGGGCGACGATCGCCTCCTCGGCGACCGCGGGCCAGCCGGGCAGGCCCAGCTCGGCCGACACGACGCCCTCGTGCATCTGGGCGCCCTCGGTCAGCCGTGGTTCCTGCGCGTGCTGCGCGATGACGCCGTCGAACGCCTTGACGTACTCCAGCGCGCGGCGCATCAGTACAGGGTCGTGCACGCACTTGCCGTCGTCGGAGAACACCCGGACCGCGGCGGCGGACTCCGCCATCGCGCCGAGCTCGGCCAGCCGCTCGCCCTCGAGCCCGACCGTCACCGCACCGACGGGCCGGACGTCTGCCCAGCCGGCGTCGCGACCGAGCCGCCACACCTGCTCGACGACACCCGCCGTGTCCTGCGTCGGCGACGTGTTCGCCATGGCGTGCACCGCAGTGTACCCGCCCATCGCGGCGGCCCGCGTGCCGCTGCGCACCGTCTCCGCGTCCTCCCGGCCGGGCTCGCGCAGGTGCGTGTGCAGGTCGACCAGCCCCGGCAGCAGGATCAGGCCGGTCCCGTCGATGACGACGGGGTCGTCGCCCGCCTTCGACTCGGCGTCGGGGCCGATCGCCGCGATCACCCCGTCAGCCAGCAGGACGTCGGTCGTGCCGTCGCCCAGCGGGCTGACGTCCCGGATCAGGTAGGTCCTCATGCGTACACCTTCGCTTCGTCGCTGCTCGTGCGCGCCCCCGCGGGCGCAACGGTCGTGTCGCCGCCGGCCAGCAGGAGGTAGAGGACGGCCATCCGCACCGCGACGCCGTTGGCCACCTGCTCGACGATGACCGCGCGGGGCGAGTCGGCCGCGTCGGCGGAGATCTCCAGGCCGCGGTTCATGGGTCCGGGGTGCAGCACGATCGCGTGGTCGGCGAGCGCCTCGAGCCGACGGGCGTCGAGCCCGTACCGCCGCGTGTACTCCAGCGGGCTCGGGAAGAACCCGCCGCCGGCGCTCGACATCCGCTCGCGCTGCACGCGCAGCATCATGACGGCGTCGGGCTTGTCCTGCGCGATCACCTCGTCCAGGTGGTACGAGACCCGGGCCGGCCACGCCTCCACCCCGACGGGCACGAGCGTGGGCGGGGCCACCAGCGTGACCTCGGCGCCGAGCGTGTGCAGGAGCTGGACGTTCGAGCGGGCCACCCGGCTGTGCAGGACGTCGCCCACGATCGCGACCCGCAACCCGGCCAGGTCACGGCCGGTCACGTCGCCCGGGCCGGTCAGGTGCCGGCGCAGGGTGTACGCGTCGAGCAGCGCCTGCGTGGGGTGCTGGTGCATCCCGTCGCCCGCGTTGATGACGGCGCCGTGCGTCCACCCGCTGGTCGCGAGCGTGTGCGGCGCACCGGAGGCGTGGTGCCGGATCACGACCGCATCCGCGCCCATGGCCTGCAGCGTCAGCGCGGTGTCCTTGAGCGACTCGCCCTTGGACACGCTCGAGCCCTTGGCGGAGAAGTTGATGACGTCGGCCGAGAGCCGCTTGGCAGCCGTCTCGAACGAGATCCGCGTCCGCGTGGAGTCCTCGAAGAACAGGTTCACCACGGTGCGACCGCGCAGGGTCGGCAGCTTCTTGATCTCCCGGCCCTGCGTCGCCGCCATCGAGCCCGCGGTGTCGAGGATGCGGATCGCGTCCGCGCGGCTGAGGTCGGCCGTGGACAGCAGGTGCTTCATCGCACCCCTCCTTCGATGAGGACGGCGTCGCGGCCGTCGCTCTCCTGCAGCAGGACACGCACCCGTTCGGTGGTGGAGGTCGGCAGGTTCTTGCCGACGTAGTCCGCGCGGATCGGCAGCTCGCGGTGACCGCGGTCGACCAGGGCGGCAAGCTGGACGGCGCGCGGGCGGCCGAGGTCGCTGATCGCGTCGAGAGCCGCGCGGATGGTGCGGCCGGAGTAGAGGACGTCGTCGACCAGGACGACGACCTTGCCGTCCAGACCACCGCCCGGGATGTCGGTCTCGCCGATGGTCCGCGTCGGGTGGTGAGCCAGGTCGTCGCGGTACATGGTCACGTCGAGGCTGCCGACGAGGGCCGCGGCGTCGAGGCCCGGCTCGACGGCTTCGAGGCGTTCCGCCAGCCGCCGCGCCAGCGGCAGCCCGCGGGTGGGGATGCCGAGCAGGATGACGTCGGCGCCACCCTTGTTGCGTTCGAGGATCTCGTGCGCGATGCGCGTCAGCGCCCGGGCGATCTCCGGGGCGCCGAGGACCACGTTGCCGGCGGCGTCGTCGGTGGTGGGCGTGGGCAGGCTCATGTACCGCAGCTCCTTCCCCGCCTCACAGGACGGGTCTTAAAGGATTGTCTGTCGACGTCTCACCCTACCGCCCGGAACGTCCCTCCCGAGCCGGGTCGACTGTGGCGGCGAGCACCTCGACGAGCAGCGGCCGCACCATCTCCGCCGGCAGCGCCTCGAGAGTCGCCATGACAACGGCGAGGTCGTCGGGGAGACCGTCGCTCAGCACGCTGGCAGCCAACGACGGGTCGGGCGCCGCCGGGGGCAGCCCGCGGACCGCGGTCGCAGCGTCGACAAGCGTGGCGACGAGCTCGTCGAGGACACGCTCCGTCACCGGTGTGATCGTCAGGTGGGCGGTGCGGGTGAGCACCGATCCGTCGGACTGCTGCATCGCGGGCTGGGCCTGCAGCAGGAACCCGCGACGACGGACCTCGTCGATCAGCAGGAACGGGTCCACGGGGTCGGTCGAGCCGTCGGCGGCGATCGCGACGAGCGGTCCGGTCGGGTCGCCGACGACGCGCAGACCGGCTATCCCCTCGACCGTGGCGACCAGCGTCGCGGTGGCCCGTCGCGTGGCGTCCACGAGCTCGGCGAGGCCGCTCGTGCCGAGCACCTGCAGGACCGCCCACGCCGCGGCCATGGCCCCGACGCCGCGCGAGCCGAGCATCGTCGGGTTGACGACCGGGTATCCCGGCCAGGCCGTCGTCGCGAAGTACTGCGCGCGGTGCTGCTCCCGCGAGCGGTAGAGCACGACCGAGGCGCCCTTGGGCGCGAAGCCGAACTTGTGCAGGTCGGCCGAGATCGACGTCACGCCGGGGACCGCCAGGTCCCAGGGCCGGTCGTCGAGGCCGCCCCACCACGGGAGCACCCACCCGCCGATGCACGCGTCGACGTGCACCGGGACACCGGCGCGCTCGACCCCCGCCGCCACCTCGCGGACCGGGTCGATCACCCCGAACGGGTAGCTGGGCGCGCTGACGACGACGAGCGCGGTCCGGTCGTCCACCCGCGCCAGCACGTCCGCCGCCGCCGGGACGCCCGTGCGGGGGGCGACCGGGACGGCCAGGACGTCGAGGTCGAGGTAGTGGGCGGCCTTGTGGAACGCCGGGTGCGCCGTCGTCGGCAGGACGAGCGTGGGTCGCTCGGTGGCGCCGTGCGCCGCGCGCCACAGGTCACGGGCCGACTTCACGGCGAGCATGCAGGACTCGGTGCCACCCGAGGTCACCGACCCGACGGTCCCGTCGTCGCCGTGCAGGACGTCACGGGCGAACGCGACGATCCGGCTCTCGAGCTCGGCGACGGAGGTGAACGTGGTGGGGTCCAGGCCGTTGACCGGCAGGAACATGCGCACGGCCTCGGCCGCGACGTCGTCGAGGTCGGGGCGTCCGGGGTCGTAGACGTACGACAGGATCCGTCCGCCGTGGGTGGGCGGGTCGGCCGCACGCCAGGAGGCCAGGTCGGCGAGGACGTCGGCGACGGGCCGACCCGGAGAGCGGTTCACGGACGGACCTCCACAGCGGCGGCGTGATCGACGACGTCCGCCGACAACGGGTAGCGGGACAGCGGTACCAGGCTGAGCAGCGCGAGCGCTGCCGGCAGCAGGGAGAACGCGAGGGAGATCCCCGTCAGGGCCGAGCCCGGTTGCGCGACGGTCTGACCGGCGGTCTTCGAGACGAAGCCGGTGACGGCGAGCGTGCCGAGCACGAGGGTGGGGCCGAGCGCGAGCCCCGCGGTCTCCCCCGCCGTCCAGACGCCGCCGAGCACACCGGCGCGGTCCTCGCCGCGCTCCCGCGCGTCGACGGACACGACGTCCGGCAGCATCGCCAACGGGTACAGCTGCATGCCGGCGTACGCGACTCCGGCCAGCGCGACCGAGGCATAGACCCATCCGCCGGGCGCCCAGCGCATCGGCACCAAGGACAGCGCGGCGAAGGTGAACAGGATCGAGGCGCCCATGAACGAGCGCCGCTTGCCGAACCGTCGGGCCAGCCTCGTCCCGACCGGCATCACGAGCAACGCCGGCGCGACCAGGGCGACGAACAGGAACGTCACCGCGTCCTCGTTGCCGAGCGTGTACGTCGCGACGTACTGGGCGCCGGCCAGCATCGCGCCCGTCGCCAACGCCTGGAGCAGGAAGGCGCCGAGCAGGCGGCGGAACGCCGGGATCTCCCGCAGCGCCGCCATGCCCAGGCGCAGGGCGTCCCCGCGGGCGTGCGGCACCGGAGCGCCGTCGGCGACCCGCGCCCTCCGGGGCGCACCCGACCACGCGGCGAGCATGCCCAGCCCGATGGTGACGCCCCCGACCAGGCCCATCACGAGGTACCCCGCGCGCCCGCCGCCCGCGGCGTCGCGCACCAGCGGACCGCCCGCGCCGAACGCGAGGATCGCCACGGCCAGCACGGCGATCCTCGGTGCGAGCAGCCGGGTCCGGGAGGCGTAGTCCGGGGCGATCTCGGCCGGCAGCGCGATGTACGGCACCTGGAAGACGGAGAACGCCGTCGCCGCGGCGACGAACGCCAGCACCACCCAGGTCGCGGCGGCCGCACCGTCGAGGGCGCGCGGCGTCGCGAACACGGCCGCGAACAGGAGCGGGAGCGTCAGGGCGCCGGTCAGCAGGAAGGTGCGTCGGCTCCCGTGCCGCGCGGCGGACGTGTCCGACCGGGCCCCGATGAACGGGTCGATGACGACGTCCCAGAGCTTCGGCACGGTGACCACCAGACCGGCGACACCGGCCGCGACGCCCAGCGTGTCGGTGAGGTAGTACGCGAGCACCAGGCCCGGCAGGGTGCCGAACCCACCGGTCGCGACCGAGCCGAGCGCGTACGAGGTGATGGTGCGCCGCGAGAGCCGTCCCGGGCGTCCGGCCAGTCCGGGATCGGTCGTCACGCAGTCATGATGACAGCCGCCCGATCGTGTCCTCGCACACGACTTCCCGTGAATGTCCTGTGCCCGTCACCCGGATGCCACGTCATCTGGGGTGTGACAGGTGTCGATGTCCCCTTCGTGCTGGCATCCGTCCCGACGTGGGTCACCGTCCTGCAGCTCCTCGCCGCGGGGGTCGTGGGTGGCTTCTGCGTGCTGCAGTGGGTGTGGTGGCGAGGCGAGCGTCCGGCCAGCGCCGCGTGGTCCTTCGCCTGGTCGCTCGACATGTCCCTGGTGCTCGCCGTGGGCGGCCTCTACGCCCTCGCGATGCCCGGCACCCTCCAGGACGCCCTGGTCTACGTGCACGCCCAGCTCATCGCGGGCTTCATCCTCATCGCCGTCCCCGCCACGCGGGCGATCGCCGGCGGGCCACCTGTCCGCCCCTGGGTATGGGCCGCCGGAGGGCTCTTCGCGATGCGCGCCGTCGTGTGGTGGGTCCCCGACGACCTCCTCCCGCAGCAGATCGACCCTGACGTGCTCAGCGAGGCGCTCCTGCTCGTCCCGACCGTCATCGTCGTCACGTACGTCGTGCTGGCGGTCGGGCGCACCCGACTGACCCGGTTCGGCTCGCTCCTGGTGCTCGCGGGCGCGGAGTCGCTGGCGATCTTCACGGCCGGGGTCCTGACGCCCGACCGCGGTCTCGGGGGCATCTTCGCGGCCCTGTGGGCGATCCCGCTCGCGCTCGCCCTCGAGGTCGTCGCCCTCAGCCGGATCCGCGAGGCGCAGGACAGCGCGGCGCTCCAGCACCTGATGCGCGACGCTGTCGCCCGCCTCGCCAACGCCGCGTGGTTCGTCAAGGACGCCGACGCGCTGCTCGTCAGCGCCCGCGACGAGGCTCGCGCGATCCTGGCCGACCCGAGCATCGAGGGTTCGCTGCGCCCGATCGCGCGCGACCGGTTCGTCACCGAGCTCTTCTCGGGCGAGAAGGTCGAGCACACCGCGCAGGAGCGGGCGTTCCTCATGGACCTCGCCCAGATCGTCTCCGCCGCCGCCGAGCGCTACCAGCTCGCCGAGCGGCTGCACTCGACCGCGTTCGCGGACTCGCTGACCCGGTTGCCCAACCGCCGCTCGGTGGAGCGCCACCTGGTCGACGTGCTCGACCAGGCGAACGTCGAGCGCACCCGGGTCTCGCTGATCTACTGCGACCTCGACGGTTTCAAGCGCGTCAACGACGCGCTCGGCCACGCGAGCGGCGACGCGCTGCTCGTCCGGGTCGCCGACTACCTGCGCTCCGCCCTGCACGACCGCGAGGCCTACGTCGGCCGGTTCGGCGGTGACGAGTTCGTCGTCGTCCTGTCCCGGGCACCCTCCGACGTCGACCTGGTCGCGCTGGCGCGGTCCCTGCGCGAGGGGTTCCTCGACCGCACCGTCGGGAGCCGACCGGCACGCCTCACCGTCGGCGTCGCCACCTGGCTGCCCGGCGACATCGTCGACGCCGACGCCCTGATCCGGCACGCCGACACCGCGATGCTCGAGGCCAAGCGCACGCACGCCGGGTTCCGCGTGTTCGACCGGGTCCTGCGACGCCGCGTCGAGGCGGAGCGTCAGCAACGCGCCGCCCTGGAGACCGCCGTGACCGCCGGCCACTTCACCGCCTACTTCCAGCCCATCGTCGACGCGCAGACGCTCGAGATCGTCCAGGTCGAGGCGCTGGCGCGCTGGGACCACCACGGTCACCTGATCCTGCCGGCCGACTGGCTCGACCTCGCCGAGGAGACCGGCCTGATCGTGCCGATCGGGCTGTCGGTCCTCAGCCAGGCTCGGCAGGCGCTCGAGCGTTTCCAGATGCCCGTCGCCGTGAACATCGCCGCCCGTCAGCTGGCCGAGCCTGACGCGCTCGCCCAGATCGAGACCGCGTGGGGCGACGCCTTCTGGGAGCACCTCACGCTGGAGATCACCGAGAGCGCCCTCGTGCAGACGACGTCCGCGGTTCCCGTGCTCTCCGAGCTGCGCGCACGCGGCGCCCAGATCGCCGTCGACGACTTCGGCACCGGCTACAGCTCGCTGGCCCGCATCGCTCGGCTCCCGGTCGACCAGCTGAAGATCGACCGGTCCTTCGTCCGCGACATGGCCTCCGAGCGCGGTCAGGGTGTGGTGCGCGCCATCGTCGCGCTCGCCCAGACGCACGGGCTCGACGTCGTCGCGGAGGGCGTCGAGACGCCCGACCAGCTCACGGCCCTCATCGCGATGGGGGTGACCCGGGTCCAGGGCAACTTCCTCGGCCGCGCCGCTCCCGGGTTGCCGGTCCGCGGACCGCGCCCGACCACCGGCACGATGCCCGTGGTCCCGCAGCCGCGGTCGTTGCGCGCGGTCCCGACCCAGGGCCCGCGCGAGGGCACGCTGGCCGCGATCCAACGCAGCGTCTGAGCAGCCCGGGTCGTCAGGCGAGCAGCGTCGGCTTCAGGTCGACGATGCGGCCCAGGAGCCCGTTGACGAAGTTCGGCGACTCGTCCGTGGACAGCGATCGGGCCAGCTCCACGGCCTCGTCGACCGCGACCGCGTCGGGGACGTCGTCGTTGTAGAGGATCTCCCACGTGCCGATCCGCAGCAGCGCTCGGTCGACGGCGGGCATCCGGTCGATCGTCCAGCCGTGCGCGTGCGTGGCCAGCAGCTCGTCGATCCGGCGCTGCTCGGCGATCACGCCCTCGACCAGGTCGACCGAGTACTGCGGCAGCGCCGCCTCGGTGCCCGGCTCGGTGATGCGCTGCGCGAGCAGGCTCACCGGGTCGACGCCGCGCTGGTCGGCCTCGAAGAGGACGTCGAGGGCGCGCTTGCGCGCCTTGGTGCGAGCAGCCACCTCAGTCGTTCACGCGGCCCAGGTAGCTGCCGTCGCGGGTGTCCACCTTGACCTTCGTGTTGGCCTCGAGGAAGAGCGGGACCTGGATCTCGTACCCGGTCTCGAGCGTGGCGGGCTTGGTGCCGGCCGACGAACGGTCGCCCTGCAGGCCGGGCTCGGTGTACGTGACCTCGAGGACGACCGACGGCGGGAGCTCGACGTACAGGGGGGCACCCTCGTTCGTCGCGACCATCGCGCTCTGGCTCTCGAGGAGGAAGTTGGCGACGTCGCCGACCGTGGCCTCGGGGATGTTCACCTGGTCGTAGGTGTCGGTGTCCATGAAGACGAAGTCGCTGCCGTCCTTGTACAGGAACTGCATGTCGCGCTTGTCGACGTTGGCCGTCTCGATCTTCAGGCCCGCGTTGAACGTGCGGTCGACGACCTTGCCGGACAGGACGTTCTTCAGCTTGGTGCGGACGAACGCGCCACCCTTGCCGGGCTTGACGTGCTGGAACTCGATGACGGTCCACAGCTGGCCGTCGATCTTCAGCACGGTGCCGTTCTTCAGGTCGTTGGTGGTCGCCACGATCGTCGCTTCCTGTCGAGGATGAGTTCTGCGCGGCCCGTCGCGGCTGGTCCCTGAGACGGGAGTGCGCGGCAGCGACGGCCGCAAGCCGCCGACCATCGTACCGTGAACCTCGACGCGTCCCTCACACGCGGGCCGCGATCGCCTCCAGTGCGAGCCGGTAGGAGTCGATACCGAACCCCGCCACGGTGCCTGTGGCGACCGGGCCGATCACCGAGACGTGCCGGAACGTCTCCCGGGCGTACGGGTTGGTGAGGTGCACCTCGACCAGGAGGAGCCCGGCGGTGGTCACCTGCGCCGCTGCGTCGCGCAGCGCGTACGAGTAGTGGGTGAATGCGGCCGGGTTGAGCACGACGTGCGAGCGGGAGTCGACGGCCTCGTGCAACCAGCCGACGAGCTGTGACTCGTCGTCGGTCTGGCGCGTCTCCACCTGGACCCCCAGGTCGGTCGCCCACTTCTCGACGGCGGCGGCGAGGTCGTCGTGCGTCGTCGAGCCGTACACCTCCGGCTCCCGCGCGCCGAGCCGCCCCAGGTTCGGCCCGTTGAGCACCATCAGACGCGTCATGCGGCCGAGCCTAGGGGATCGCGCTCCCCCGGCACCGACGCTGCCGCCGTGCGGCGGTCGGACCGTTCGACCGCCAGGCAGTACAGCGGGAGCCCGACAGCCACCAGCGTCTCCAGGTGCCACCACCAGGTGTCCGCCACGAGTGGAGCGAACGTCAGGCACGGGAGAAGGAGCGTGAACCACCACCGGGTCCGAGCGACGCCCGGAGATCGACTGCTCCAGAGCCAGACCAGCATGGCCGCCGCCAGAGCGACCCAGTAGTACGACAGCCGGAGCGGGTCGAGGAGCAGGCGGACCGCGACCGACGCGATCACCGCGACGAGCACCGAGCCGTGCCGCCGCCAGGCCACGCCGACGCCGGCGATCCCGGCCGCGAGACCTTGGACGACCCGCTGGGTCCAGTCCGACGAGCCCGGCATGCCGGGCACCCTGTCGAGCCACGTGTGGTCCGGAAAGGGCCACTGCAGCGAGAAGGTGTTCATGTCGCCCCACAGCTTGAACGGCAGGTAGAGGACAGCGATCCCGACGCCCAGGACGGTGATCGCCACCAACGAGTCCCTGACCCGTCGTCCTGCCAGGAGGATTCCACCGGTCGTCGGTGCCCACTGTTTGACGCCGGTGGCGAGCACGAGCAGGAGCGCGGCCTGGACCAGCCGGGAACGTCCCGCGGAGACGGCCGCGTGGACCACCAGAAGGCCGACGAGGAGCTCCTCCGGGTGGTCGGCCGTCTGCGACGTGTAGAGGAACCCACCGACCACGATGGACAGTCCGACGACCCACTCGGCGCGACGCGCCCACGCGCCCGTCGCGCTGGCGGCACGACGGGCGGCCGACACCGTGAGCCACGCCACCAGCGCGCCGTGCGCAGCGGCGGCGGCCACCCCCACGGCGGCGTCCGGCAGCTGCAGCAGGCGAACGATCACCGTGAAGACCCCGAGCAGCAGGAGGTAGACGGGACCGATCTGCAGCCAGCTGTTGGCGAAGACGTCGAGGAACCCGGGCCCGAGCATGCCCACGCCCGCCGCACGGAAGAGCACCTGGTCCCCGTCGGTCCTGCCCAGGCCCCCGAGCACGCCGACGACGAGCCCGATGCCGATGAGGACGGGCATCGGTCGAGCCCAGGTCCAACGCAGGACCTTCGCGAGCCTGGGGTTCGTCGACTCGAGCTCGTGCAGCTCGTGTGCCACGCGCAGCTTGCGCGGCCGGGCGGTCCGTAGTGGGGTAGCGGTGCTCACGTCTCTCAGTTCTCTTGACTCTCGCACCTCATTCGGCAGGTTCTGCCTCGAGGTTGAGGTCGTCAGAGGGAGACGGTGCTCTGCGGTGTCGCCCCTTCGCTCACCTCGGCGTACGCCGCGGCGAGCAGGGCCGGGTCCGGCCCCTCGAGCCGGACCGGGCGGCCGACGTCCTCGAGCACGACGAACCGTAGGAGGTCGCCACGGGTCTTCTTGTCGCGACGCATGGCCGCCTGCAGCTGGTTCCAGCGGTCGCCGCGGTACGAGACCGGCAGTCCGAGCGACGACAGCACGGACCGGTGCCTGGCGACGACCTCGTCGGGCAGGCGTCCCGCGAGACGCGCGAGCTCGGCGACGAAGACCATCCCGACGGAGACGGCCGCGCCGTGCCGCCACTGGAAGCGCTCGACCAGCTCGACGGCATGGCCGAAGGTGTGCCCGTAGTTCAGGACCTCCCGCAGGCCGGCCTCCCGCAGGTCCTCGCCGACCACCTGCGCCTTGACGGCGATCGCGCGCTCGACGAGCTCCAGCAGGACGTCCGAGGACGCCGCCGCCACGGGGTCCTGCAGCAGCGCCACGTTCGCCTCGACGAGCTCGAGGATGCGCGGGTCCGCGATGAACCCGCACTTGACCACCTCGGCGAGGCCCGAGACGAAGTCATTCCGCGGCAACGAGGCCAGCGCGGCCAGGTCGCAGAGGACCCCGACAGGGGGGTGGAACGCGCCGACGAGGTTCTTGCCCTCGGGCGTGTTGATGCCCGTCTTGCCACCCACCGCCGCGTCGACCATCGCGAGGAGCGTCGTCGGCACGTGCACCACCCGGATCCCGCGCAGCCAGGTCGCCGCGACGAAGCCGCCGAGGTCGGTGGTCGCTCCCCCGCCCACCGCGACCACGGCGTCCGTGCGCGTGAAGTCCGCCTGACCGAGCACCCCCCAGAGGAAGGCAGCCACCTGTGCGGTCTTCGCCTCCTCGGCGTTGGGCACCTCCGCCAGGAACGTCTCGTAGCCGTGCTCGAGAAGGTCGGCACGGACGGCGTCCGCCGTCGTCGCCAGGGCCGCAGGATGCACGACGAGAACCCGACGGACCTCGCCGCCGAGCAGCCCGGGGAGCTCACCGAGCAGGTGGTGACCGATCACGACGTCGTAGGGCCGGTCCCCGGCCACGGT
The DNA here is from genome assembly GCF_049994875.1 of Cellulomonas sp. McL0617. Lineage (GTDB taxonomy): Bacteria > Actinomycetota > Actinomycetes > Actinomycetales > Cellulomonadaceae > Cellulomonas. Next base: position 2,109,637 of record NZ_CP188256.1, read on the forward strand.
GACGGTGCGCACCTCGCCGGTGGGGGTCATGCGCCGTGCCCGTCTGTCGCGGCAGCGCGCCGGGCCGCGGCCAGCTCGAGCTCGATGATCTCGGCGACCTCCGCCGGCCGACGATCGTCCGTCACCACGCTCAGCGTGGCCAGGCGCTCGTACACCGGCCGTCGGGCGTCCATCAGCGCCTGCCACTGCGATCGCGGGTTCCCCAGGAGGAGCGGGCGGGACTGGTTGAAGCCGACCCGCGGCGCCGCGTGCGCCAGCGACACGTCGAGGAAGACGACGACCCCTCCGTAGCCCACGTACTGGGTCAGCGCCTCGTCCGTCTGTGGGTCCAGCACCGCACCGCCGCCGAGGGCGAGCACCCCGTCGTGCTCGACGAGCGCACGCCCGACGGCCTCACGCTCGAGCGCGCGGAAGGCCGGCTCGCCGTCCTCCACGAAGATCTCGGCGATGGACTTGCCGGCGACGGTCTCGACGTCGGCATCGGTGTCGCGAGCCCCGAGCTGCCACCTCTCGGCCAGCGCAGCCGCGACCGTCGACTTGCCTGAACCGGGGGGACCGATCAGGACGACGCGGGGACCGGGGACGGTACGGAAGGAGTCGGGCACGGAGGAAGGTTAGTCGCGATGCGCTCCCCCGTGGCACCGCCGACCGGCTCGGCCGTCCGCCGCCGCGCCGCCATCCCGTCGAGCACCAGCAACGCCACCGGGGCGACCACGAGGACGACGTTGCCCGCCGGCCAGAAGAACCACGCCGGCGAGACGTAGGGCCCGAGCACGAGGAGCGGCATGGCGGCCGTCACCGGGAGCCGCAACCGGCGCAGCACGCGGTCGTCCGACGTCCAGAGCCACAGCAGGACGACCGCGACGAGCGGGCCGGAGTAGTAGCTCAGCCGGAGCGGATCGAGGAAGAGACGGGCGGAGATGGCGAGCGCCACGGCCACCAGCGGCGATCCGCGCCGCCGCAGGCTCACGGCGGCACCGACGGCGCCGGCGAGCGCGCCCTGGATCGCGCGCAGCGTCCAGTCGGAACCGTGCACCCACCCGCCGATCAGGCCCAGCATCGACCCGCGCGGGATCCCCCACGCCATGTCGAGCGTCTTCACCTGACCGCCGAGCGCGAACGGCAGGTAGACCGACAGGACGACCGCAGCGAGCGTCGCGGAGCCGACGACGACCCCGCGCAGCCGGCGCCCGGTCAGCAGGACGCCCGCACCGATGATCCCCCACTGCTTGATCCCCGTCGCCAGGCCGATGAGGACCCCCGCGACCGCGAACCTGCCGCGTCCGGCGCTCAGAGCGGCGTTCGCCAGGAGCAGCCCGAGCAGGATCTCCTCCGGATGACCGTTGCCGACACCCTCCGCGAGAAATCCGCCCAGAGCGAGCGTCAGCCCGACCGCCCACTGCGCCGGGAGCTGCGCGGTCCCGGTGATCCGCGCCGCACGGCCCGCGGTCCAGGTAGCCAACCAGGCGACGCCCGCGGCCTGTGTCGCCGACAGCATGAACACGACGGGAAGGCCCAGCGCCGCGAAGAGGCGGGCGGCCAGCCCGATGCCGGCCAGGTAGATCGGTCCGATCTGGAGCCCGGAGTCCGAGAACACGTCGAGGAAGCCCGGACCGATCATCGCGACCCCGGCATGACGGAACCAGTCCGCGTCCCCGTCGACGATCGCGGCGCCGAGGAAGCCCTCCATCAGCACGCTCAGCACCACCACGAACGGCACCGGCCGGCGCCAGGTCGCCCGGAGCAGCCGATCGATGCCGGGCCGCTCGGTGGCGAGCCGCGCGAGCTCGTGGTCGAGCCACCGGCGTGCGCCCCCAGGTTCTCGGGGCACGCTGACAGGGATCGAGCTCACGATGCGCGGGCCTCTCGTTCGGACGACGACACTCAAGGAGTCGGCATCCGGGGCGCCGCAGTTGAGCGAACGCCCTAGACGAGGAGCGTGGGGATGGCGGCGAGGTACGCCTCGAGGTTGCGGCGCACCTCCGCCAGCGAGTCGCCGCCGGTCTTCTCGAGCAGGGCGTCCGCGACCACGAGCGCGACCATGGCCTCGGCGACGACAGCCGCCGGCGGCACGGCGCACACGTCCGACCGCTGGTGTTGCGCCTTCGCGGCCTCACCGGTGGCGGTGTCGACGGTCGCCAGTGCACGCGGCACGGTCGAGATCGGCTTCATCGCCGCCCTGACCCGCAGGATCTCGCCGTTGGACATGCCTCCCTCGAGGCCGCCGGCCCGGTTCGAGCGGCGGACGATCCGGCCCGTCGCGTCGCGCTCCATCTCGTCGTGCGCCTGCGAGCCGCGACGCCGCGCCGTACGGAAGCCGTCCCCGACCTCGACGCCCTTGATCGCCTGGATCCCCATGAGCGCGGCCGCGAGGCGCGCGTCGAGGCGCCGGTCGCTGTGCACGTAGGAGCCGAGGCCCGACGGCACGCCGTACACCAGGACCTCCACCACGCCGCCGAGCGTGTCTCCGTCGCGGTGGCACTCGTCGATCTCGGCGACCATCGCAGCGGACGACGCCGCGTCGAAGCACCGGACCGGGTCAGCGTCCAGGGCCGCGACGTCGTCCGGCGTCGGCAGCGCCGCGGTCTCGGGGACCTCGATCTCGCCGATCCCGACGACGTGGGACACGAGCCGGATCCCCGCCGACTGCTCCAGCAGCCTGGCCGCGACGGTGCCGAGCGCGACGCGGGTGGCCGTCTCCCGGGCGCTGGCACGCTCCAGCACCGGACGCGCGTCGTCGAAGCCGTACTTGCGCATGCCGACCAGATCCGCGTGGCCGGGCCTGGGACGCGTGAGGGGCGCGTTGCGGGCGCGACCGAGCGCCTCCACGTCGTCGACGGGGTCCGCGGACATGACGTCGACCCACTTGGGCCACTCCGTGTTGCCGATCTCGATGGCGACCGGGCCGCCCTGCGTGATGCCGTGCCGAACGCCTGCGAGGAGCCGGACCTCGTCCTGCTCGAACTTCATCCGGGCGCCACGCCCATAACCCAGCCGACGACGAGCCAGCGCGGCCTGCACGTCCGACGTGCGGATCTCGATCCCGGCGGGCACGCCCTCGAGGATCCCGACCAGCGCGGGGCCGTGCGACTCACCGGACGTCAACCAACGAAGCATTCGGCGATCCTCCCATGACGCGGTCCACCCCCCGGGCCGCTGCCCGGGGGGTGGACCGTTCCGACGAGTCCGGTCGGCTCAGCCCGAGACCTTGACCATCGGGTTCTTCCCGGGCACAGCGCCCGGGAGAGGGGGCGTCGCGGCGTTCGGGTCGACCGGGGCGGGCACGGCCAGCGCATCGGGCAGCACGTAGGTGTACCCGGTGACGATCAGGTCCTGGTCGCCGTCGTTGATCGCCGGCTTCCCGCCGCTCGACGGAGCCGCCTGGAGCGCGGTGCCGGTGAAGCCCGTCACCAGGAACAGCCGGGCCGTCCCGTTCTGCAGGTCGTTCATGAACGCGAGCGTGTTGTCGTAGCTCCCCGTCGCGTCGATCGAGAACTGGATCGACGTGAAGCCTGTCGGGGCGCCGGTTGCCGGCGCAGCGGGCGCGGCCGGGGCCGCCGTCCCGTCGGTCGCGGCAGCCGTCCCGTTCGTCGCGGCGCTGCCGTCCGTGGCAGGTGCCGGTGCCGCCGTGACAGGCGCGGATGCCGGAATGACGACGGTCGGTGACGACGGGGTGATCGACGTGATCGTCACGCTGTGCGCGAGCGCGATCTGGTCGAGCTGCCGCAGGTAGTCGGAGAGCATCGCGTCCGTCGGGATCTGCTGCTGGATCACCGCGAGCTGCGCCTTGTAGTCGGGCAGCTTGGCGAACTCGGCCTTGAGCTGCGAGACCTGCATCGCGAGGACCTCGTTCTGCTGCCTCGTCTGCTCGGCCTCCGAGCGGGTCTCCGACGCGTTGGCGAGCTGCGGCGAGATCAGGACGAACCACGCGGCGGCCATGATGAGGACGGCCGCGAAGGCGGTTCCGCCGATCCAGGTGCTCTTCTTGGCGCCGGCCATCTCAGTTCTTCCCGTCGGTGCTGGTGAATCGCTTCGAGTACGCGGCGTCGGAGACCTGGACCGTCGCGGAGACCGTGAAGTAGGCGCCGCCCTCGCCGTCGCCGACGCTGACGCTGGACACCCAGGCGTCCTGGAAGCCGGGGATGGAGTTGAGGGCGTCGACCATCGCGGAGCTGTCCGGCACCGTCAGGGAACGGGCGGTGAACGTGACCTGCCCGACGCTCGCCTGCTGCAGCGGGTCGGTGGGCGGCGGCGCGAGCACCATGGGCGTCGCCCCGCTCATCCCCCACGAGTCGATGCTGACGCCGGCCGGGAGCACGGCGGTGATGGCGTCCAGGTAGGGCTTCCACTGGACCTCGGTGGACATGCCCAGGGCACGTGCGCTCGTGGCCGAGCTCAGCGCACCGAGCACCTGCGGCACCTCGGCGTACTTGGCCTGCTCGGCGTTCAGCCGCGACGTCTCGTTCTGCGCATCGCTCAGCTCGGACTTCGCCGTGGCCGACGAGATGAGAGACAGGCCGAGGGCGCCGGCACACACCACGACGGTCACGCCGAGGCTCACGAGGAGCCAGCGCTTCGTGCGCTGCAGCCCGCGGGCGGCGCGCACCTCAGGGGGCAGCAGGTTCACCTGCGGCAGGGAGCCGTTCAGGACCGAGGCGGCTGACGATCGCGACCTGGGGCGGTCGGTGACTGTGGTCATGCTGCAACTCCGTAGGCGAGTCCGACGGGGAGGGCGATGAACGACTCGAGGCCGTTGAGAGCGCCGCGCTGCGCGGTCTTGGCGGACCGGAGCCCGACCAGCGGGTCGCCGAGCGTGACGGCGAGCCGGCTCGCGCTCGACAGGTACTGCCCGAGCCCCGGCAGGTGCGACCCGCCACCCGTGAGCACGCACACGTCGATGCCGGCACCCGGGTTGTTGCTCGCGTAGTAGACGAAGGTGTTGCGTACGGACTCGACGAGTGCGCGGACCACGGTGCTGATGGCCTCCGCGGCCTCTGCCCGCTCGGGCGCCACCGAGAACCCGATGCCGACCTCGCGCTTGATCGCCTCGGCCTCCTGCGCGGAGACGCCAAGTGCGCTCGCCACGGCCGCGGTCACGTTCTGGCCGCCCGAGGGCAGGGAACGCACCAGGCGTGGCGAGCCGTGCGCGGAGATGACGACCGTCGTGATCGTCGCGCCGATGTCCACGAAGGCGGCGGTGGTCTGAGCCAGCTCGCCACGGGCGAGCGCCCGGTGCAGCGCGAACGCGTTCAGGTCCACCATCGTCGGCCGCAGACCGGCACCCTCGACGGCGATCACGTTCGCGTTGACCGTGTCGCGTTGGGCGGCGACGAGCATGCCGTTCACGGTGCGCCCTTGAGGGCCGTCGAACTCGGCGGTCGGGAAGTAGTCGAGAAGCGCATCGTCCGTCGACATCGGCAGCAGCTCACTGACCTGGTAGGGCAGCGACGCCTTCAGCTGCGCGAGCGGCATCCAGGGCAGATCGAGCTCGCGCACGATGACCCGCTGGTTGCCGACGCCGATCACGACGTCCTTCGACTCGAACTTGGCCTGCGCCCACAGCTGGCGCAGAGCGCTCGAGACCGTCTCCGGCTGGACGACCTCGCCGTCGCGCACCGCCCCGAGCGGCAGGGCGACCTGTCCGTAGCGGACGAGGATCGGCGGCTGCTTGCCGGCCGGCCCGCCGCCGCTGAACTCGAGCTCCGCCGCACGTACGCACGACGAACCGATGTCCAGCCCGATGACACGAGTGGTAGCCACGAGGGTCCTTCCGACGCGCTCAGATGAGGTTCTTTCGTGCTATCGGGACCGACACGTCCCGACTTGAGCACTCCGGGGCAACGGATGGCGCCCGGGCGGCGCTCACATGATGGAGAGGTACCAGGACCACACGGGCTCGCCGGCGACGATGCCCACGGCCGCGCCGAGGAGCATCCACGGGCCGAACGGGATGCCGGACTTCCGACCCGCTCGCCCGAGCACGACGAGGGCCAACGAGAAGATGCCGCCCAGCAGGAAGGCGCTGAACCACCCGATGGCCAAGGCACCCCAGCCGAACCAGCCCAGGTAGAGGCCGAGCACACCGGCGAGCTTCACGTCGCCGAAGCCCATCCCGCGGGGGTACACCAGGACGAGCAGGAAGTAGACGAGGAACATCGCGACGCCACCGATCAGCGCACGTCCGAGGGCGGTCCAGTCGGCCTCTCCTCCGGGGTTCCAGCTCGCCAGCGCCAAGAGGGCGAGGGCGACGCCGTAGGACGGGAGCACGATCGCGTCCGGAAGCCGATGGGTCTCGAGGTCGATGAGCGCCAGGGCGACCGAGATCGCCGCCAGGTACAGCAACGCCGGCAGGACCCAGCTCGGACCGGTGAACCACGCCGTGAGCGCGAACAGCACGCCCGTGCCGGCCTCGACGAGCGGGTACCGGGCCGAGATGGGGTTCCCGCAGTCACGGCACCGGCCGCGCAGGACGAGCCACGACACGACCGGGACGTTGTCGCGCGACCGGATCGCGTGCCCACACCTGGGGCAGGCGCTGGGCGGGTGCACCACGGACTCGCCGCGTGGCACCCGCCACACCACCACGTTGAGGAACGAGCCGATCACCAGGCCGACGACCCCGGCGAGGACCACCAGGATCCCCGTCACAGGGCTGCGGTCTCTGGCTCGAGCAGTCGGTCAGTCGTCATCGCGTCGTCCTTCTCCAGGTGTGCAGCAAGGTCCTAGAGGATGATCGGCGCGTCGGCGGCACTTCCTGAGTCGAACGCCCCTTCCGGCGCTCGTTCCGTTCGGATCAGGTGCGGTTCGCCTTCGGCGTGTTGACCTCACCGAAGTACCGCTGCGACCACTGGGCGTTCACCCAGCGTGGGAAGTACGGCGGCGCGGCGTACTTCAGTCGGCTGTCGTACACGTAGTTCTTCAGGTAGCCCGTCGCACCGGTGCCCGTCCCGACGATGCCACGCCAGCGCTGGGCGATCGATCCGTTGACCTGCAGCAGTCCCTGACCGGAGCCCTTGGCGTACTGCTGCACGTAGAACGAGTGCTGGAGCGTCTGGATCGACCCCATGATGTCGACACCGTTGACGACGACGGCACCGGTCGGGTCGGCGTACTGGACCGGCCAGCCGCTGACCTCGCCGACGTCGGTCGTGGTCGTCGCCCACTTGCAGCTGGTGCTCGGGCACCCGCTCGTCGGGCCGGCGACCTTCACCATCCAGGGGTGGTAGACCTCCACCGAGTTCGTGGCGACCATGCCGAGCATGTCCGGGCCGTTGAGGCCGCCCGCGAGCACCATGTCGCCGGTCGCGACGACGGACTGCTCGGCCGCCAGCGTCGTCCGGCCCTTCAGGACGCCCTGCACGTAGAGGTTGCCCTCCTGGCAGTACTTCGTGGTCTCGGTCGAGGTGAGGTCGTACGTGTAGGACTGGTTGTTGGCCGTCGGCTTGGCGGCGGCGACCGCGCCCGTGTAGGTGCCGAGCGGCAGCGTCGAGCCGGAGGGTCCACCGATCTGACCGGCGTCGCATCTCGTGTGCGCCAGGCCGGACGTGTCGCCGGACGCGTAGATGACCATGTTGTCGGGCACCGGGACGTTCGCACCCGCGGCATTGTTCAGATCGCTGACGAGCCCGCAGTTCGGTGCCGAGCCGCCGGGAGGCGCGATCGACGTGGGCGCGACGCCGCCGTTGTTGACGGACTTGCTCCACACCGTCATCGTCCCGTTGGAGTTGAAGACGATCCGGGTCGATCCGTGGTAGTGGCAGCCCGGATATCCCGCGAAGGCCGCCGACGTGTCGTCGAGGTACAGCGGCCCGTTGGTCGAGTACTGGGGCTTGACGCCGTTGAAGTTCGCCGTCGAGTAGCTGCCGCTGTTCTGCTTGCGCAGGCAGTACTTCCAGGTGCTCTGGGTCGACGTGACCGTGGCCGCGTTGCACTCCGGGTTGGCCGTCGTGAACCCGTTGGTGAACGTCGGGCCGCTCGCCAGGACCGAGTCGTTGGAGAAGACGGAGCCGTCGAGCGTGTCGCCGGCGACGAACGTGATCTCGACGCAGGACGCGTTGTTGCGGCCTTCCCACCAGTACTGCGCGTTGGCGTACCCGGTGCCGCCGCAGGCGGCGGAGGGCGCTGAGGGGTAGGCCTGGACGTTCGACGGGTCGGCGGACTCGAAGTCGGTGTAGTAGACGTAGTCGGTCGACCCACCCTTGCCCACGGCGGCCTCGACGGTCCGGTACCTACCGTTGATGCGGCCCGTCACCGTCAGCGTGACCGTGCCGTCTGTGCCTGCCTTCGAGGCGTCCAGCGAGTAGTGGAAGTACGCCGCCTTGGGGTCGGTGGTGCCCGCCTTCACCGGGAGCCAGCCCATCGGGGTCGCGTTGGTCCAGCCGCAAGTGTTGCCCGTGACGCCTGGCCCCTTGAGCGCGAGGTTCGTGCAGTCGATGGTCTTGTAGTACGTGTCGTCCCGGTTCAGGCGCGAGATGAAGTCGTCGACACCGGACTGCGCAGCGGTCATCGACCCGGAGAAGTCCTGGTCGTATCGCGCGAACTTCTGGCTCGACAGCGAGTAGGCGAGCGCCGTCAGGGCGAGCATCGCGAGGATGAGCATCGTGCCCACGACGAAGACCAGGGCGAAGCCTTCGTCCCCGTCCGGGGCGGGAGCGAACCTGGAGCGGATCACGAGCCGTCATCCTCCTGGCGCAAGATCGCCTGCGCGTTCGGCAGGGTCAGTCGCTGGATGTAGGTGGTGGGTCTGACGCGGGTGGTGTTCTGGGCCTGCACCGTGACCGTGAGCTCGATTGCGAGGACGTGAGACAGGTCGGTCGCCGAGAGTGAGGCGCCGGACGCCGGCAACAGGCGCGTGCCCGCGCCGTCGTAGTAGGCGAACATCGGCGTCCCCGTCGCCGTCTGGACCCCCCTCGCGAGCGTCTGGGTGTTCAGCCGCGCCTTGCACAGAGACGTCGCACCGGACGCCTCGGCGTCGCAGTACACGTAGCCCGACGACGTCGGTACGTTCGAGTCGGGCGTCTGCACCTTCTCGACCAGGGTCCCGACACCGGTCCCGGTCGCCGTGATCGCGTACGTCACGCGGCTGGGCCCGACGGTGTTCCCCGGGTTGTTGATGTTCGCGTAGAACTGCACGGAGTAGTCCTTGCCGACGACGAACGCGTCCTGCGTGCACAACGTGCACGTCGACGTCAGCTGACTGGGCATGACCGCCGTGCGCAGCTTCTTGGAGACCGTCTCCACGGTGGTGCGCGCGACGTCGATCTGGTCCTGCCGGCTCACGCTCTGTCCGTTGGTCCGGGCGAACCCGATCGTCAGGGAGGCCGTCGCTGCGATGACGATCCCGAAGATGATCATCGTCATGAGCATCTCGACCAGCGAGGTACCGCGGTCGCGGTCGCCCAGACGTCGACGGATCGTGGTGATCATGGTCCCTTCACCGCCGTGGGTGCGTCCGAGGACGTCTTGGTCAGCGTGCCGGACGACGGACCGACGGCGTACGTGCCGATCGAGGTGCAGGCGTTGCCGCCCGAGCTCTTGTTCCACACGTAGGCGTAGTACGTCGTGTTCGGGGCGGTGAGCGGGCGAGGTGCCTGGATGCTCAGCGTCGAGTTGCTGGTCGTCGTCGGTCCCTGCACGCCGAGCGTCGGGGTCGGCGTCGCCGTCGTGGTCGTGCAGGTGGTCGACGAGGTGCTCCAGACGACGTACCGGGAGCTGCTCAGCCCGCTCACCGCGAGCGTGGCGTACGTCGTCGGGAAGGCCTTCAACGTCGTGACCCCGTACGGGACGGTGAACGAGTTGATCGCGGTGGGGAAGAGCACGCACGTGCCGTTGGACGCGCCGTTCGTCTGCCAGACGTAGTAGTCGCCGGCCGGGATGGCCATCGGTGCGGTCCTGGCCGCGTCCACGTTGATCGCGGGCGGCGAGGCGATCGCCGGGCAGGTCGACGGGGTGGCGCCCAGTCCGGACGCCTTCTTCTCGACCATCCAGACGCTGCCGCCGCCCGGGACGCTCTGCAGCTGGAGCATCGTGCTCCCCCAGGTGGTGTCGTCGTTGTCGCCCGACCCGTAGGCGACGGCCTTCGGACCGGGTGAGCAGGCGAAGTTCGAGCCGATGGCGTAGAGGTCATAGGCGCCGGGCATGAGGTCGAACGACGCCTCGGTACCCGACGCGGCGAACCCGGAGGCGGCCGGGCACGTGGTCGCGGTGCCCGCGGGGACCGCCACCACCTTGGTGGTACCGGCGGGGAGGTTCACCACGCCGATGTGCGCCATCTCGAAGGGGATGTCGAGGGTCACCGAGCCGCCGGCGGTCAGCTTGCTGACCGAGTACCCGCCGGCCGGCGCGACGGCGCCGAAGAAACCGCCGTAGGTCGTGGGGTACATCCCGGACAGGACGGTGGTCACACCCGTGACGGTCCGGGTGGACTGGCCGCTCGCGCCCGAGTACTGCGAGGCGACGAGGCTGACCGAGGACCCGTTGACCTGGGCGTCGCTGAGCGCTCCCCCGTCGCTCCGCACCAGGTGCAGCGTGACCGAGCCTGCCTTGCCGACCGCGAAGCTGGCGCCGGAGTAGATCTTGCTCGGCAGCAGAGGCCCCGTGCTCTTGGACGGGTTCACGTTGCCGGAGATGTCCACGTACGAGCTGTTGTTGACCTTGACGACGTACGTCGTGCCCGCCGCCGCCGGGGTCACGCGGATGACCGCGCACCCTGTCGAGTCGGTGAACGCGCTGGTCACCGCGGTGCCGGTCGCCGTCACCTGGATCCCCGAGAGGGGTGCCGCGTCCTGGTCGACGACCTTCGCGGCGATGAACGAGTCCAGGGTCGAGACGCCGGTGTCCTTGTCGGGGGCGAACGAGGCGTTGTTGGTGACGGGCTTGACGGAGCCCATGTGGGCCCAGGTGACCGTCACGTTCACGCCGAGGCTGGGATAGGCGACGAGCGATCCGCCCTCGCACGCGGATGCTCCCGTGCCGGTGATGTTCCACGCGGAGCTGCGGCTCACCGTGTACCGGGTGCCGTCGACGACGAGGGGCTGCCCGGCGGTGCCGCCGACGAGGGGGTTCGGGTTGACGACCAGGCCGGCGTTGGCCAGGTCGACCGGGCCGGAGTCCGTCGCGCCGAACTGCTCGCGCACGAGGTCGATCTCACGGGCCGCGAGGTTCGCGGCGGCGATCCGGTCACGGTTCCGGACGCCCTGTGCCTGCGTGTTCATGATGATGCCGATGACCGCGATCGCCATCGAGCCGAGGATCACCATCGCGATGACGAGCTCGATCAGCGTCGTGCCCTGCTCCGAGGCGTCCTGCCCTGCATGCCGTAGTGCTCGGCGCATCATCGGCTCTCCGTTCGCGGTCGTGCGAGTCCATCTGGGGTCCAGCCGTACGACGGAGGGGCGGGGGCCTGTGCCTCCCGCCCCTCCGACGTACCTACCGCGACGAGGTCGCGGCTGCTCGCATCACGGGCAGGCAACGCCCTTGGTCAGACCGTTCGCGGCCGAGTACGAGACGACGCTCTTGGTGCCGCCGCTGTACGCGATCTGGACGCACCAGCCGGTCGAGTCCGCGGTGGTGTCGGTCGGGCTCGGCTCCTTGTACGTCACGACCGGCGTGATGTTGGACGCCTTGCCCACGTCGTTCGTGGCGACGAGGTAACGGGCACCCGCCGAGTCGAGCGCGACGCCGCCGGCACCCGCCAGCGGGGCGGTCGCGTCGACGTAGTACGTGGCGACCTCCTTGCCGAGGGTCGAGACGTCGGACGTCGCGGCCGTGTCCTGAGCCTTCTTGCGCTGGTTCAGGAAGACGGGGATCGCGATGGCCGCGAGGATCCCGATGATGATCATGACGACGAGGAGCTCGATAAGGGTGAATCCCTTGTCCTTCTCGTCCATGGACTTACGAATGCGAGCGATCACGGTCAGCTCCCCTAAGAATGAGTTGCGGATGTCGGTGTCACGTTCAGTCCGGCTGGTGCCGGTTCAGTCGAGCAATTTCTGTATCGGGCGGATGCGCCCTGACCTTGAGCCGAGGTTCCCTCTGCGCCCCAATTCACTCGGGCGGAGCAATGCTCAGCTGATCAGGTTGAAGATTCCGAAGATCGGCATGTACATGGCGATGACCATGGATCCGACGATCGCGCCGATGACGACGATCATGAGGGGCTCGATGAGGCTCGTGAGCTGCTCGGTGGTCGCCTCGACCTCGTCGTCGTAGAAGTCGGCGACCTTGCCCAGCATCGTGTCCAGCGCGCCGGTGTCCTCACCGACCGCCATCATCTGCACGACCATCGGAGGGAACACGGGGTGCTGGGAGAGGGGCCCAGCCAGAGACTCGCCTCGCCTGACGGACTCCTGGACGGCTCTGGCGGCCTTCTCGATCACGAGGTTGCCGCTGGTCTCGCCGACGATGTCCAGGGCCTGCAGCAAAGGGACGCCGGCGTGCAGCATGGTGCCGAAGTTGCGCGTGAACCGGGAGACCGCGATCTTTCGGAACAATTGCCCGAAAACGGGCACCTTGAGCTTCCAGGGATCGACGCGCTCGCGAATTCCGCGGTCGTTCTTGTGCTTTCCCCACCAGACGGAGAAGATCACGAGGGCGATGGTGAACGGGATGATCGTGATCTTCACGAACTGGGACAGCCACATGAGGATCTTCGTCGGCAGCGGCAGCTGCCCACCGAGGGACGCGAACATGCCCGCGAAGACGGGCACGATGAACAGCAGCATGCCGGTGGTGGCCAGGATCGCCACGACGAACACCACGACCGGGTAGGTCATCGCGGACTTGATCTTGCCGCGGAGCTTGACCTCGGCCTCGAAGTTGTTGGCCACGGAGATGAGCGTCTCGTCGAGGAAACCGCCGACCTCGCCGGCCTTGACCATGTTGATCATCAGCGGCGGGAAGACGTCGGCGTGCTTGTTCAGCGCGACCGAGAAGGCGGTGCCGACCTCGACGTCGTTGCGGACCTGCGCCACGACCTTGGCGAGCGCTTTCGACTCCGTCTGGTCCGCCAGGATCGACAGCGCGCGGAGAAGCGAGAGGCCCGAGTCGATCATCGTCGCCAGCTGGCGCGACATGATCGCCAAGTCCTTCAGCGAGATCTTGTTGCCGCCGAAGCCGGGGATGCTGAGCTCGGTGTTGAAGCCACCGGTGCTGACCTCGGAGATCGAGACGGCGGCCAGGCCCATCTCCCGCAGCCGGTTGGCCACGGCCGCCTGGTTGGGCGCCTCGACGCGACCCTTCGCGATCTTGCCCGACTTGTCCCGGACGGCGTACTCGTACGTCTTCGTCCCGCCGGCCATCAGAGCGTCTGGCTTCCGTGCGAGGACCCGCCCATGCTCGCCTGGTCACCCAGGCCGGCTGCGCCCTGCGACCCGCCGGAGAACCGGCCGGTCAGACGGTTGAAGTCCTCCACGTGGTGGCACTTCTCCAGTCCGGTCTCGTAGGTGATCTTCCCGGTCTTGACCAGCTCGCTGAGGTGCTGGTCCATCGTGTGCATGCCCTGCTTGGCACCGGCCTGCATCGCCGAGTAGATCTGGTGCGTCTTGCCCTCGCGGATCAGGTTGCGGATGGCCGGGGTGGCGGTGAGCACCTCGGTGGCCACCACACGACCGGGCGAGTCGGAGCGCTTGGCCAGCGTCTGGCAGACGACGCCTTGGAGCGCGCCGGCCAGCTGCGTGCGGACCTGCGCCTGCTGGTGCGCGGGGAACACGTCGATCACGCGGTCGACCGTCTGGGCGGCGTCCTGCGTGTGGAGCGTGGCGAACACCAGGTGACCGGTCTCGGCCGCCGTCAGGGCCACGGAGATCGTCTCCAGGTCGCGCATCTCGCCGACCAGGATGATGTCCGGGTCCTGCCGCAGGACGTGCTTGAGCGCGTTGGCGAACGAGTGCGTGTCCTGCCCGACCTCACGCTGGTTGACCACGCACTTCTTGTGCCGGTGCAGGAACTCGATGGGGTCCTCGACCGTCATGATGTGGTCCTGGCGGGTGCGGTTGGCCAGGTCGACGATCGACGCGAGCGTGGTCGACTTGCCGGAACCGGTGGGCCCGGTCACCAGGACGAGACCACGGGGCAGCCCGGCGAAGGTGCCGACGACGGCCGGCACCCCGAGCTGCTCGAGCGGCTTGATCTCGTAGGGGATGACACGGAAGGCCGCACCGATCGACTCGCGCTGCTGGTAGATGTTCACCCGGAACCGCGCCAGGCCGCGGACGGCGTAGGACAGGTCCAGCTCGAGGTTGGCCTCGAACTTCTCGCGCTGCTTCTGGGTGAGGAAGGCATAGAGCGAGCGACGCAGGCCCTCGGGCATGACCTGGCCGAAGCCGTCCAGCGGGTGCAGGGACCCCGAGATGCGGACCATCGGCGTCGTGCCGGTGGTGAGGTGGACGTCCGAGGCGCCGACCCGGACCATCTCCGTCAGGATCGCGTCGATGGGCAGGTCGCCCTCCTGCGAGTCCTCTCCCATCCCGCGGCGCGGCACACGGTCGCGTCCCGCCGCGCGCTGAGTGGGCGGTGCGGGGGGCGCCGGGGGCGACGGCACGGCGGCCACCGGTGCCGGGCGGGGTTCGCTCGGCTGCTGCGGGGCCGGCAGGAAGGTGGTCGGAGCGGTCGGCGAGGCCTGGTACGGAGCCTGCGGCGCGGCATGGACAGGAGCCTGCGGTGCCGGAGGTGCCGCCTGGTACGGAGCCGGGGGCCCACCAGCGTACGGAGCCTGCGCCGGCGGCTGGTACGACGGCGGCGAGGCGACCGGTGGCGGCGGCCCGGTGGGCACGACGCTCTGCGACGGGATGGGCGAGTAGCTGGTCTGCAGGACCGGTGCGTCGGCACCGAGCGGCTGAGGGCCGGCCTGCCGGTAGGGCGGCAGCTGCCGCTGGGGCTCCCCGAGAGGGGCCTGATAGGACTCGCTCACGTCATTCCTCCACGTGTTCGGCTGGTGCGGGACGACACGGACATGAGTCCACCGGCACGTCGTTCTGGAGCGTTCATCGGTCCGACGGGTGCCTGACTTGAGACATAGCCGCACCTCGGTGGGTGCACGGGCCTACGCGACGACGCGCAGGATCTCCTCGATCGACGTGTCACCCAGGGCGACCTTCTGCCAGCCGTCGTCGCGCAGCGGGATCATGCCCTGCGCGCGCGCGGTCGCGGCGATGTCCGTCGAGGAGGAGTGCGCGACCGCGTGACGTTCGATGTCCTCGGTCACGCGCATGACCTCGTGCAGCGCGAGCCGGCCGCGGTAGCCGGTCTTCGAGCACGTCACGCAGCCCACCGGTCGCATGAGCTCCGGCAGCGGCTCGCCGTCGACCCACGGGAACCGTGCAGCGAGCATCTCCTGCGGGGTCGGCTGGTACGGCTCCTTGCACTTGGTGCACAGCCGGCGGGCCAGGCGCTGGGCGACGATGCAGTCGAGCGCCGAGCCCACGAGGAACGGCTCGATGCCCATCTCGGTCAGGCGCGTGACTGCGGAGGGCGCGTCGTTGGTGTGCAGCGTCGACAGGACGAGGTGACCGGTGAGCGCGGCCTCGATCGCGATCTGGGCGGTCTCGTGGTCACGGATCTCACCCAGGAGGACCACGTCCGGGTCGGACCGCAGGATCGACCGGAGCGCACCGGCGAAGGTCAGTCCGGCCTTGACGTTCACCTGGACCTGGTTGATGCCGTCGAGCCGGTACTCGACCGGGTCCTCGACCGTGATGACGTTGATCTCGGGCTTGGAGACGGCGTTGAGCGTCGCATACAGCGTGGTCGACTTCCCCGAACCCGTCGGGCCGGTGACCAGGATCATCCCGTAGGGCTTGGTGTACGCCTCGCTGTAGACCTCGTAGTTGGACTCGAGGAAGGACAGGTCGCGCAGGTCCAGGCTCGCGGTGGAGTTGTCGAGGATGCGCATGACGATCTTCTCGCCCCACACCGTCGGCAGGGTGGCCACGCGCAGGTCGATCTTGCGGCCGTTGTGGACCACCGACATGCGGCCGTCCTGCGGCTTGCGGCGCTCGGCGATGTCGATGTCGCTCATGATCTTCACGCGGCTGATGACGCCGCTCTGGATCTGCTTGGGGGCGCGCTGGGTCTCGTGCAGCACGCCGTCGATGCGGTACCGGACCCGCAGGTCGTGCTCGGACGGTTCGATGTGGATGTCGGACGCGCGGTCGGTGATCGCCTGGGTCACCAGAAGGTTGACGAACCGCACGATCGGCGCGTCGTCGTCGGAGATCTCCCCCATCTTCGACAGGTCGGCCTCGGGCTCGACGTCGATGTCCTCGAACGCCTGCGACAGGCCTTCCATCTCGTCGTCGGCGCGGCAGAACCGGTCGATCGCACGCATGAGGTTGTCGTGGGTCGCGACGACCGAGATGACCGGCATGCCCGCCATCGAACGCACGTCGTCGACGGCCATGACGTTGCCGGGGTCGGCCGTGGCAAGCACGATCGAGCCGCCCTCCAGGGCGACGGGCAGGACGGTGTAGCGGCGGCAGAGCGCGGCGGGCACGAGGCTCAGGGCCGTGCGGTCGACCGGGTAGTCGTCCAGGTCGATGAACTGCATGCCGACCTGCGCGGCCAGGGCCTTCACCAGCTGGCCCTCGGTGAGCACACCGAGCTCGACCAAGGTCCGACCCAAGGACGACCCGCGGGCCATCGTCTCGTCGAGCGCCGCGAGCAGCTGGCCCTCGGTCACGAGCCCTTCGTCGAGCAGGATCTCCCCGAGCTGCTTCACGCGCGTACCTCCGATCGAGCCGCGGCCGGGGTGGCAGCGCGGGTCTACCCACCCATCGGCATCCACCCGTAGCCGGGTGAGCAACGCGAAGGGCGAGTTTCGGTGGGCGTGCCCACCGGACCGGCGTCGGGCCGCCTCAGCCACGACGAGTCAGGAGCCGGCGCCCAGGCCGTCCTCGAGCGCGGCGGACATCGGGGCGAGCGGTCCGGCGTGCCCGGTCATCAACCGGACCTGCTCCGCGGCCTGGTGCAGCAGCATCCGCTCGCCCGCCACACTCACTCCCCCGGCGGCGACCCATGCGACGGACAGCGCCGTCGGCCGGGGGTCGTAGGCGACGTCCAGCAGCACGCCCGAGACCGGCCCGGCGAGCTCGGCCGCCAGCGGGTCGGCGGCGCGCGGGGGCAGCGTCGACACGACGACGTCCGCCCGTCCGACCTCGGCGGCGGCCGCGTCGAGCGACCGGAAGACGGGCGTGACGCCCATCCGGTGCGCGGCGCGCATCAGAGCGCCGGCCCGCGACAGGGCGCGGACGTAGACCACCGGCGAGGCGCACCCCAGCTGGGCCAGGGCCGCGAGCGTCGACGACGCGGTCGCGCCGGCGCCGAGGACCGCCGCCGTGACCACCGGACGCCCGTGCAGCCCCTCGCCCAGCGCCGCGACCAGCCCGTGCACGTCGGTGTTGGCGCCGACGAGCACGCGCGACCCCCCGGCGCCCTGGAGCAGCACGGTGTTCACGGCGCCGACCACTTGCGCCAGCGGCTCGACGTGGTCGAGCAGCGGGATCACGGTCTGCTTCAGGGGCATGGTCAGGCTGAGCCCGGCCCAGGTCTCGTCGAGACCAGCGACGAAACCCGGCAGCCCGTCCTCGGTCACGTCGACCGCGTCGTAGCTCCACGCGTCGAGCCCGAGCGCCGCGTAGGCAGCGCGGTGCAGCGCGGGCGACAGCGAGTGCGCGACCGGGTGACCCAGGACTGCCGCTCGCCGCGGAGCGGCCGCCGTCACTTCCCGTTCGCCGCGTTCCAGTCGCGCAGCTTCTGGATGTTCGCGTCCTGCTCGTCCTGCGTGTCGGCGAACAGCGTCTCGCCCGTGACCGGGTTGACCGTCACCCAGAACAGCCAGGTCCCGTCGGCGGGGTTCATGACGGCGTCGATGGACGCCGTACCCGGGGACGCGATCGGGCCGGGCGGGAGCCCGACGCGCACGTACGTGCTGTACGGGTTGCTGGCGTCGTGGTTCTCGGCGGCCGTAGGCGCTCGGGTCACACCGAGCCCGTACGCCGTCGTCGAGTCGATGCCGAGCGGCATCTGCCGGGCGAGCCGGTTCTCGATGCCACGCGCGACCTTGGGCCGGTCCTCGGGAAGCTTGGCCTCGCGCTCCACGATCGACGCCTTGATGAGCACGGTCTCCCACTGGTCCTGCGGCACGCCCTCGGCCTGGAGCTGCTTGATCGTCTGAGCGGTCATCTGGCTGAGCACGCTCGCGGCGCTCGAACCGGGCTCGACGTCGTACGTCGCCGGGAACAGCCAGCCCTCGACGTTCCCGCCGGCCTCGGCCGGCAGGCCGATCGAGGCGGGATCGGCGATCGCTGCCTGCAGGTCGGCGACGGGGATCAACGTCTTCTCGTTGATCTTGGCCACCGTCTGGTCCTTGTTCAGGCCCTCGGCGATGGTGACCTTGAACGAGACCCGGCTGGCGGGCTCCAGGAGCGCGGTCACGGCGTCCGACGACTTCATCTCGAGCAGCATGTTGTACGTGCCGGGCTGGATCTTGCTGCTCCCCGGGTTGTCGGCGAACGCCTGGTTGAACGCCTTGGTGCTCGCCACGACGCCTGCGTCGACGAGGCTTGCGGCCATCTGGGAGCCGGTCGCCCCGGGCTTGATCACGACGGTGGCGCTGCCGTGACCCGGACCGGGGTAGTCGTCGACGTTGCCCGCGGTGGCCGAACCGCCGTTGAAGAATCCACCCATCAGCTCGACGACGACGTATCCGGCGCCGAGCACCATCACGAGGGCGACCACGAGGACGCCGACCGATCGGCGGCGACGGCGCTTGCGCTCGCGCTGCTCCTTGGCCCGGTCGCGGGACCGGGACGAACGACGAGGATCGGGAGCACCGGGCTCGCCTCCGAACAGGTCGGACGTCACCTCGTCACCTCGCTCAACCGGGGCCCACCATTCGGTCTGATTGCTCACGTGCGCGTCACTCCACCGTCGTCTGTGCGTCGCCCGCAGCCCCCCCGCGCGCCGCCGGAGGGTGCTCGGGCGGATCGACGACGACCCGCTCTCCGGGACGTCGCCCCGTCGCACTCTCCGCGTCCAACGCGGACTGCAAGATCACCACCGCTGCCGCCTGGTCGACGACCGTGCGGTGGCTGCGTCCGGATCGGCCGGACGCATGAAGCGCCTGATGGGCGGACACCGTGCTCATCCGCTCGTCGACCATCCGCACCGTCACCGGCGAGATGGCTTGCGCCAGTTGGACAGCGTACGCGCGAGCGGCCTGAGATGCGGAACCTTCCGACCCGGACAAGTGTCTGGGTAGCCCGACGTACACAACACCCACACGTCGTTCGCCCACCTCTGCCACCAGTGACGCGATGTCCGAGGGGAGCCGACCCTTGCCGCTGGAGTCCCGGGCGAGCGTGGCGACGGGCGTCGCGAGGAGCCCGTCCGGGTCGCTGGCGGCCAGTCCGACGCGGACCGAGCCGACGTCGACGGCGAGCCGGACGCCCCGCACCACGGGATCGGGTGTGTCGCGACGACCGGACACGTCAGCCGTTCGCCGCGCCGGCCAGTGCGGCGAGCGCGTCCGCGAGCCTGTCGGGGTCGGTGCCGCCGCCCTGCGCCAGATCGTCCTTGCCGCCGCCACCCCCACCGAGGATGGTCGACGCGGTCCGCACGAGCGCGCCCGCGCGGACGCCCCGCTCCCGGGCCGCGGCGTTGGTCGCGACGACGACGACGGGCCGACCCTTGCTGGTCCCGCCGACCGCGACGACCGACGGGCCCGACTCGCCGAGGCGCGAGCGCACGTCCAGGACCAGGGTCCGAAGCTCGTCGCTCGACGCCACGTCGCCCGCGTCGTGGGTGACCACCCGGGTCTCCCCCACGGTCTGCGCTCCGGACGCCAACGAGCCGGCCTGCGCGAGCAGCGCCGCCTGGCGCAGCGTGGCGAGCTCCTTCTCGGACTCCTTGAGCTTGCTGAGCAGGCCGGACACCCGCTCGGACAGCTCGTCGGGGCGCGCGCCGAGCAGGCCCGAGAGCTGGCCGACGAGGGCACGCTCCTTCGCCTGGTACCCGTACGCCCCGGCGCCCACGAGCGCATCGACACGTCGCACGCCCGAGCCGATGGCGGACTCGGACAGCAGCGTGACGAGCCCGAGCTCGCCGGACCGCTTGACGTGCGTGCCCGCGCACAGCTCGAGGGACCAGCCGTCGCCGATGTCCACGACGCGCACCTCGTTGCCGTACTTCTCGCCGAACAGGGCCATCGCCCCGCGCCCGCGGGCCTCGTCGATCGGCATGACCGAGTCTGTTATCTCGAGGTCGTCCTGGAGCCGCTCGTTCACGCGCGCCTCGATCTCCGCGACGACCTGGGACGGCGTGGCCGACGGCGAACGGAAGTCGAACCGGAGTCGGCTGGGCGCGTTCAGCGAGCCGGCCTGCGTCGCGCTCTCGCCGACGGACTCGTGCAGGGCCTTGTGCACGAGGTGGGTGGCCGTATGGGCGCGCGCGATCGCGCGTCGCCGGTCGACGTCGATCGACGCGGTCGCCGACTCGCCGAACGTCACCGTGCCGTCGACCAGCCGGCCGTGGTGCACGGACAGGCCCTTGACCGGCGCCTGGACGTCGTCGACCTCTATGCGGGCGCCGCCGTCGAGCACGATCGTGCCCGTGTCGGCCAGCTGGCCGCCCGACTCCGCGTAGAAGGGGGTCACGTCGAGCACGACCTCGACGTCGGCCGGTGCCGTCGCCGCCGGAGCGGGGACGCCGTCGACCAGCAGGCCGACCACGCGGGACTTCGCGACGGAGTCCGTGTAGCCCACGAACTGCACCGGCTTGGCGGTGGCGCTGCTCAGCGTGCTGTGGAGCTCCTGGTACGCGGCGTTGTCCGCGCGACCCGCGCGCTTGGCCAGCGCGTCTGCGCGCGCGCGCTCGCGCTGCTCCTTCATCAGGCTGCGGAACGCGGTCTCGTCGACCTGCACGCCCTGCTCCGCCGCCATCTCGAGCGTCAGGTCGATGGGGAAGCCGTAGGTGTCGTGCAGCTGGAACGCCTGGGAGCCGGTGAGCACCGGGGAGCCTGCGGGCACAGTGGTCGCCTTCGCCGCCTGCACCGCCGTGTCGAGGATCGTCGTGCCCGCCGCGAGCGTGCGACGGAACGTGTCCTCCTCCGCGTACGCCACCTGGCTGATGCGCTCGAAGTTCGTCGCGAGCTCCGGGTAGCTCGGGCTCATCGCGTCCTTGCTCAGCGGGAGCAGGGTGGGCAGCGCGAGGTCCTCGACGCCCAGCAGGCGCATGGCGCGGATCGACCGGCGCAGCAGGCGGCGCAGCACGTAGCCCCGCCCCTCGTTGGACGGGGTGACGCCGTCGCCCATGAGCATGAGCGCGCTGCGGACGTGGTCCGCGACCACCCGCATGCGGACGTCGTCGTCCTGGACCGCGCCGTAGCGCTTGCCGGACAGCTCCTGCGCACCCGTGATGACCGGGAAGACCTCGTCGATCTCGTACAGGTTGTCGACGCCCTGCAGCAGGTACGCGACGCGCTCGAGGCCCATGCCCGTGTCGATGTTCTTCTGCTTGAGCTCGCCGAGGATCGGGAAGTTCTCCTTGCCGCCCCCGTCACCGCGCTCGTACTGCATGAAGACGAGGTTCCAGATCTCGAGGTAGCGGTCCTCGTCGACGACGGGGCCGCCCTCCGCGCCGAACTCCGGCCCGCGGTCCACGTAGATCTCCGAGCACGGACCCGCGGGGCCGCGCGCGCCGGTCGACCAGTAGTTGTCCTTCCAGCCGCGCCGCTGGATGCGCTCGTCCGGCAGACCCGCGACCTGCTTCCAGAGCGCCGCCGCCTCGTCGTCGTCGTGGAAGACCGTGACCCAGATGGAGTCCGGGTCGAAGCCGAAGCCACCGGTCTCCTGCGAGCCCGTGACCAGCTCCCACGCGTAGGTGATCGCACCTTCCTTGAAGTAGTCGCCGAACGAGAAGTTGCCGTTCATCTGGAAGAACGTGCCGTGGCGGGTGGTCTTGCCCACCTCCTCGATGTCGAGGGTGCGCACGCACTTCTGCACGCTCGTCGCGCGCGGCCAGGGCGCCGTCTGCTCGCCGAGCATGTACGGGATGAACGGCACCATGCCCGCGATGACGAACAGCGTCGACGGGTCCGGCGAGATCAGCGGGGCCGACGGCACCACGGTGTGGCCGCGGCCCTCGAAGTAGTCGAGCCAGCGCTGGCGGATCTCGGCGGTGCGCATCGTGTCCATCTCTCGTGGTGTCTCGGGGTGGTGCCCCATCGTGCGGGTCGTGCGTGGCGTCGGTCGACGCGATTGTCGCTAGAAGAAGGTGTAGCCGTCGTCGTCGTCAGGGTCTTCGGTCGGACCCAGGTCGTCTGCCCGCGACCTGCGCACCGACCGCTTGAGGTCCGCGACACGCTCGGGCCGCTCCGCGCGGAGCTGGTCGACGTCGACGTCGCCGACGAGGTCGTGCCGCAGCTGACGCTCGCGCTCGGACATCCCGGCGACGAACTCGCTGCGCACGGTCCGCAGCGCGGACCCGAACCGCGCCGCGCTGCTCACCGCGTCGGTGGCGCCGGCGGGGACGTAGGCCTCGATCACCGCGCGACCCTTGCGGATCACGACGATCGTGACGACGACGCCGACGCCGATCCAGACCAGGCGGCGCATCAGCGGCCCTTGCGCGCGCTCGCGCCCAGACCCGACAGGGCCCGTCGCACGCCGTAGGAGAAGGCTGCGACCTTGATCATCGGCGACCCGACGGTCGCGGCGAACAGGGCGGTCAGTGCGGAGACGTTCTCGGAGACCTGCGCTGCGGCCGTGGTCACCGTGTCGATGTTCTCCAGCTGGGTGTTGGACGACGCCACCAGCGTGGCGGTCTCGTCCAGGACCGGGACCGTGTGCGCGGTGATCTCCTTGACCGACGCCGTCGTCTCGTCGAACACCCGGCCCAGCTTCACCAGCGGTATGGCCAGCACGCCCACGAGCAGCACGAACGCGATCGCGGCGATCAACCCCGCGACGTCACCCACCGACATGTCCAGCCTCCTGGTCCCGGGGCCGTCGACCCCGCGGAAACCCTACCCGCGCACGAACGCCCCGCGTGCGCCGAGGCGCAGCGGGGCGTTCGTGTCAACCGCGGATCAGCGGGCGTAGTACTCCACGACCAGCTGGACCTCGCACGTCACGGGGATCTCGACGCGCTTCGGGTGGCGGACCAGCACGGCGCTCAGCTTCTCGAGCTGCACGTCCAGGTAGCCGGGCAGGTTCGGGAGCACGTCGCGGTGCGCGCCGGCGGCGGCGACCTGGAACGGCACGGTGGCCTGGCTCTTCGGCTTGACCTGGAGCGTCTGGCCCGGCTTCACGCGGAACGAGGGACGGTCCACGATCTTGCCGTCGACCAGGATGTGGCGGTGCACGACGACCTGGCGGGCCTGGAGGATCGTGCGGGCGAAGCCGGAGCGCAGGATGAGGGCGTCCAGGCGGGTCTCGAGGTTCTCGACGAGCGCCTCACCCGTCAGGCCCGGGGCCTTGCGGGCGTCCTCGTACGCACGGGCCATCTGCTTCTCGCGCAGCGCGTACTGCGCGCGCAGGCGCTGCTTCTCGCGCAGGCGGACGGCGTAGTCCGACTCGGTGCGACGACGCGCACGGCCGTGCTCACCGGGCGGGTAGGGGCGCTTCTCGAAGTGCTTGACGGCCTTGGGCGTCAGGGCCAGGCCGAGGGCGCGGCTCAGGCGAACCTGGCGGCGCGAACGGGTCACACTGCTCACAGAGATACTTCCTGTCGTTGTAGACGTCACACCCGGATGCGGAGAAGGTTCCGACGGGCGTGGGACCGACCATGGATGCGCTGCTGTTCGTGCGCAGCGCGGCTAAGGCCCCAGGTGGCCGTCCGACAGGGTCTGCACGGGTCTGCGCAGCTGCCTGCATGCACACCCGTCCCGCGGACGACCGGACCACTCTACCTTGTGCGCGCCTCGTTCCCCCAATCCCCCGGGGCCTCGCGGGCGCGTCAGCCCTCCGGAGCGTCGAGGATCGCGCGGATGCGGTCGAGGCGTTCCGTGACCGAGCGTTCGTAGCCTCGGTCGCTGGGCTCGTAGTACCGCGTGCCCAGCAGCTCGTCGGGCAGGTACTGCTGCGCAGCGACGGCGTGCGGCTCGTCGTGCGCGTAGACGTAGCCCGTGCCGTGCCCGAGGTCGCGCGCGCCCGGGTAGTGGGCGTCGCGCAGGTGCGTCGGGACCGAACCGATCCGGCCCGCCCGGACGTCCGCGAGGGCCCGGTCGATGCCCAGGTAGGCGGCGTTGGACTTCGGAGCCGTGGCCAGGTGGACCACCGCCTCCGCCAGGATGATGCGGGCCTCCGGCATCCCGATGAGCGCGACGGCCTGCGCGGCCGCGACGGCCGTCTGCAGCGCGCTCGGGTCCGCCATGCCGACGTCCTCGGCGGCGGCGATGACGATGCGCCGCGCGATGAACCGCGGGTCTTCCCCCGCGGCGATCATCCGCGCCAGGTAGTGCAGGGAGGCGTCGACGTCGGACCCGCGCATCGACTTGATGAACGCGCTGATGACGTCGTAGTGCTGGTCGCCGTCGCGGTCGTAGCGGACCGCGGCGACATCGATGGCGCGCTCCATGGTCGCGAGGTCGATCAGCACCGGCTCGACCGCGCCGTCCTCCGACAGCGCAGCGCCGGCGGCCGCCTCGAGGATGGTCAGGGCCTTGCGGGCGTCGCCCCCGGACAGGCGCAGAAGGTGGTCCTCGGCGTCGTCGTCGAGCACCACCGCTCCGGCCAGACCGCGCTCGTCCTGGACGGCCCGGCGCACGAGGCGTCGGACGTCGTCCGTGCCGAGCGGCTGCAGCGTCAGCAGCAGCGACCGCGACAGCAGCGGGGAGTTCACCGAGAACGACGGGTTCTCCGTGGTCGCGGCCACGAGCGTCACCCAGCGGTTCTCGACGCTCGGCAGCAGCGCGTCCTGCTGGGCCTTGGTGAACCGGTGCACCTCGTCGATGAACAGGACGGTCTCGGCGCCGCCCGTCGCCAGCCGTCGGCGCGCGTCCTCGATGACGGCCCGGACGTCCTTGACTCCGGCCGTGACCGCCGAGAGCTCCACGAACCGGCGGCCTGACGTCGCGGCGATCAGGTACGCCAAGGTCGTCTTGCCGGTGCCGGGCGGACCCCACAGGACCACGGACGTCGGGGCGGCCCGACGAGCAGCGTCGTTGGCCGGCTCGACCAGGCGGCGCAGGGGCGATCCCGCCACGAGCAGGTGCTCCTGCCCGGCGACCTCGTCCAGCGAGCGCGGCCGCATCCGCACCGCGAGCGGCGCGCCCTCGCCGACCGTGGGCAGGCCCGAGGTCGTCGACGTCACCGCATCGAAGAGGTCCATGCGGGCAGAGTACGCACGGACACCCACGGGCACGGCGCCGGGGCAGCGCGTGTGCGAGCTGCGCGCTCCACCTGCGACGATGGCCAGCGTGTTCGCCCGTGTCGGTCGCATCGTCGCCCACCGCCCACGCCTCACCGTCGCCGTGTGGCTCGTCCTCGTCGTGCTCGGCTACGCGTTCGCCGTGGTCGGCGTGCACGGGGACAACCTGTTCGACCGGCTCACCGCCGGCGCGCCCGTGGTACCCGGGTCCGAGAGCGAGCAGGGCCGCACCATCCTCGAGACGGCGGACGAGAGCGGCGAGTCGCTGACGCTGGCCCTGCAGGGCATCGACCCGGCGGACCCGGCCGTCGACCACGCGATGGACTCCGTGCGGGCGCAGCTGTCCGCGATCGACGGCGTCGCCACCGTGATCGACCCGCTCGGGCTGCCCGACGGCGCCGCGAACCCCGCCGCTGCGCCCCTCGTGGCCACGGGTGGCGACGGCTTCCTCGTCGTCGTGGAGCTCGATCCGTCGCTGACCGGCGACGCGCAGACCGCCGTCGTCGACGAGGTGCACACCCAGCTCGACCAGGTGCCCGCCCACCTGCAGTCCGCCGCGCCGGGTGTCACGGGCATCGTCGGCGGCACGCCACTGATCGTCGACGCGATCACCCAGCAGGTCCAGACCGACCTGCGCACGGGCGAGGCGATCGCCCTGCCCATCGCCCTCATCGTCATGGTGCTGGTGTTCGGCGGGTTCTTGGCCGCCGCGATGCCGATGGCGGGCGCGATCGCGTCGATCTCCGGTGGGCTCGCGGCGCTGCTGGCCTTCTCGTACGTGATCGACCTCGACTCGTCCGTGGTCAACATCGTCACCGTCCTCGGCCTCGGGCTCTCGATCGACTACGGCCTGCTCATGGTCTCGAGGTTCCGGGAGGAGCTGCACCGGCTCGTCGACGAGGACGAGGGCCGGGCGAGCCGACGACGGCGTGGCGACGGCGCCGTGATCACGGCGATCGAGCGCACCATGGCCACGGCGGGACGGACCGTGACGTTCTCCGCCCTGATCGTCGCCATCGCGATCGCCGGGCTCCTCGTCTTCCAACCACCGATCCTTCGCGCGTTCGGAGCGGCGGGCGTCGCCGTCATCGTCGTCGCGCTGCTCTCGGCACTGACCCTCGTGCCCGCGCTGATGACCCTCGCCGGCCGGCGGCTGATCCGACCGAGCGTGCTGGACCGGGTGCCCGGGCTGCGCGTCGTGCTCGCGCACACCTCCGACGTCCAGACCGAGGAGGGCCTGTTCTCCCGGCTCACCGGGCGGGTCCAGCGCCGTCCCTGGTGGGTGCTCGGCGCGACCGTCGTGCTGCTCGGCCTGCTGGCAGTCCCCCTCGCGCACCTCGAGGTGCGCAACTCGACCACCGAGCTCCTGCCCCAGGGAAGCACCCAGCGACAGTTCGTGGAGCTCCTGGCCAGCGACTACCCCGCCGCGTCGACGCCGGCCGTGACGATCGTCGCCGAGACCACGCTCGCGGAGGCGACCAGCTGGGCCGCGACCCTGGAGGGCATCGACGGGGTCGCGTCCGTCGACCCGCCGGCCGCGGTCGGCTCCTACGTCACGATCGGCGTCCGGCCCGACACCGACGATCCCGGTGACGCCACGTCCCGGCATGTCGTCGAGGAGCTCCGGGCCCTGGATGCCCCCTTCCCCACCTGGGTGATCGGGCAGGCCGCGTCGCAGATCGACTTCACCGCGGCCGTCATGGCCCGCGCACCGATCGCGATCGCGATCGTCGCCCTGGCCACGATCGTCCTGCTCTTCCTCATGACGGGCTCGATCGTCGTGCCGGTCCAGGCGCTGCTCACCAGCGCGCTCTCCCTGGCCGCGTCGCTCGGCGTCATGGTCTGGGTGTTCCAGGACGGGCACCTGTCCGGGCTGCTCGGCTTCACGCCGACCGGCGGGATCGAGACGTACGTGGTGACCCTGGTCATCGCGTTCGGGTTCGGCCTGGCGATGGACTACGAGGTGTTCCTGCTCTCGCGCATCAAGGAGCTGGTCGACGCCGGCGTGCCCAACGACGAGGCCGTCCGGCTCGGCATGCAGCGGTCCGGCCGGATCATCACCTCGGCGGCGCTGATCGTCATCGTGGTGTTCGCCGGCTTCGTCGCCGGAAAGCTGCTCGTGATCAAGGAGGTCGGCTTCTCGCTCGCGATCGCGGTGCTCATCGACGCGACGATCGTCCGCCTGCTGCTGGTCCCGGCGACCATGACCCTGCTCGGCCGGAGGAACTGGTGGGCACCGGCCTTCCTGCGCCGGGTGCACGAACGACTGGGCATCATCCACTGACCCGCGCCCGACCGAACGGGTGACGGCCATGCGTCGAGCGGACGACCGCCGGTAGCGTCGTGACTCTCCCGCCGTCCACAGCGAAGGGTGCGCAGAGTGTTCGGCACGACCTGGCAGGACCTCCTCGGCGTCCGGTGGAGCTGGTATCCAGAACGTCGGGTGCGCCGGGCCGTCGCCGTCACCGCGACCGCGGCCGTCGTCGCGCCGCTGCTCCTCCTGACCGCTTCCTTCGTCATCGCGTTCGGCGTCGGATGGACGGCGGTCATCGTCGCGACGACGGCGCTCTTCGTGTGGGTCGCGGAGAAGTGGTGGATCGTCTTCGACGCCGACAACCTGCTGCTCTGGCTGAAGTTCCTGCCCGGCATCTGGGCATGGGTCCACGAGGACGACCCGACGCCCGAGCCGGTCGACGAGCCACGCAACCCGGCGTTCACGCAGGACGGCCCGCCGCCGCTGCGCTGGTGAGCCTCAGCCCGGCGGACGATCCTGCCCGGCCGGCCCGAACGAGGCGAGCTCGGCCTCCGTCCGATAGCCGAGGCGGTGGTACAGGCGACGGGCTCCGTCATTCTCCGCGTACATGCCGAGCGAGACCCAGGAAGCCCCGCCGGTCAGCCCGGCTCGGGTGACCGCTGCCGTCAATGCCGCACCGAGACCCGCCCCGCGCAGGCGCGGCAGGACGCCCAGACCGTGCACGTGCCACGACGAGCCGCCGTCGGTCGGCCCGCCTCGCTCGTTGACGCCGACGACGCCTGCCAGGAGTCCGTCGACCTCGACGCCCCACCAGCCGAGCTCGTGGTCGCCCGCGGGATCGGCGGACGTCCCCGGATTCGCCTCTCGCAGGCACGTGTGGATCCGGTCGGCGTCGGCGACGTGGTCGAGCCGGCGCACCTCCCCTTCGCGCGGGACAGCCGACGGAAGTGTGTCGGAGGTCAGCCAGTCCCACGTCGAGAAGGGCGCCAGATCGAGCCCGCTCAGCACGTCAGGACCGGGTGCGCAGCGTCGCGGGACGCTCATCCAGCGCGCGGGGCCGCACTCCGCGCGGGCGACCAGCGCGCCAACCGCCTCGGCGTCGCCGCGCCCGAGCAGCGTCGGTCGACGCGGTCCGTCGATGACGAGCAGCAACCCGTCGTCGTCCCCGATCACCTCGACGTCGCGCCACCGGGCACGGTCGCCGAGGATCATGCGGTCCTCCCGCCACCGGGGCGGGAGGCGCTCGAGGAAATCCGCCATCAGGCCTTGGGCGCGCTTTCCGGACCTGCGGACGCCGGCTTCGGCGTGAAGTCGACGCCCGCCTCGCGGCGCTGCTCGGGCGTGATCGGACCCGGCGCGGCTGTCAGCGGGTCGTAGCCGCCGCCCGACTTCGGGAACGCGATGACGTCGCGGATCGACTCCGAGCCGGTCAGCAGCGCGAGGATGCGGTCCCAGCCGAACGCGATCCCGCCGTGCGGCGGCGCGCCGAACTGGAACGCGTCGAGCAGGAAGCCGAACTTCTCCTGCGCCTCGGCCGGGCCGATGCCCATGAGGTCGAACACGCGCTCCTGGACGTCCCTGCGGTGGATACGGATCGATCCGCCGCCGATCTCGTTGCCGTTGCAGACGATGTCGTAGGCGTAGGCCAGCGCTGCGCCGGGGTCCTGCTCGAACGTGTCGATCCACTGCGGCGTCGGCGACGTGAACGCGTGGTGCACGGCCGTCCAGGCGCCGCCGCCCACCGCGACGTCGTCGTCCTCGCCGGTGGGCTTGAACAGCGGCGCGTCCACGATCCAGACGAACTTCCACTCGTCCGGGTCGATGAGGTCGCCGCGGCGGCCGATCTCGAGGCGCGCGGCCCCGAGCAGCCCCCTGGCCTCGCTCGTCTTGCCCGCCGCGAAGAACACCGCGTCGCCCGGGCTCGCGCCGACGGCGGCCACCAGACCGGCCCGCTCGGCCTCGGACAGGTTCTTGGCGACCGGTCCCCCGAGCTCGCCGTCCTCGCCGACCGTGACGTACGCGAGGCCCTTGGCGCCGCGCTGCTTGGCCCACTCCTGCCAGGCGTCGAACCCGCGGCGCGGCGTCGAACCGCCACCCGGCTGGACGACGGCACCGACGTAGGGCGCCTGGAACACGCGGAACGGGGTGTCGACGAAGTACTCGGTCAGCTCGACCAGCTCGAGGCCGAAGCGCAGGTCCGGCTTGTCGTTGCCGTACCGGGCCATCGAGTCGGCGAACGTCATGCGCGGGATCGGCGTCGGGATGGTGACCCCGATCAGGTCCCAGAGCGCGACCAGCACCTGCTCGCCGAGCGCGATGACGTCGTCCTGCTCGACAAAGCTCATCTCGACGTCCAGCTGCGTGAACTCCGGCTGACGGTCCGCGCGGAAGTCCTCGTCGCGGTAGCAGCGGGCGATCTGGTAGTACCGCTCGAGCCCGCCGACCATCAGCAGCTGCTTGAACAGCTGCGGCGACTGCGGCAGCGCGTACCAGGAGCCGGGGCTCAGTCGCGCGGGCACCAGGAAGTCGCGGGCACCTTCGGGCGTCGAGCGCGTCAGCGTGGGCGTCTCCACCTCGACGAACTCCTGCGCGTCGAGCACGCGACGCGCGGCCTGGTTGGCCTTGGCGCGCAGGCGCATGGCCTTGGCGGGGGCCGGACGGCGCAGGTCGAGGTAGCGGTACTTCAGGCGCGCCTCCTCGCCGACCGTCTCGTCCAGCGACGACGACACCTGGAACGGCAGCGGCGCCGCCTCGTTGAGCACGACGACGTCCGCGGCGACGAGCTCGATCTCGCCTGTCGCGAGGTTCGGGTTCTCGTTCCCCTCGGGCCGACGACCGACCTCGCCCGTCACCTGCAGCACGTACTCGGCGCGCAGGCCGTGCGCGACGCTCTCGTCGCGGATCACGACCTGGGCGATGCCGGACGCGTCCCGCAGGTCCACGAACGCGACGCCGCCGTGATCGCGCCGCCGGTCCACCCAGCCCGTGAGGGTGACGGTGGTGCCGATCTGCTCGGCTCGCAGAGAGCCGGCCGTGTGGGTGCGGAGCACGGAAGGTCCTTCGGGGTCGGGGGTGGGAGCGCCCGTCGGACGCCCGCACGATCTTAGTGCCCGCCGGGTCGGCGCCCCGCCGTCAATTCCATCGTGCTGCGGACTCGCGTGAGGCTCGGCGTCAGCGGCACCGACGAGAACCCGAACGGGACCGCCGGGCCGACCGGTGCCAGTCCCCCGAGGTCCGAGGAGCCCCACAGCGCCCGGACTCCGGTCACCGCGTGCTGGTCGGTCGCGGCGTACCACTCCCGACGATCGTGGCCTGCCGTCCCGTGGGCGCGGACGCCGGTCAGGATCACGCGGGCGAGCGGGTCGACCGCCGTCGCGACCAGTGGAGCGACCGCCGGATGGCGCGGCACCAGCGCCAGCATGAGCCCGACGACCGTCCGAGGACCGATCGTGAGGTCGACGGTCAGCGGCCCCGCGCGCGGCCTCCAGCGACGCCGCGCCTCGTCGGTCTGCAACGTCACGGGCACGACGTGGGATGCGTCGGACGTGTACGTCGCCGCCACCAGCTCCGCGACGTCGTCGCGCGGCGCGAGCAGCAGGCGGGCGCCGTCGGCGCGTTCGACCATGACGTCGACGAAGGACCCGAGCGGCGAGACCAGCCAGCGGCCGACGACCACGCGCGTGCCCTCGACGGTCCCGAACCCGGCGATGTGCCCGTCGAACGAGATGCGGCTGGTGGTCACCCGGACACGCCAGGTGCGTGTCCGGCGCACCGCCCGTGCTCAGAACAGCACCGGCTGCGCCGCGGCGACCGGCAGCTCGAGCGCCGGCAACCCGGCGTCGGCGACGACGCTCCCTTCCGGGTACGCCCCCTCCCCCTGCCGTCGGAACGCACGCCGGTCCCGGCCCTCGAAGCCGTGCCGGACCAACAACGGACGCACCCGACGCTCGAGCCAGCGGGCGTACTCCTGCGGCACGTAGGCGCCGCGCCCGTAGAGCGCCTCGTACCGGTGCACCAGCGCGGGGGCGTGCTCGCCGAGCCAGGCGAGGAAGAGCGGCTTGACCGGGCCGCGCAGGTGCAGCGGCAGGACCGTGACGCCCGTCGCCCCCGCAGCGGCCAGCTCCGCCAGCAGGGCGTCGAGTCGGGCACGGTCGTCCGTCAGCCACGGCAGCACCGGCGCCACCATGACGCCGCACGGCAGGCCCGCCTCGCGCACCGCACGGATGAGCTCCAGGCGAGCGCGGGGCGTCGGCGTTCCGGGCTCCATGGCCTGCTGCAGCGCCTCGTCGCCGATCGCCAGCGAGACCCCGATCCCGACGGGAACCGTGCGCTGCACCTCCGCGAGCAGCGGGAGGTCACGCCGTAGCAGCGTGCCCTTGGTGAGGATCGAGAGCGGTGTTCCGCTACCGGCCAGCGCGTCGATGATGCCCGGCATGAGCCGGTAGCGACCCTCCACGCGCTGGTACGGGTCGGTGTTGGTGCCGAGCGCGACGTGCTCCCGCTGCCACGACGGCCGGTGCAGCTCGGCCCGCAGCACGTCGACGACGTTCGTCTTCACGACGATCTGCGTCTCGAAGTCCCGCCCGGCGTTCAGCTCGAGGTACTCGTGCGTCGGCCGCGCGAAGCAGTTGTGGCTGATCACTCCGTTGGCGATGAAGTCGCCGGTCGCCGTCGTGATGTCGATCAGGTCCGACACCACCTCGAGGTCCTC
Organism: Cellulomonas sp. McL0617; assembly: GCF_049994875.1. Taxonomy (GTDB): domain Bacteria; phylum Actinomycetota; class Actinomycetes; order Actinomycetales; family Cellulomonadaceae; genus Cellulomonas. The sequence continues at coordinate 2,141,964 of NZ_CP188256.1, forward strand.
GATCGATACGACCCGAAGCCGCGCGGTGGACGTCACTTCCATCCCTACGAAGTCGAGCTTGCGAGTGATCGCCGGGCTCGTCTGCGCGAAGAACCGCCTCCGTTCGGCGAGTCCGCCGGTGACGCGGATGTTGGCGACCCCGTTCTGCCGCGCCGGCTCCTGAACGTGCGGGATCCCCAGGGACGACAACGCCTGCCGCGCCTGCGCAAGAATCGCCGGATCTGAGTTCGAGATGCGCAGGACTCCGCGCGAGCAGCTACCTTCGGCGTCGACGAGCCCCGACAGGTAGCCCTGCCGCCAGGCCACACTCGGTTCGGGTGGCCACGCGATCAGGCCCGTGATGTCGTCATGGTGCGCGGTTCGAGAGGTGAAGATGCCGGACATGGGACGCCGGTTCATCTGCGGGCGGCCGAACAGTCGCCGATACGTCGCGACTCCCTCGTCGGAGAGGTACTGCTGACTCCGGTCGAGCGCCTCGGAGTCCGCGAGAGCGAGCCGGAACCTGCTCACGTCATCGGGGCGCCCGGACTGCCTGGTGTACGTGCGCTGGAGCATCGTGCCGTCGCCCCGGATCATTCCGGCGAGATAGCCGCGTCGAAAGTCGGTAGAGCGCATGGTGACGTCGTCGGCGGCGGGTACCAGCCCGACGCCGAAGCCGAGAAGTTTGTCGTTCGTCGTCAGATGCGGTCGGCACTCACGACCCGACGTCGCGCCGGTCACGTGCTTCCATCCGCGTGTCGTCAGGAAGCGGTGATCACCGCTCGCCACGAGGACCGTGCCGTCCTCGAGAGTCACCCGGAACGTGCGCTTCCGCGTATGCCAGACGTCGCTGACCACGGTCCGGTCGTAGCGACGGTAACGGCCGATCAGGCGGGTCCCCATGATCTCGTCGCCGATGGCGATGTCACCGAGCGCCCGCTCGCGCCCATCGGCCATCAGGATCCGGGTGGTTGGATCGAGGCAGTAGGAGCAGGCATGGAGGCAGCCCCTCGTCGGGTTGACCGTCCACCGGAACGGCATCGCCGACGCCGCCGGCACCTTGTTCAGGGCGCTCTTGCAGGTGACCTCGTGGAACGTGACGCCGGCGAACTCGGGCGTCCGCACGCTGCGCTGCAGTCCCGCCATGGCGAGCCCGGGCAGCACGGTCGCATCGTCCGTCCCGAGCTTCTGGCCATCCCATCGCATGACCTCATGCGAACATGTGTTCGAACGCCTGTCAAGCCTCGGCGGGCACCACCCGCGGCCACAGGTCGGCCGCGTCGGGTGCCCAGGTGCTCGCGTCGGCATCCACCTGCTCCCCCGAGCGGATGTCCTTGACCTGGTCGGGCGCGCCGTCGACGCCTGTGAACCACACGAACGGGATCCCGCGCCGGTCCGCGTGCCGGATCTGCTTGCCGAACTTGGCGGCCGAGGGGGCGACCTCGACGGGGATGCCACGCGACCGGATCGTCGCCGCGACCGCGTCGCAACGGTCCCGGTCCTCCTCCGACGCAACCGCGACCAGAACTGCGCTGGGCACGGAACGGCTGGCGCGGACGAGGCCCGCGCCGAGGAGGCGAGAGACCAGCCGGGACACGCCGATCGACAGACCGACGCCCGGGTAGGTCGTCGCCCCGTCCGACGCGAGCGTGTCGTACCGGCCGCCGGAGCAGATCGAGCCGAGCTGCTCGTGGCCGACCAGGACCGTCTCGTAGACGGACCCTGTGTAGTAGTCGAGCCCGCGCGCGATCTTCAGGTCCGCGACGACGACGCCCGGTGCCCGCACGGAGGCCGCGCGGATCAGAGCACCGAGCTCCGCGAGGCCCTCGTCGAGAAGCTCGTTCGAGACGTCCAGGCTCGAGGCAAGGGCGCGGACGGCGTCGATGACGCCCTCGTCGGAGCCGCTGATCGCGGCGAGCGCGAGGCATGCGCGCGCCTGCGCCTCGTCGGCACCCACCTCGGCGACGAGCAACGCGGCGACCTTGTCCGCACCGATCTTGTCCAGCTTGTCGATGGAGCGCAGCACGGCCTCGACGTCGTCCAGGCCGAGACCGCGGTAGAAGCCCTCCGCGACCTTCCGGTTGTTCACGAGGATCCGCACCGGGGGGACGCCGATCTCCTGGAGCGCGCCGAGAGCGGCGGCCATGACCAGGGGCAGCTCGACCTCGTAGTGGTACGGGAGCGCTCCGGCGCCCACCACGTCGATGTCTGCCTGGACGAACTCGCGGAAGCGCCCGTCCTGCGGGCGCTCACCGCGCCAGACCTTCTGGATCTGGTAGCGCCGGAACGGGAAGGCCAGGTGCCCGGCGTTCTCCAGCACGTACCGCGCGAAGGGCACGGTCAGGTCGAAGTGCAGGCCCAGCCCGGCGGTCCGATCGAGCTCCTCCTCCTGCAACCGGCTCAGCACGTAGACCTCCTTGGAGGTCTCGCCCTTGCGCAGGAGCTGGTCGAGCGGCTCGACCGCCCGGGTCTCGATCCCGGCGAACCCGTGCAGCTCGAACGTGCGGCGCAGGACGTCGAGGACGTGCTGCTCGACGAGGCGCCCCTCGGGCAGCCACTCGGGGAATCCGGACAGGGGGGTCGGTCGTGCCATGGGGCCCGATCCTTCCAGACGTCTCAGCCGTTCAAGAACGGGTTGTCCACCAGCTCGGAGGCCATGGTGCTGGTCGGCCCGTGCCCCGGGATGACGACCGTCGGCGGGGCGAGGAGGGCCACCACCTCCCGAAGGGTGCGTTCCATGGTGGCCGAGTCACCACCCGGCAGGTCGGTGCGGCCGATCGTGCCGGCGAACAGGACGTCGCCCGTGAACGCGAGCTGGCCCTCGCCTGCGTCACCCGTGTCGATGAGGTAGAGCGTGCTGCCCTCGGTGTGCCCCGGCGCGTGCCGCGCGACGATCCGCAAGCCGCCCAGTTCGAGCGTCACGTCCGGGCTGCGCGGGTCCGCGGCGGCGCCGAACGTCTCGATCCGGGTGGGCGCCTTGTAGGACGACGGCTCGACGCCCGCGGCGGCGAGCGCCTGCGCCAGCGGGCCGCGCGGGTCGTGCACGGCGTGGCCCAGGACGCCGAGCGTGCCGAACGGGTCGGCCAGCCGGTACGCGTCCGCGGCGTGCAGGAGGACGGGCACCTCGAACGCCGCCGACAGCCGGGCGGCGTCCCACGTGTGGTCGACGTGACCATGGGTGGCCAGCACCGCGAGGGGGGTCAACCCGCGGGCCGCGACGAGGTCGAGGACGTCGTCCGCCACCCCCGCCCCCGCGTCCAGCACGACGCACGACCCGTCGTCGTCGACGAGGATGCTGCACCGCGCGCCGAACACCGGGGCGACGACCGTGATCACCTGCATGCCACGCACCGTAGCCCGCCCGCCGTCCCGCCGCGTGGCCCCGATGGCGGTGCGCACCCCGGGCTTGCCTAGACTGTCCGGGGTTGCTTCGTGCAGTGCGGCAGGTGAGGTGCCTGTCGTCGACGCACAACGATGCGAGGAGTGGGCGTGTCCATCAAGCGCGAACGGGAGTACGAGCGTCGGCGGTACGAGAAGTGGCAGGAGCGTCAGGCTCACGCGCGGGCGCGCAAGTCGCGTCAGCGCTGGATCGCGGGCAGCGTCGTCGCCGCCCTGGTCCTGGCCCTCGGCGTCGGTGCGCTGGTCGTGCTGAACAACGACGACGGCACGCCGTCCGCGTCGGCCACGACACCGGCCGCCGAACCGACGACCGCGCCCACCGCCAACTCCGCCGACGTGCCGGACCCCTCCCTCGCGCAGGCCCGCACCTGGACCGGCGACATCTCGTTGACGCAGGGCGACGTGGGCATCTCGCTCGACGGTGCCGCGGCGCCGCAGGCCGTCGCCAACTTCGTGACGCTGGCCGGCAAGGGCTTCTTCGACAAGACGAAGTGCCACCGCCTCACCGGTGAGGCCGACGGCCTCTTCGTGCTGCAGTGCGGCGACCCGACCGGCACCGGCTCGGGCGGCCCCGGCTACACCTGGGGACCGATCGAGAACGCGCCCGCCGACGGGGTCTACCCGGCCGGCACGATCGCCATGGCCCGACAGCAGAACAACGGCTCGTCGATGGGCAGCCAGTTCTTCATCGTCTACAAGGACTCGACCATCCCCGCGGACACCGCGGGCGGCTACACCGTGTTCGGTCACGTCACGTCGGGTATGCCCGTCGTGCAGGCCATCGCCGACGCGGGCACCACGACGGGCACTCAGGCCCCGGTGTCCGACGTCATCATCGAGGGAGTGAAGATCCAGTGACTCAGACCCCGACGCCCGGTCCCGTGCCCGACGACGCGGAGGTGGCCCCCGGGACCGACGCGGTCGACGCGCCGGACGAGGCGCTCGCCGCGTCCGACTCCCCCGACGATCTCGAGGACGCCGACGCCGTCGTCGTCACCGAGGAGGTCGTCTCCGACGAGATCGCGCTGGTCGACGGCGCGGTCGTCGAGGACGTCGTCCTCGTCGAGGAGGTCACCGTGATCTCGGACGGCGACGTCGTCGAGACCGCCCTGCTGGTCGAGGAGGTCGTCACCGTCGACGGTGATGTCGTCGCCGACGAGGTCACGGTCGTCGAGGACGTGACCGTGTCCGACGAGGTCGTCTCCGACGAGATCACGATCACCGACGACGAGGTCGTCGAGGACGTCGTCACGGTGCACGACACGACCGTCGTCGCGGACGTCGACGGCGACGGAGAGCTCGACGTCGTGGAGGAGACCGAGCTCGTCGAGCACGTCACGACTGCGACGGACGTCGACGGCGACGGCGTCATCGACGTCGTCGAGGACCTCGTGGTCCTCGAGGAGATCGTCACGATCGACGGCGAGGTCGTCTCCGACGAGGTCTCCGTGCTCGAGGACGTCACCGTGTCCGAGGAGGTCGTCTCCGACGAGATCACGATCACGGACGACGAGGTCATCGAGGACGTCGTCACGGTGCACGAGACGACCGTCGTCGCGGACGTCGACGGGGACGGGGAGCTCGACGTCGTCGAGGAGACCGTCGTGGTCGAGGAGATCACCGTCGTGACCGACGTCGACGGCGACGGCGCGCCCGACGTCGTCGAGCAGGTCGTCGTGGTCGAGGACATCGTCAGGGTCGACGGCGAGGTCGTCTCGGACGACGTCACCGTGCTCGACGCCGTCACCCCGACCGACGAGGCCCCCCGGCCCACGCCGCGCCCGAGCCCGCGGCCGCGTCCCGTCCCCCACCCGCCGACCCACCCCGCAACCCCGGCGTCCGCCGCGGCCGCGCCGGCACCGGTCGCACCCCCGCAGGACGCCGCCGAGGCAGCGATCGCCGCCACCTTCGGCAGCGTCGACGACGAGGGCACGGTGTCGGTGCGCGAGGCCGCCGGCGAGCGCGTCGTGGGGCAGTTCCCGGGCGCGACCAAGGATGAGGCTCTTGCGCTCTACGTGCGGCGGTTCCTCGACCTCCAGGCCAAGGTGGCGCTCTTCGAGGCTCGCCTCGGCGCGGCTGACCTCTCCGTCAAGGAGATCGACCAGACGCTCGCCAAGCTGACCGAGGAGACGGCCGAGCCGGCCGCCGTCGGCGACCTGGACGGGCTGCGCGCCCGGCTCGAGGCTCTGCGCGCCACCGCGGCCGAGCGTCGCGCCGTCGCCGAGGCGGAGCGGGCGGCCGCCCGCGAGGCAGCCGTCGTCTCCCGCACCCAGATCGTCGAGCAGGCCGAGAAGATCGCCGGCACGGACCCGTCGCGCATCCAGTGGCGGCCCGCCGGGGAGCAGCTGCGCGTGCTGCTCGACCAGTGGAAGGAGGCGCAGCGCACGGGACCGCGCCTCGACCGGCCGACGGAGGAGACCCTCTGGAAGCGGTTCAGCCACGCACGGACCACGTTCGACCGCGAGCGTCGGCACTTCTTCGCCGAGCTCGAGACCCGCAACGCCTCCGCCAAGCAGGTCAAGGAGTCCCTGGTCGCCGAGGCCGAGCGTCTCCAGACCAGCACCGACTGGGGCGCGACCGCCGGGGTCTTCCGCGACCTGATGGTCCAGTGGAAGGCAGCGGGTCGCGCCAGCCGCGCCGACGACGACGCCCTGTGGGCCCGGTTCCGGGCCGCCCAGGACGCGTTCTTCGCGGCGCGGGACGCCCAGAGCGCCGCCACCGACGAGGAGTTCCGCGCGAACCTCGAGGTCAAGGAGGCCCTCCTCGCCGAGGCCGAGGCGCTGCTCCCGGTCACCAACCTCGCCGCCGCCAAGCAGACGCTCAACCGCATCCAGGACCGCTGGGAGGCCGCCGGAAAGGTTCCGCGCGGCGACGTCCAGCGCATCGAGGGCCGGCTGCGCGCGGTCGAGGCGGTCGTCCGCGACACCGACCAGGCGCAGTGGCGTCGCACCAACCCCGAGACGCGCGCGCGCGCCGAGGGTGCGGCTGCTCAGCTCGAGCAGGCCATCGCCGGGCTCGAGGCCGACCTCGCGAAGGCCAAGGCCGTGGGCGACGCCCGCAAGATCGCCGACGCCCAGGCAGCGCTCGACGCCCGTCGCGCGTGGCTCGAGCAGGTTCAGCGGGCGGCCCAGGACGCCCGCGGCTGACGGGGACGGCCAGCTGATCGTTCGACGGGGCCGGGCCGGTCGGCCCGGCCCCGTCGTCGTCCACAGATCGGCTGCTCGGCGGCGTCGGGGCTCGCGTTCCGGCGATGCTCGTCGGATGGACGTCCTCGCCCCGTACCGTTCCCGACCGCTGATCCTCCCCGAGACGCTGCGGCGGTCCGATGTCGGCGCCGCCGCGTGGTGGAGGTACCTGGACGACGGCGTCCTGAGACCGTTGTGGGGCGACGTCGCGATCGCGGCCGACCTCGAGGAGACGCCCGCCAGGCGCTCGCTCGCGCTCGCCCCGCTCGTACCGGCCCGGGGTGTCGTGGGGCGTGGGAGCGCGGTCTGGCTGCACACCGGGCTGTTCCCGCCACGTCGCCTCGACGTGCTGGTCGCGTCCCGCTCGCGCCGGGCAGACCCGCACCCGCTGCGCCTCACGGCCGAGGCCACGTTCGGGCCCGACGACGTGGAACCGGTCGGGCTCGTTCGCGCGACGACCGTGCAGCGGACCGGGATCGACGTCTGTCGTCAGCTGCCGCTCGGCGAGGCGCTCCGACTGCTCGAACCGCTGCTCACCGTGGGGTTCGACCCCGAGCTGGCTCTCGAGCAGCTCGACCGTCTCGCCGGCCACCGGGGCATCCTGGGCGCCCGGGACGCGCTCCGCCGGCTGGCCTGACGGGACGCGTCAGGCGCGGGTCACGGGCCCGTCGGCCGACTTGGCGCCGGTCACGCGATAGACGTCGAAGACGCCCTCGACCTTGCGGACCGCGGCGAGGACCGAGGCCAGGTGCGACGGTTCCGCCATCTCGAACACGAACCGCGAGAGAGCCACGCGGTCCCGCGAGGTCGAGACCGACGCCGACAGGATGTTCACGTGCGAGTCGGACAGCACGCGTGTGACGTCCGAGAGGAGCCTGCTGCGGTCGAGCGCCTCGACCTGGATCTGCACGAGGAACAGTGACGAGCTCGTCTGGCTCCACTGCACGTCGACCATGCGCTCGGGCTCGGCCCGCAGGCTCGCCACGTTGATGCAGTCCGAACGGTGCACGGAGACGCCTGCGCCGCGGGTCACGAACCCGACGATGTCGTCTCCGGGCACCGGTGTACAGCACTTGGCAAGCTTGACCCAGATGTCGTCGACGCCCTTGACGATGACGCCCGGGTCGCCCGTACGGACGCGGCGCTGCGTGCTGCCGGGGCGCGCGACCTCGGCGAGGTCCTCCTCGTTCGCGGTCTCGCCGCCCATCGACTGCACGAGCCGCTGGACGACCGTGGCGGCGGACACCTGGCCCTCGCCGATCGCGGCGTACAGCGACGACACGTCGGCGTAGCGCATCTCGTTGGCCACGGCGACGAGCGACTCGTGCGAGAGCAGCCGCTGGATGGGCAGGTTCTGCTTGCGCATCGCCTTGGCGATGGCGTCCTTGCCGTGCTCGATCGCCTCCTCGCGGCGCTCCTTGGAGAACCACTGCCGGATCTTGTTCCGCGCGCGAGGACTCTTGACGAAGCCGAGCCAGTCGCGCGACGGCCCGGCGGTCTCCGACTTCGAGGTGAAGACGTCGACGACGTCCCCGTTCTCGAGCGAGGAGTCCAACGGGACCAGGCGGCCGTTGACGCGCGCGCCCATCGTGCGGTGCCCGACCTCGGTGTGCACGGCGTAGGCGAAGTCGACCGGCGTCGACCCGGACGGCAGGCCGATCACGTCACCCTTCGGCGTGAAGACGTAGACCTCCGAGCCGGCGATCTCGAACCGCAGGGAGTCCAGGAACTCGCTCGGGTCGGCGGTCTCCTTCTGCCAGTCGACAAGCTGCCGGAGCCACTGCATGTCGTTGCCCTGAGCGTCCGGCACGGCGCCCTTGGCGCTCTCCTTGTACTTCCAGTGCGCGGCGACGCCGTACTCGGCCCGGCGGTGCATGTCGTGCGTGCGGATCTGGATCTCGACCGGCTTGCCCTCGGGCCCGATCACCGTGGTGTGCAGCGACTGGTAGAGGTTGAACTTGGGCATCGCGATGTAGTCCTTGAACCGGCCGGGTACCGGGTTCCATCGCGCGTGCAGCGAGCCGAGCGCCGCGTAGCAGTCGCGCACGGTGTCGACGAGCACCCGGACGCCCACGAGGTCGTAGATGTCCGCGAAGTCGCGGCCGCGCACGATCATCTTCTGGTAGATCGAGTAGTAGTGCTTCGGCCGTCCGGTGACCGTGGCCTTGATCTTCGCCTTGTTCAGGTCGGCACCGACCTGCTCGCGGACGGTGGCCAGGTACTCCTCGCGGGCGGGTGCGCGCTCCGCGACCAGGTGCACGATCTCGTCGTAGACCTTGGGGTAGAGCGTCGCGAACGACAGGTCCTCGAGCTCCCACTTGATCGTGTTCATGCCGAGGCGGTGGGCAAGGGGCGCGTAGATCTCGAGCGTCTCGCGCGCCTTCTTCTCGGCCGAGGCCGCCGCGACGAACTTCCAGGTGCGGGCGTTGTGCAGCCGGTCGGCGAGCTTGATCACCAGGACGCGGATGTCGCGGGACATCGCCACGACCATCTTGCGGACCGTCTCGGCCTGCGCGGCGTCGCCGTAGGTGACCTTGTCCAGCTTGGTCACGCCGTCGACGAGCATCGCGATCTCGGGACCGAACTCGCGACGCAGCTGGTCCAGGGAGTAGTCGGTGTCCTCGACCGTGTCGTGCATGAGCGCGGCGGCGAGCGTCGAGGGTGTCATGCCGAGCTCGGCCAGGATCGTCGCGACGGCGACGGGATGCGTGATGTACGGGTCGCCGCTCTTGCGCAGCTGCCCGCGGTGCGCCTTCTCGGCGACCACGTAGGCCTGCTCGACGACCGCGAGGTCGGCCTTCGGGTGGTTGGTGCGCGCGGCCTGCAGCACCGGCTCGAGCGCCGGGAACGCCGCGCCGCTGCGTGCGCCGAACCGGCCCAGCCGCGATCGCATGCGGCCCGAGGGGGCGCCGGGCTGGGCGTCGGGGGCGCCGTCGAGGCCGGTCTCGGGCGTGCGGACGTCCTCTGTCATCGCACCCCCTCCCTCGGTCGAGGCGTCAGTCTACGACCGTGCGAGCCCCCGGACGGCACCGCCGGCGCCTCAGGGGACCGTGACCAGCACGTCGATCGGGCGGCCGCCGAGCAGGTCGCGGCCGCGCAAGGCCTCGAGCTCGACCAGGAACGTCAGCCCGACGACGACGGCGCCGCACCGTTCGAGCAGCTCGACGGTCGCCGCGGCAGTCCCGCCGGTGGCGAGCACGTCGTCGAGCACGAGCACCCGCGCACCGGCCGGGATGGTGTCCGGGTGGACCTCGATCGTGGCCGTGCCGTACTCGAGCGCGTACGACTGGGACGCGGTCGGGCCCGGCAGCTTGCCGGCCTTGCGCACCGGCAGGACGCCGGCCCCGAGCGCGACCGCGACGGGAGCGGCGAACAGGAACCCCCGCGCCTCCATCCCTGCGACGAGATCGACGGGCCCCTCCACCGCGGCAGCGATCGCCGCGATCACGTCGGCGAACGCGTCGGCGTCGGCGAGCAGAGGCGTGATGTCGCGGAACAAGATCCCCGGCTCCGGGTAGTCCGGCACGAGGCGGACCAGCTGCTCCACGCGGAGCACGACGTCCGACCGGTCGACGGCCCTGCCGCCCCGACCGGCGTCGGCAGATCCGACGAGCGTGGAGACAGCAGGGGCGTCCGAGGGCGCCCCTGCCGTTCTCGACTGGGGGTCGGGCTGGGTCACTTCTTCGTCGGGCGGCGCTTCGGCTGGGCCGCAACACCCTGGTGCGAGCCCGCCTTGAGCGCGCCGGCCGGGACGAACATCGGACCGGTCGCCGCGAGCTCGCCCTCGTCCGACACGCCGGCGGCCGCAGCGACGCGAGCCTTGAGGACCTTGTCCGTGTGCGCCTTGATCGCGGGCTCCTGCTGACGCAGGACCACCTCGAACGGCGTCGCCAGGAAGACCGACGAGAACGTGCCGATGAGCATGCCCACGAACAGGGCGAGCGCGATGTCACGCAACGTCCCGGCGCCGAGCACGACGGCGCCGACGAAGAGGATCGCGGCGACCGGCAGGAGCGCGACGACCGAGGTGTTGATCGACCGGACCAGCGTCTGGTTGACGGCCAGGTTGGCCTTCTCGGCGTAGGTCCAGCGCGACTGCTCGAGCGTGTCCGCGGTGTTCTCGCGCACCTTGTCGAACACGACGACGGTGTCATAGATCGAGTAGCCGAGGATGGTCAGGAAGCCGATCACCGTCGCCGGCGTCACCTCCCAGCCGACCGCCGCGTAGACGCCCACCGTGATGATGAGGTCGTGGAACAACGCCAGGAGCGCCGCCAGGGCCATTCGCCAGTTCCGGAAGTAGACCGACATCACGACGGTGACGAGCACCAGGAAGACGATGATGCCGATGATCGCCTTCTGCGAGATGTCCTTGCCCCAGGACGGCCCGATGAAGGAGCTCGTGACGTTCCCGACGGGAACCCCGTACGCCGTCGCCAGTGCGGCCTTGACCTGCTCGACCTCGGCGTTCTCGAGGGTGGAGGTCTGGATGCGCAGGCTGTTCGCGCCGACGGTCGCGACCCGGGGGTCCTCCGCGGGCGCGATCTTCTGCACGGTGTCGATGGCCAGCTGCTGGTCCTTGTCGGCCACGCCGCTGACGATGAACTCCGAGCCGCCGCGGAAGTCGATTCCCGGGTTCAGGCCGGGCTTGATCAGGAAGATCGCCGACAGGATCACGAGGATCGTGGAGATCGTGAACCAGATCTTGCGACGGCCGACGATGTTGTACGAGCGACGACCCGTGTAGAGGTCGTTGCCCCACGAGGCGAATCCGGCGGCCATCAGTGCTCGTTCCCCTCGGTGCGCCCGGACTCGGGCTCGGACTCCTGCGGCGTGCTGTCGACCGGGGCGTCGACCGGCTCGGTCGACGCCTTCTTCGCGGCAGCGCGACGCTCGGCGATCGTCAGGCCCCTGCCGGTGTCGTTCGGCGCACCGACCGACACCGGTACGCGCGATCCCGCGCCGACCGTGGTCGGCTGCTCGGGTGCGTCCTGGACGTCGTCACCGGCCGGGGCGACCGTCACCACCCGGCCGCGGCCGGCGTACCGGACGGTCGGCACGCCCAGACGGCGCGGGTCGAGGCCGGACAGCACGTGGCCCTCGCCGAAGAACCGGGTCTTCGACAGGAGCTCCATGACCGGGTGCGTGAACATGAACACGACGAGGATGTCGAGGAGCGTGGTCAGTCCGAGGGTGAACGCGAAGCCCTTGACGCCGCCGACGGCCAGCACGTAGAGCACGACGGCCGCCAGGAGGTTGACGGTGTCGGAGGCCAGGATCGTTCGTCGTGCACGCGACCACCCGCGCTCGACGGCGGCGACGAGGGTACGACCCTCGCGCAGCTCGTCGCGGATGCGCTCGAAGTAGACGATGAACGAGTCGGCGGTGATACCGATGGCCACGATCAGACCGGCCACGCCGGGGAGCGAGAGCCGGTACCCGTTGAGCCACGACAAGAGCGTGATGATCGCGTAGGTCAGCGTTGCCGAGACCACGAGGGATGAGACCGTCACCAGACCGAGCGCGCGGTACTGGAACATCGAGTAGAAGACGACGAGAAGCAGACCGATCAGACCGGCGACGAGGCCCATCTTCAGCTGCTCGGAGCCCAGAGTCGCCGAGATCTGCTCCTCGCTCTGGACCGTGAAGCTGATCGGCAGCGAGCCGAAGTTGAGCTGGTTGGCCAGGCCGACTGCGGAGTCGCGCGTGAAGTTGCCCGAGATCTGCGCCCGGCCGTCGGAGATGACCACGCCGGGAGCGAGGCTCGGCGCCGAGATGACCAGGCCGTCGAGCACCATCGCGAACTGGTTCTGGGGCGACGTGAGGCCCTGCAGGCGCGTGGTCACCTTGGTGAACTGGTCGGTGCCCTTGGAGTCGAACGTGAGGTTGACGACCCACTCGTTGCTGTTGCCGCCGCCCGGCAGCTGCTTGAGGCCGGCGTTCGCTCCGCTGATGCGGGCGCCCTCGACCTCGACCGGGCCGAGGATGTACTTCGCGGTGCCGTCCTGGTCACAGGTGACGAAGGCCTTGTCCGGGTCACCGTTGAGGCCGCCCGTGCGGTTGGCCGGGTCGGTGCAGTCCAGCTTGTCGTAGTCGGCCTGGACCTTCGGCGTCACGTAGTAGGCCGCGTCGCTCGGGCTGTCCGGCGCCGCCTTGGTGGGCACGTCGGACGGCGTCGCACCCGCGGACGCGGTCGGCGTGGGATCCGGTGCCGCGGCGTCGACGCCGTTGGCCGGGATGGTCGAGGTGGGCGTCGGCGTGGCCGCCGTCGGCGTCGGGGCTCCCTGGACGAGGACCGGGCGGAACTCCATGATCGCCGAGGTCCGGACCAGCTTGAGCGTCTCCTCGCTCGGGTGACCCGGCAGGGAGACGACGATGTTGCTGCCCTGGCTGGTGATCTCGGCCTCGGAGACGCCCGAGGAGTCGATGCGCTGCCGGATCACGCCGATCGCCTGGTCGATGGTCCCCGACGGCGGCTTGCTGCCGTCGGCCGTGACCGGCTTGAGGATGATCTGGGTGCCACCCTCGAGGTCGAGGGCCAGGTTCGGGGTCCACGACGCATCGGACCACTTGACGCCGGCGGCGATGGTGCCGAAGAGCGCGGCGATCAGGACGCCGAGCGCGACGAGCGTGCGGACGGGCCTGCGGCGGCGGGTTGGAGGAGCCAACGGAGTTCTTCTCTCGTGCGCGCACCCGCCGGGAGCAGCGGGTGGGGTCAAGGTCCGGGCATCGTCGCCCGGACCGGAGGCTTACTTGGTGTCTGCGTCCCCGTCCTTGCGGGCGGGCGGGAGCGAGGACAGGTCGTCGGGCACGTCGATGACGGCGTCGTCGGGGTTGTCGAGCAGCTCATCGTCAGTGCGGTCGGTCTCGTCGTCGACGTCGGCCTCGTCCTCGACCTCGTCGACGGGCGGCTCGATCTTCTTGGAGATCGCGGCCCGGATCCACCGGCTGCGGCTGCCGGGGGCAGACTCGAGCGTGATGACGTCGTCCTCGACGTCCACGACCGTGCCGAGGAGGCCGGAGTGGGTCATCACCTCGTCGCCAGCGGCGAGGTTGTTGCGGAACTCCATCTGGGCGCGCTGCTGCTTCTTCGTCCGGCGCGACATGAACCAGAGGCCGACCAGGGCGAGGGCGACGATGGCATAAAGTTGCACAGCTACGAGCTCCGTTCAGGATGATGTGTTCGCCGCAGTCTAGGCGCAGCGGCTCGCCGCTCCAACGCACGACCACGGTGCGAGGTTCCGGGTTGCGCCGGAATTCCGGGCGAGAACAGCCCGAGGGTGACGGCCGAGAAGGCTGAACCTACCCGAACAAGGTGGCCGCGGAGTGCGGGACGTCCAGGCCCAGGTGCGTCCAGGCCGCAGGCAGGGCGATCCGTCCGCGCGGCGTCCGACCGACGAGCCCCTCGCGAACGAGGAACGGTTCGGCGACGGTCTCCACGGTCTCCGGCTCTTCGCCGACGGCGACCGCCAGGGTGGTGAGCCCGACCGGGCCCCCGCCGAACCGCGTGCACAGCGCGGTGAGCACGGCCCGGTCGAGGCGGTCCAGGCCGAGCTCGTCGACCTCGTACACCTCCAGGGCCGCCCGGGCCGCGGACAGGCTGAGCGTGCCGTCGCCCCGGATCTCGGCCCAGTCGCGCACGCGCCGCAGCAGCCGGTTCGAGATGCGGGGCGTCCCGCGCGAGCGGGACGCGATCTCGGCGGCGGCCTCGGCCGCCAGGGGGACGCCGAGGAGACCGGCAGACCGCATCAGGACCCGCTCCAGCTCGTCGGTCGCGTAGAAGTCCAGGTGACCCGTGAAGCCGAAGCGGTCACGCAGGGGCGCCGGGAGCAGGCCGGCCCGGGTGGTCGCACCGACGACGGTGAACGGCGGCAGCGCCAGCGGGATCGCGCTCGCGCCCGCGCCCTTGCCGACGATGACGTCGACCCGGAAGTCCTCCATCGCGACGTAGAGCAGCTCCTCCGCCGGCCGGGCGAGCCGGTGGATCTCGTCGATGAACAGCACCTCGCCCTCCTCCAGGGAGGACAGGACCGCGGCGAGGTCGCCCGCGTGCTGGATGGCGGGCCCGCTGGTGACGCGCAGCGACGTGGCGAGCTCGGCGGCGATGATCATGGCGAGCGTCGTCTTGCCGAGCCCGGGTGGGCCGGAGAGCAGCACGTGGTCCGGTGCCCGCCCCCGCGCCCGGGCGGCCTGCAGCACGAGGGACAGCTGGTCACGCACCACGCGCTGGCCGACGAACTCCTCGAGGTTCCGCGGACGCAGCGCCGCCTCGGCGGCCCGCTCGATGTCGTCGGACGCGCTCCGGACCAGCGACTCCGCGCCGAACCGCTCGGTGACCAGCTCCTCGTCGTCAGACATGCCCGCCGCCCAGCGTGCGGAGCGCGGCGCGCAGGACGCCGGCGACCTCGTCCTCGCCGACCGGGCCCTCCGAACCTTCGAGGACGGTCGAGACCGCGTCCCCGGCGGCGCGCGCGGTCCAGCCGAGACCCACCAGCGCCTCCACGACCATGTCGCGCCGGTCCCCGGCGACCGGTCGGGCCGCGGTGGCCGACGGCACGGCGACGGGCACCCCGATCCGGTCCTTGAGCTCGAGGATGATGCGCTGGGCGCCCTTGAGACCGATCCCGGGCACGCGCTGCAACGCCTTGACGTCCTCGTCCAGCACCGCCCGACGCAGCCCGTCGGGCGTGTGCACGGCGAGCATCGCGAGGGCCAGCCGTGGCCCGACACCGCTCACGGTCTGCACGATCTCGAAGACCTCGCGCTCGTCGGTGTCGGCGAACCCGAAGAGCGTCAGCGCGTCCTCGCGCACCAGCAGCGACGTGGCGAGCCGGGCCGACGACCCGACGCGCAGGCCCGCGAGCGTCGCCGGTGTGGCGTGCACGAGGAGACCAACCCCACCGACCTCGACCACGGCGGCGTCGAGCCGCACCGCCTGGACGGTGCCGTGGACCGAGGCGATCACCGGGCTGCTCCCTCAACGTCGTTCCGCATGCGCTCATGCTGGCACATCCAGGCGAACAGGTGTACGAGTGACACGCTCAGCCGCGCCGCCGGGCGGCCTGCTCGGCCGACGCCCAGGCGCGTTGCGCGGCGGTCATCGACCCCGGTGCACGCTGCGGCGAGCCGAGGGCGCCCGCCGGGCGCCAGATGTGGCAGACCGCCAGCGCGAGGGCGTCAGCGGCGTCGGCCGGACGCGGCAGCTCCTCGAGGTGCAGGAGTCGCTGCACCATCGTCTGCACCTGCGCCTTCTCCGCGCGGCCGTTTCCCGTGACGGCGGCCTTGACCTCGCTCGGCGTGTGCAGGGCGACCGGGATCCGCCGGCGCGCGGCGGCGACCATGGCGATACCCGCCACCTGCGCCGTCCCCATCACCGTGCGCAGGTTCTGCTGGGCGAACACCCGCTCGACCGCCACCGCGTCCGGGGCGTGCTCCTCGAGCCACTCCTCGATCTGCTTCTCGATGCGCAGCAGCCGCTGGTCCACGTCCCACAGGGCGTCCGAGGTGGCCACACCGACGGCGACCATCGCGAGCCGGCGGCCCGGCAGCCCGTCGACGACGCCCAGACCGCACCGGGTCAGGCCGGGGTCGACTCCGAGGACGCGCACGCCGTCATGGTCGCAGCCGGGAGGCGGTGCCGTGGGGAGGCCACGCCAGGGACGACGAAGGGCCGGACCGTCGCGCGGTCCGGCCCTGCGTCGAACCTCAGTCGTCCTCGAGCTCGGCCATGACCTCGTCGGAGGCGTCGAAGTTCGCGTAGACGTTCTGCACGTCGTCGGAGTCCTCGAGCGCGTCGATGAGCCGCAGGATCTTGCGCGCGCCGTCGGCGTCGACCTCGATCTGCATGGCCGGCCAGAACACGACGTCCGCGGAGTCGTACTCGATGCCGGCGGTCTGCAGCGCGGTGCGCACGGGGACGAGGTCCGTGGCCTCCGACAGCACCTCGAACGCCTCGCCGAGGTCGTTGACCTCTTCGCCGCCGGCGTCCAGGACGGCCTCCATGACGGAGTCCTCGTCGGTGCCCTCCTTGGGCACGATGACGACGCCCTTGCGGGAGAAGAGGTAGGAGACCGAGCCGGGGTCGGCCATCTGGCCGCCGTTGCGCGTGAACGCGACGCGGACGTCGGACGCCGCGCGGTTCCGGTTGTCCGTCAGGCACTCGACCAGCACGGCGATGCCGCCGTGGCCGTAGCCCTCGTACATGATCGTCGTGTAGTCGGCGCCGCCGGCCTCCTGGCCGGAGCCGCGCTTGACCGCGCGGTTGATGTTGTCGATCGGGACCGAGTTCCGCTTCGCCTTCTGGACGGCGTCGAACAACGTCGGGTTGCCCGCGAGGTCACCGCCGCCGGTGCGCGCGGCGACCTCGATGTTCTTGATCAGCTTGGCGAAGAGCTTGCTCCGCTTGGCGTCGACCACGGCCTTCTTGTGCTTGGTGGTGGCCCACTTGGAGTGACCCGACATCGCTTCAGCTACCCCTTCGTCTCCTGTGCATGCCCGCGTACCCCCGGGTCTCGGCTGCAGCGCCGGACCTCACACGGTGTCGCGGACGATCTCTACGAACAGCTGGTGCACCCGGGTGTCTCCGGTGACCTCCGGATGGAACGAGGTCACCAGCAACGGTCCCTGGCGGACCGCAACGATCCTACCGGCGGCGGGGCCCGACTCGACGCGCGAGAGCACGGTGGCCGCGGCGCCGACCTCCTCGACCCAGGGCGCCCGGATGAAGACGCCGTGCACCGGCCCCTCGATGCCGTCGATGTCCAGGTCCGTCTCGAACGACTCGACCTGCCGGCCGAACGCGTTGCGCCGGACCGTGACGTCGACCCCGCCGAGCGTCTGCTGGCCCTCGATGCCCCCCAGCACGCGGTCGGCCAGCAGGATCATCCCGGCGCACGACCCGTACGCGGGCATCCCGGCGCGCAGCCGGTCGCGCACGGGCTCGAACAGGTCGAACGCGCGCAGGAGCTTGTCCATGGTCGTGGACTCGCCGCCGGGCAGCACGAGCGCGTCCACCGCGTCCAGCTCTCGCTGACGACGCACCGGCACGGCCGTGGCCCCGACGGCGGTGAGGGCGCGCACGTGCTCGCGCACGTCTCCCTGCAGGGCGAGGACTCCGACGGTCACGGTCACAGCGCGCGATCCTAGTTCGCCCTCGTCACCGACGAGCCCCCCGACCAGTCCGCGGCGACGCACCGTAGGCTCGCGGACTGTGAGCGACGACCTCGACCAGCGCGCCGCCGAGCTCGACCGCGCGCACGCCGGCACCGACCTGCGCGACCGGTTCCTCCTTCCCGACGGGATCGTCTACCTCGACGGGAACTCGCTCGGCGCGCTCCCGAAGGCGGTCCCGGAGGCCGTGGCCGACGTGATCGGCCGGCAGTGGGGCACGGACCTGATCTCGTCGTGGAACACGCACGGCTGGTGGGACGCGCCCGCGCGGGTCGGCGACGCGATCGGCCGGCTCGTCGGCGCTGCGCCGGGTCAGGTGGTCGTCGGGGACTCCACGAGCGTCCGGCTGTTCCAGAGCCTGCACGCGGCCGCGGCCCTGCGCCCGGACGCGCGGGTCGTCCTCACCGAACCCGACGGCTTTCCCACCGACCGCTACGTGGTCGACGGCGTCGCGCGGCAGGTCGGCTGGACCGTCGTGCACGCGCGTCCGCACGAGATCGTCGGGCTGCTGAACAGCGACGTGGCGGCGGTCGTCCTCTCGCACGTCGACTACCGCACCGGCGCGCTGCTGGACCTGCCGGGCCTCACCGCCGTCGCCCACGAGGTCGGCGCCCTGGCGGTCTGGGACCTGTGCCACTCGGCCGGCGCCGTCCCGGTCGGGCTCGACGCGCACGGGGTGGACCTGGCCGTCGGCTGCGGCTACAAGTACCTCAACGGGGGGCCGGGAGCGCCGGCGTTCGGCTATGTCGCGCGGCGGCACCAGCAGGCGTTCGTCAACATCGTCCCGGGCTGGCACGGGCACGCCGACCCGTTCGAGATGGCCGACGAGTACACGGGGGCGCCGGGGATCGCGCGCGCCCGCATCGGCACTCCCCCGCTGCTCTCCCTGCTCGCGCTCGAGTCGGCGCTCACCGCGTTCGACGGTGTCGACATCGAGGCGGTCCGCGCACGGTCCCTGAGCCTCACCGGCTTCCTGCGGTCGAGCATCGAGACCCTGGTCGCGGGCGCGGACTTCGCGTCGTCGCAGGACGACGCGCTCCGCGGTTCGCAGGTCGCGGTCCGCCACCCTGCCGCGTACGGCATCGTCCAGGCGCTCGCGGCACGCGGCGTCGTCGGCGACTTCCGGACGCCCGACATCGTGCGCCTCGGCGTCGCCGCGCCGTACCTGACGCACGCCGAGATGGTCACTGCGGCGCGGGCCTTGCGAGCCGTCCTCGAGGCCGGCGAGCACCTCGACCCGGCGTGGGCCACGCGCAACGCGGTGACGTGACGCTCAGCTGACCGCTGATCGCACGCCACAGTTCACTCGCGCGCGAGCCCCAGGTGCTGCACGACCCCGTCCCACGTCGGCAGCAGGCCGCGCACGAGGGTGACCAGGGTGTCCGGGAAGACCTCGATGTCGACCCGCTCCAGGTCGTCGAGCGACCACCACCGCAGCTCGTCGATGACGTCCAGCTCGAGGTCCGTCCAGCCGGCACGGTCCTCGGCGGCGAACCTGTCCGCCGGGACCCGCGCGAGATAGAGCACCTCGTCCTGACGGCAGTGCTCGGCGTAGAAGTCGAAGATCGCCGACCGCGTGAACACCGGGCCGACGAGGTCGTCGGGGGTCAGGACGATGCCGGTCTCCTCGCGCACCTCGCGCAGCGCGGCGTTCGCCGCGTCCTCGCCGTCGTCGATCCCGCCGCCGACCGTGAACCACCAGCTGCGCTCGGGCTGGTCGACGTCGTGCCCGCGGATCAGGAGCACGCGGTCGCTCTCGTCGAGCAGGATCACGCGGGCGGCCTCCCGGAACAGCAGGCCGTCGTCGCCGCGTCGCCACTCCGGACCGAGTCCGTGCACCGGTCCCCCGCCGTCGGCGCTGGACCGAGGGGATACGGCGGAGGCCGCGGACGTGTGGTCCGCGGCCTCCGCCGGAGTGGGGTCCTGCGTCACCAGCCGCGCTCGGCCAGGCGGTGCGGCTCCGGGACGTCCTCGACGTTGATGCCGACCATGGCCTCACCGAGACCGCGCGACACCTTGGCGATGACGTCGGGGTCGTCGAAGAACGTGGTCGCCTTGACGATCGCGGCGGCACGCTCGGCCGGGTTGCCCGACTTGAAGATGCCGGAGCCGACGAACACACCCTCGGCGCCGAGCTGCATCATCATCGCGGCGTCGGACGGGGTGGCGATGCCGCCCGCGGTGAAGAGCACCACGGGGAGCTTGCCGAGCTCGGCGACCTCCTTGACCAGGTCGTACGGCGCCTGCAGCTCCTTGGCCGCGACGAACAGCTCGTCCTCCGGCAGCGAGGTCAGGCGACGGATCTGGTCGCGCAGGGTGCGCATGTGCGTGGTGGCGTTCGAGACGTCACCGGTGCCGGCCTCGCCCTTGGAACGGATCATCGCCGCGCCCTCGGTGATGCGCCGCAGGGCCTCGCCCAGGTTGGTGGCGCCGCAGACGAAGGGAACCGTGAAGGCCCACTTGTCGATGTGGTGCGCGTAGTCGGCCGGGGTGAGCACCTCGGACTCGTCGATGTAGTCGACACCGAGCGACTGCAGCACCTGGGCCTCGACGAAGTGGCCGATGCGCGCCTTCGCCATCACCGGGATGGAGACGGCCTCGATGATGCCGTCGATCAGGTCCGGGTCGCTCATGCGGGCGACGCCGCCCTGCGAGCGGATGTCGGCCGGGACGCGCTCGAGCGCCATGACGGCGACCGCGCCGGCGTCCTCGGCGATCCTGGCCTGCTCCGCGTTGACGACGTCCATGATGACGCCGCCCTTGAGCATCTCGGCCATCCCGCGCTTCACGCGGGCGGTGCCGATGACGCCGGCGTGCGTCGCAGTGGTGGGCTGGCTGTTCTCGCTGGTCACGTCGAGCCTCACAGATCGTGTGCGGGTGGAGGGCGGCCGTGCTGGCCACGAACGACAATCCTAGACCGTGCGCCCGACCTGCCCGCTCGTGTCTCAGGAGGTCGTGGTGCTGGTCCGGGTGCCGGGTCGCCCGAGGTTCTCGGGCCACGTGTCGTCGAGCTCGAGGGTCTGCGGCACCGGTGCGTGACCCGCCAGCCGCAGCAGCCGGACGAGCGGGCCGCGGCGGACGCGCGCCGTCTGGGCGACGGCCTCGTTGTGGAACCGCCGAGCGAGCTGCACGCGGTACCAGGCCGACGCGAGTGCGTCCGCGAGCTCGTCACCGGTCGGGTCGGCGCGCAGCGCGGCCACCTCCTCCGGGTCGTCGAGCACCTCCCGCATCGTCGCCGACAGCTCGCTCTCGATCCGTCCGCGATCCACGGGCGCCGGCCGGCCGTGCGCCGGGTGCGTCTCCGGACCGGGCAGCGCGCCGCGGTCCGACGCCAGAAGCCGGCGCAGGTCGGAGGGCAGAGAGCCGTCCTCGGCCACGTCGGGGCCGCCCGCGGAGAGGGCGGCCCACGCGGCCTCGCCGACGAGCACGGAGCTCACGGGGTCGAACAGGCCGGACGTGGCCAGCTCGGCGGCGACGGTCGCGCGACGGACCAGCTGAGCATCCACGACGGCCTTGGACGACGAGACCTTGCGGTGCAGGCGGTCGAGCCGCGAGGCCGCGACCCACACCCACCACAGGACCAGCCCCAGGAAGATGGTGATGTAGACGAACAGCTCCGACCAGCTCATCGGGCGTCGCTCCGGCCGCGGAGCCGCGCGCCGCGCTGGGAGAACGGGTCCTCGCCGACGGGTTCGCGGCGGTCCGCGACGACCATCTCGTACACGGTCAGCACCTGGTCCGTCACCACCGACCAGTCGTACTGCGGCACCGCCTCGAGCGCGTGCGCGGTGACCGAGGCACGCAGCGCGGGGTCGTGCAGCACCCGGATGAGCGTCCGTGCCAGATCCTCGCTGTCGCCCGCCGTGAACAGCACGCCGGCTGCGCCGTCGTCGAGCACCCGCGAGAACGCGCCCAGGTCGCTGGCGACGACCGCAGCACCGGCGCTCATGGCCTCGACGAGCACGATGCCGAAGCTCTCGCCGCCGGTCTGCGGCGCGCAGTAGACGTCCACCGACGACAGCAGCCGGGCCTTCTCCTCGTCCGAGATGCCGCCGAGGAACTCGACCGCACCGGCGGCCTTCTCACCGAGCAGCTCACGGACGTCGTCCGGACCCGTCTCGCCCCTGCCCGCGACGAGGAACCGCGCACCGGGAACGGCGTCGAGCACGCGCGGGACCGCGTCCAGGAGCACGGGCAGACCCTTGCGGGCCTCGTCGAGCCGCCCGAGGAACGCGATCGTCGGTGCGTCCCGGGTACCGGTCCAGCGCTCGTCGGGGGCGGCGTCGATGAAGCCCTGCGTGTACACGCCGTTGGGGATGACGACGGCGTCGCCGCCCATGTGCTCGACGAGCGTGCGACGGGCGTCCTCGGAGACGGCGATGCGCGCCGAGATCTTCTCCAGCGACTGCCGGACGAGGGGGTAGGCCATCTGCAGCGGACGCGAGCGGATGAGCGCCGTGTGGAACGTGGCGACGATGGGTCCGTCGGCGATCCACAGCGCGAGCATGCCCAGGCTCGGGGTCACGGGCTCGTGCAGGTGCAGGACGTCGAACTCCCCCGCCGCGAGCCACTTGCGCACCCGTGCGGCGGTGACCGGGCCGAACGTCATGCGCGCCACGGCGCCGTTGTAGCGGACGGGGATCGCCCGCCCGGCCGACGTCATGTAGTCGGGGATCTCGGTGTCGTCGTCGGCCGGGACCAGGACCGACACCGAGTGGCCCCGCGCGATCAGGGCTTCGGCCAGGTCGCGCACGTGGAACTGGACCCCGCCGGGCACGTCGTAGGAGTACGGGCAGACGATGCCCACCCGCAGCGGTCGGACGGCCTCCGGCAGGCTCATCCGGCCGTCTCCAGCGTCGCTGCGTAGCGGGCAGGGTCGAGGTCGTCGACGAACAGCTTCTGCAGCATGTGCCAGTCCTGCGGGTGCCGACGGATGCCCTCACCGAGCTCGTCGACCCACGCCTGCGTCACGACCCGCACCTGTTCCGATCGCGGGACGTCGGACGGCACCGAGATCGCCGGGTTGAACTGGATGACGATCCCCCAGGGCGAGCCCGCGGCCCGGCGACGGGCGCCGGTCAGCCGCTCGTAGTAGATGATCGTGGTGACCAGCGGGGCGCCCGTGGACACGGCCAGGGCCGCCGGGCCGGCCGCGAACCGGGCGCGCAGGCCGAACAGCTCGGCCTCGACGCCCGTGGACGTCAGGTCGCGGTCGGCCAGGAGCGGGATGAGCCCGGCACCACCACGGGCCGCGCGGACGAGGCCACGGAACACGTCGCCCGACCCGGTGAGCGGGAAGATCCGCAGGCCGATGCTCTCGCGAAACGCGACGAACTCCTCGAACAGCTCCGGGGGCTCGAGGCGCTCGGCGACGGTGGTGACCGGGGCGATCTGCCGGGTGCAGCACGCGCCCGCCAGGTCCCAGTTGCCGAGGTGCCCGAGGGCCAGGATCACCGCGCCGTCGTTCTCGGTGACCGGGAGCACGTTCTCGAGCCCGACCATGCGCACGCGGGCGTCCACCTGCTCGGTGCTGAGCGAGCTGAGGGCGAACGCCTCGCCGAAGTAGCGCATGTAGGAGCGCATCCCGGCCCGGCTCAGCTTGCGCAGCGTGCGCGGGTCCAGGTCGGGACGCGCGCGGGCCAGGTTCTTCTCGAGCTGGACCACACCGCTGCCGTGCCGCAGCCAGCTGACGTCGGCGACGACGCCGAAGGCGCCGCGGAGCACGGACCCCGGGAGCTTGCCGGAGACCTTCCAACCGAGCGAGTAGAGCCGGGCGACGTCCACCTTCACTGCGCGACCCCCGCGGCCGCCTGCCGGTACACCTTGCTCATCCGCTGGACGATCGTGATGGCCGACGCGACGACCAGGAGGCCCAGGACCACCGTCAGCACCACGCGCGGGAGGCCGAACCCGACGAGCCCGGTGGCCACCAGGACGAGCACCAGGCGGTCCGAGCGTTCCGCGATCCCGCCGGACGCCGTCATGCCGAGCCCCTCGGCGCGGGCCCGGGCGTAGGGGACGATCGAGCCGAGGACCAGGCACGCGAGCGCGAGGACAGCGGTCAGCCGGTCGTCGCCACCCGAGGTGAACCAGAGGACCAGGCCGGCGAAGATCGCGCCGTCGCCGAACCGGTCCATCGTCGAGTCCAGGAACGCCCCCCACGGTCCCGACCGGCCGGCCTGCCGTGCCATCACGCCGTCGAGCGAGTCGGTGAGCACGAACACCGTGATGACGAGGGTGCCCAGCAGGAGGTGCCCCGTCGGGTAGGCCCACAGCGCGGTCGCGACGACGACGAGGGTGCCGCCGATCGTCACGGCGTCCGGTGAGACCCCCAGCCGCAGCAGGAGCCTGGCCAGGGGCGTGAAGAGGCGGGTCATGGCGCCCCGCAGTCCGTTCAGCACGTGCCGATCATCCCTTCGCTCCGTCCCGCCACGCCGCTGCGAGGCGCTCCCGCGTGTCGCCGAGGAGCTCGGGCAGTGCCCGGCTCCGGCCGACGATCGGCAGGAAGTTGGAGTCGCCGCCCCAGCGCGGGACGACGTGCTGGTGCAGGTGGGCCGCGATGCCCGCGCCCGCGACGTCGCCCTGGTTCATGCCGAGGTTGAACCCGTGCGGGCCGGACACGGTGCGCAGCACCGTCATCGCCGTCCGGGTCATCGAGGCGACCTCGGCCACCTCCGCCTCCGTCAGCTCCGTGTAGTCGGCGACGTGCCGGTACGGGCAGACCATCAGGTGGCCGGAGTTGTACGGATAGAGGTTGAGCACGACGAAGGCGACCTCGCCGCGCGCGACGATCAGCGCGTCCTCGTCGCTCCGCGTCGGCGCACGGCAGAACGGGCAGCCGGGGCCGGCCTCACGGTCGGTCGGCTTGTCCTGCCCGCCGATGTACGCCATCCGGTGCGGCGTCCACAGCCGCTCGAAGCCGTCGGGCACGCCGGCGAAGTCGTCAGCAGGCTCGGTGTCGGGCACGCGTCAGACCTGGACCCGATCGCGCACCGCGGCCACGATCCGCTCGATCGCCTCCGCCACCGGCACCCCGTTGTCCTGGTGCCCGTCGCGGTAACGGAACGACACCGCGCCGGCCTCCGAGTCCTCGCCACCGGCGATGAGCACGAACGGGATCTTCTGCGTGCTGGCGTTGCGGATCTTCTTGCCGAACCGGTCGTCGGAACGGTCCACCTCGGCCCGGATGCCCTGCGCTCGCAGCTGCGCGACGACGTCGTCCAGGTACGGCTCGAACGGCTCGGCCACCGGGACGGCCAGCACCTGGACGGGTGCGAGCCACGCCGGGAAGGCGCCGCCGTAGTGCTCGGTCAGCACGGCGAAGAACCGCTCGACCGAGCCGAAGAGGGCACGGTGGATCATGACCGGACGCTGGCGGCTGCCGTCGGACGCGGTGTACTCGAGCTCGAACCGCTCCGGCAGGTTGAAGTCGAGCTGGATGGTCGACATCTGCCAGGTCCGCCCGAGGGCGTCCTTGACCTGCACCGAGATCTTCGGACCGTAGAACGCGGCACCGCCCGGGTCCGGCACCAGGTCCAGCCCGGAGGCCTCGGCAACCGCGCGCAGGGTCTCGGTGGCCTCGTCCCAGACCTCGTCGGAACCCACGAACTTCTCGGGGTTCTTGGTCGAGAGCTCCAGGTAGTAGTCGTCGAGCCCGTAGTCCTTGAGCAGGTCGAGGACGAACGTGAGGGTCGTCGTGAGCTCGTCTGCCATCTGCTCGCGGGTGCAGTAGATGTGGGCATCGTCCTGGGTGAACCCGCGGGCCCTGGTCATGCCGTGCACCACGCCGGACTTCTCGTACCGGTACACGGTGCCGAACTCGAACAGCCGCAGCGGCAGCTCGCGGTACGAGCGACCGCGCGCCGCGAAGATCAGGTTGTGCATCGGGCAGTTCATCGGCTTGAGGTAGTACTGCTGCCCCGCCTTCCGGATGTTCCCCTCGGCGTCGCGCTCCTCGTCCAGGGTCATCGGGGGGTACATGCCCTCCGAGTACCAGTCGAGGTGCCCCGAGACCTCGTACAGCTTGCTCTTGGTGATGTGCGGGGTGTTCACGAACTCGTACCCGCCCTGCACGTGCCGCAGCCGGCTGTAGTGCTCCATCTCCATGCGGATCACGCCGCCCTTGGGGTGGAACACGGCCAGGCCCGAGCCGATCTCCTCCGGGAAGGAGAACAGGTCGAGCTCCGTGCCCAGCCGACGGTGGTCGCGACGCTCCGCCTCCGCGATGCGCTCGAGGTAGGCACGCAGCTCGTCCTTCGTCGGCCAGGCCGTGCCGTACACGCGCTGCAGCTGCGGGTTCTTCTCGCTGCCACGCCAGTAGGCGGCGGCGGACCGGGTCAGCTGGAACCCGTTGCCCAGCATCCGGGTGCTCGGGACGTGCGGGCCGCGGCACAGGTCCTGCCAGACGACCTGCTCGGTCTCCCGGCCGGCTCCGCGCACGTTCTGGTAGATGCTCAGCCCGCCCAGGCCCACCTCCACCGAGGCACCCTCGGCCGCGCCCGGGTCGCCCTTGAGCCCGATCAGCTCGAGCTTGTACGGCTCCTCGCGCATCTGCTCGCGCGCCTCGTCCTCGGTGACGTCCCAGCGACGGAAGGTCTGGCCCTCCTTCACGATCCGGCCCATGACCTTCTCGATCGACTTGAGGTCTTCCGGGGTGAACGGGACGTCCACGTCGAAGTCGTAGTAGAAGCCGTCGGTGATCGGCGGACCGATGCCGAGCTTTGCCTGGGGAACCACTTCTTGGACGGCCTGCGCGAGCACGTGCGCCGCCGAGTGCCGCAGCACGGCCAGGCCGTCGGGCTCGTCGATGGTCACGGCCTCGACCACCGCTCCGCCGGGCAGCGGCAGGTGCAGGTCGCGCAGCTCGCCGTCCACGCGGACGACCACGACGTCTCGCCGGGCGGAGTACAGGTCGGTACCCGTCGTCCCCGGCTCCACCGTGGTCGCGATCCCGTCGACGGTGAGGGTGATGAGCTCGGGCACCGGTACTGCCTCCTTCGTGGCGGCCCGCCCAGGCGGCGGGCCACTCGATGTTACCGGCGGGGACGACGCCCGCCCGACGGGTTATAGGACGCCAGAAGGGGCCGGCCCGTGGGCCGACCCCTTCTGATGAACGTGGGCGATACCGGACTCGAACCGATGACCTCCTCGGTGTGAACGAGGCGCTCTACCAACTGAGCCAATCGCCCATCTCCCGCCGCCGCAGTCGGTGCGACACGCCGTGGCGCGTCCGACCGGCACCACCAGCGGGTGATGTCCAGGGAATGCTACCCGGCCCTCGCCGAGAATCCGAACCAGCCTGCGGTCCAGGCACGCGTTCGGGCGACTGTGCAGGCCACCCGGGCGCGATTCGGACATGTTCGCGCTCCCATCGCCACGTCCGAGTCAATGACACAGGGGGTGCTGTGACCCATCGCCCGTTCGGGAGCGCGTCCCTCCGGGTGAACTAGGGGTCGGTACCGGTCCAATCCGGCATTCGTCCTGCCATGATGGTGCCTCCAGCCCTTGCGAATAGGAGGACCCGATGACGAGCTCGACCTACGACGTCGTCGAGGTCGTCGCCATGCAGCTCATCGGATCCGACGCGAGCGTCATCCCGGTGAGCGCGGAGTTCTCGTTCCGAACCACGGATCCGTACACGGTGCGCGCGGTCTTCACGGGCCCGCACACCATGTCGACGTGGCTTGTCGGACGCGAGTTGCTCGCCCTGGGTATGCACGCGACTGCCGAAGCACCGGCGGGCACGGGCGACGTCCAGGTGTGGCGAGACGAAGACCCCGACTACACGCTCGTATCGCTCAGCGGTGTCGAGGGCAGCGCGCTGCTCGCCGCGCCCACCGAGCCGATCGAACGGTTCCTCTCCGGCACCGAGGCGCTGGTGCCTCTGGGCACCGAGAGCGACCGCATGGAAGGCGAGATCACGGCGCTGATCGCCGCGCTCCTCACCGCCTGACGTCATCGTCCGACGACCGGTTCCGCATCCGCGGGGCCGGTCGTTCACATGTCCGGGGCCCGCTCCGGATCACGGGTCGAGGTCGTCCCCGAGGCGCTTCTGGAAGAGACGCTGCGCCTCCAGCGACACGGGGCCGGGCTCGACCGCGGCACCGTCCAGGCTGACGACGGGCGAGACGTTGCGGATCGAGCCGCTCATCATGAGGTTCGCGGTGCCCTCGGCAACCCGGTCCAGCACGTCGTAGCGGAGCTCCCCGGCTGCGGCCTCCCGGACGGGCAGCCCCTCCTGCACCGACCACTCGAGCAGGAGCTCACGCGTGATGCCCGCCAGGCAGCCGCTGGACAGCGGGGGCGTCAGCAGCTCGCCGTCGCGCTCCACGAACGCGTTGGAGGCCGTGCCCTCGCACAGCTCACCCACCGTGTTCGCCAGGATCGCCTCGTCGGCCCCCTGCCGGTACGCCTCGGCGACCGCGACGACGTTCTCCGCGTACGAGGTCGTCTTGAGGCCGGCGACGGCTGAGCGCTCGTTGCGCACCCACGGGACGCGGACGACGCGCGAGACGGATGTCGGCACGGCCGGGCCCGCCAGGACGAGCAGCGTCTGGTGCTGCTCGTCGGCGGGGAACCTGTTCGAGCCCAGGGGGCCGACGCCCCCCGTCAGCGTGATCCGGAGCCGGCCGACGTCCGGACCGCCGGCGGCAAGGACCGTCGCGACGCCTTCGCGCACGGCGTCGAGGTCGGGCTCACCGAGCCCCAGACCGAGCGCCGAGCGACGCAGGCGACGCAGGTGCCGGGTCAGGGCGAACGCGGCACCGCCGTACACGGCGCACGTCTCGAAGACCCCGTCGCCGACCGTCAGGCCGTGGTCGACACCGGTGACCAGGGGCTCGTCGGGAGAGAACAGACGACCGTCGGACCAGACCACCACGCTCATCGCGTCAGTGTGTCACCGGCCCGACGTCGACGTTGGACGCCAGGCCGACGAGCCGCGCGGCCTTGAGCTCGGTCTCCGCCCACTCGTCCTGCGGGTCGCTCCCCCACGTGATCCCGGCGCCGGTGCCGAACCGCAGGACACCGTCGGACCACCAGAACGTCCGGATGCCCACCGCCAGCTCCGCCCGGACGCCCCCGGCCTCGTCGACCGAGATCCACCCCACGGCACCGCAGTACGGCCCCCGGGTCGCCCGCTCGAGCGACTCGATGATGCGCAGCGCGGCCGCCTTGGGCGCCCCCGAGACGGATCCCGGCGGGTATGTCGCGTCGAGCAGGCGCGCCCACAGGTCCGGGGCCCCGACGACCGCCGGGTCCAGGACCCCCTGAACGGTCGAGACGAGGTGGACGAGCCCGGGGTGACGTTCCTCACCCAGCAGCGTGGTCACCTCGACCGTTCCCGGCGTGCACACCCGCTGCAGGTCGTTGCGGACCAGGTCGGTGATCATGACGTTCTCCGCGCGGTCCTTGGCGGTCAACCCGTCCGCCGTCACGGCCGTGCCCTTGATCGGCCCCGACGTGACGACCCCGTCGGCCACCCGCAGGAACAGCTCGGGGCTCGCCGTGACCACCCACACGGGCTCGTGCGCACTGCCCACGGGTACGTGCACCCCGCCGGCGAACGGTGCCGGGTTGCCCGCGTCCAGCACCGCCGCCAGGGCACGCGCGTCCGGCTCGTCGGGAAGGGGCGCGGACAGCACCCGGCAGAGGTTCGCCTGGTAGACGCCCCCTTCTCGGATGTGGTCGCGCACGGCGTCGACCGCGCTCACGTACTCGTCGCGGTCCAGCGACGACGTCCACGAGGTGGCGTCCGGGCCGAGCCACGGATCCGCTGCGGGGGCCGGTGCCGGTCGCACGGTCGCGAACCGCCAGGCCCGGACCCGTCCCTCGAAGTCCCCGACGACGGCCCACCACCCGGGGCCGAGCCGCTCGGGCTGCGCCCGCAGGTCGATGACGTCGACCAGGTCCGTCGCCACGACCCCCGAGAACCAGGCGCTCCCGGGGGCTCGGACGGATCTCTCGGGCACCCGCACACGCTACAGACCCCGGCAGATCCGCACGGTCATGGGCCCCCCGTGAGCCAGTTGGACTCTCGCCGACGTCGTCAGTTAGAGTTCGGGACGCACACGGAGCACCGGTGAAAATCGGCGGACGTGCTGTGCGGACGTGGCTCAGTGGTAGAGCATCACCTTGCCAAGGTGAGGGTCGCGGGTTCGAATCCCGTCGTCCGCTCGGAGGCAGACATCCTGATCGGCCCGCCGGCCGCTCTGGACTGCGGTCTCAGGGTGGAGTGGCCGAGAGGCGAGGCAGCGGCCTGCAAAGCCGTATACGTGGGTTCGAATCCCATCTCCACCTCGTAGGACATCAGCAGTTGTTGTGCCCCGGACTTACCCCCGGGCGATTGGCGCAGCGGTAGCGCGCTTCCCTGACACGGAAGAGGTCACTGGTTCGATCCCAGTATCGCCCACCAGCATCACTGCAGATCAGAGGCTGTTTCGGATCACTCCGGGACGGCCTCTTTCTGTTCCATCACACGGCCGAGGAGCGCGGGGACGGGCGATCGCGGACCATGGGGTGATGCCCACCAAGGCTGCCACCCTCCTTGCCATGCACGCCGGTCCGGGCTTCGTGATCCCCAACGCCTGGGACGCGGGGTCCGCCCGGATCCTCGAGGGCCTCGGGTTCCCGGTGATCGCGACGACCAGCGCGGGCATCGCCTGGTCGTGCGGCGTGCCCGACGGTGGGGCGCTGGACCTCGACACCATGCTCGAGCACGTCGGTCGCATCGTGGCAGCGGTCCGCGTGCCGGTGAGCGCCGACCTCGAGGCCGGGTACGGCGACACCGACGACGATGTCGCGCGCACCGTGGCCCGTGCCGTGGGGCTCGGAGCGGTGGGCGGCAACCTGGAGGACGCCGTCGACGGCGGGCTCTTCGGCATCGACGAGGCCGTCGAGCGCGTCGCGGCCGCACGCGCTGCCGCACCCCAGGGCACCTTCGTCCTGAACGCACGCACTGACACCTACTTCGTAGGCACGTCGGGCGACCCGTTCGCCGAGACCGTCGAGCGCGCGACCCGCTTCCTCGACGCGGGGGCCGACTGCGTCTTCGTGCCCGGTGTGGTGGAGCAGGACGCGATTCGCCGGCTCGCCGTCGCGATCCCCGGTCCGCTGAACGTGGTGGCGGGTCTGGCGAACACCATCGACGCTCGCACGCTCTTCTCGCTCGGCGTCACGCGGGTCAGCCTGGGCGGCAGCCTCGCGCGAGCGGCACTGAGCACGCTCGAGCGGGCCGCGCGGGAGCTGCTCGACTCCGGCACCCTGGACTTCCTCGACGGCGCGATCGCCTTCGGCGACCTCCAGCGCCGCTTCGCGCCCTGATCGTCGTGCGCCGGACGAGGCCGCCCTCAGCGGGGGCGGCCCGGTCCGGGCCCGGTCCTGGTCCTAGTCCCAGGTCTGGACGATGGTCTGCCGGACGATCAGGCCGCGTTCCAGGGTGGCGACGGCGGCGCACACCACGCGCGTGCCGTCCGGGTAGCGGCAGTGTTGGGTGAACGCGATGCCGCCGTCGGTCGCGACGGCGTCGCGCACCTCGTGGTTCACGTTGCGGCCGCAGACGTCGCGGAAGTAGGTGCGGATCGCGTCGCGCCCGCTGATCAGCTGGGGGCTCGACGGCGGGTGGTCGCGGTCGAGCAGCGTGAGGGTGGCGCCCTCCGCGTACCGGGCGGCGATGGCGTCGGCGTCCAGACCCTCGATCGCCCGGGTGAGGGCGGCGAGCTCGACGGTCGTGGTGGTGTCGGTGGTGGTCATGATGCTTCTCCTTCAGGGTCGGGCTTCGATGATGAGGTTGACGGGTGAGGTGATCGCGACGCGGACGCGCGTGAAGCCGGCGTCGCGCAGGACCGCGGTGAGCGCGGCAGGACCGGCCTGCGCACCGAGGGCTCGCCCACCGGGCTGGGCGAGGGACGAGGGCGTGCAGACCAGGGTCGAGGCGCCGTAGAACACCCGGCCCAGCGGGTGCAGGTTGTCCTCGATGTGGTCCCCGGCCATCGGTTCGACGACCATGAGGGTGCCGTCGTCGGAGAGGGCGCGCAGCGCGGCGCGTGCTGCGGCGTGCGGGTCGCCCATGTCGTGCAGGCAGTCGAACATCGTCACCAGGGCAGCGCGCCCGGGCGGCAGCTCGGTGGCGTCGGCGACCTCGAACCGGGTCCGGCCGGCGACGCCGGCCTCCTCGGCCCGCACTCGTGCCGTCCGGATCGAGGGCTCGTGGTAGTCCAGCCCCAGGAACCGCGACTCGGGGAACGCTTCGGCCATGAGGGTCGTGGAGGCGCCGTGGCCGCAGCCGACGTCGACGACCTCCGCGCCACTGCGCAGCCTGTCGACGACTCCGTCGAGGGCGGGGAGCCAGGTGCCGGTCAGGTTGGCGACGTAACCGGGCCGGAAGAACCGCTCCGTCCCGGAGAACAGGCCGTCGTCGTGCTCGTGCCACCCGAAGCCGGCCCCGGTGCGGAACCGGTCCTCGATCGCGGACACGTCCCGCAAGACACCGAGCGCGAGCTCCATGCTGCCCGGGAAGAAGGCCGGGCTGTCCGGGTCGGCAAGGGCCGCCTCCTGCTCGGGCGTCATCGACCAGGTCCGGGTGGCCGGGTCGTACACCACGTAGCCACCGGCGGCCTGGTTCGCGAGCCACGGGGCGAGGTAGACCGCGGCGGTGCCCGTGCGTGCGGCGAGCTCGTCTGTGGTCACCGGCTCGCCGCCGCGCAGGGCGCGATAGAGCCCGAGCCGGTCGCCGATGACGACGAGGGCGGCGCTGACGGTGGCACCGAGGTCGCCGATCATCTGGCCGAGGAACGCGTCGAGCCTCGCCGGGTCGACCTCGCGGCGCCTGACGAGAGGAAGGGTCTGAACCATGGTCGTGTCCTTTCGGAAGGAGATGTGACCAGACTCGGGCGGCGCCGTCGGAGCTCCGTCAAAGGCCCGTCAACGGCTCCGGACGCGGGGCTACGCTGAATTTCGTGCTGCGGCTCTGGATCCTCGGCCCGATGGCGGCCGCGAGGGACGACGTCCCGCTCGGGATGCCGACGAGCGAGCGCGCGCGGGCACTGATCGGCTGGTTGGCACTGCACCCGGGACCCCGTCGGCGGACCGATGTCGCGGCCCTGCTGTGGCCCACGACCGACCCGGAGCGGGCCCGGGCGAACCTGCGGACGGCGATCTGGGCGACCCATCGGACGTGGGGCGAGCCGGCGGTCGAGGCGACACGGTCGACGGTCGCGCTCGTCGACGGCACGTGGGTCGACGCGACCGACGACCCGGCGGCGGAGGGCGAGCTCCTGCCGGGCCTGGACGACGAGTGGGTGGTGACCGCGCGCGAGGAGCGGGAGCGATCGATCGTGTCGCGGCTCGTCGAGGAGGCCGAGACCGCCGAGGTCGAGGGCGACCTCGCGGCCGCCGTGCGGCTCTCGGAACGTGTCTGCCGCCTGGCTCCGTACGACGAGGGGGCGCACCGGCTGCTGATCCGACGGCTGCTCCTCGCGGGCGACCGCGCCACCGCGCTCCTGGCGTCCCGGGAGTTCAGCGAACGACTGAGCTCGGAGCTGGGCGTGCGACCCTCGCCCGCGACGCGCGCAGCGCACGCGGCCGCTGACGCAGGCGTTCACGAGTCCCCACGACCGAGGTTGTACGGGCGAGCCGACGAGGTGGCGCGGCTCACGGCGACGTGGCGGTCCGCGTCGCGCGGCGGCGGGCGCGTGGCCGTGATCACCGGAGAGGCCGGCATCGGCAAGTCCAGCCTGCTGGCCGAGCTTGCGCATCGCGTGGAGGCCTCCGGCGGACGGTCCAGCGTCGCCCTCGGCGTCGACGCGCCGGTCCAGACGCCGTTCGCCGCCTGGCTCGAGGTCTGCCAGGGGCTGGTGGCGACAGCCCAGCCCGTCCCCGCGCAGGCGACCTGGCCCGTCGAGCTCAACCGGCTGTCCGACGGCCTGGGGACACGCCTCGGCCACCCCGGGCTGCCGCCGTCGGTCACCGCGCCGGAGCTCGAGCGACTGCGGGTGTTCGAGTCGGTGCTCCGCCTCGTGGAGTGGTCGTGCGCCGACCGGCCCACCATGATCGCGCTCGACGACGCCCACCGGGTCGACCGGACGAGCATGAAGCTGACCGGCCACATCGGACGACACATCGCCAGGCTTCCGCTGCTCCTGGTCCTGACGATCCGCGACGGAGCCCCCAGCGCCGAGGCGGACGCCATGATCGCGGACCTGGCCGGCCGAGGAGTCCCGGTCGAGTCGTACGCGCTCGAACCGCTCGAGGAGCGCGCCGTCGCAGCGCTCGTGAGCTCGCTGCACCCGCTCGGACACGACGTCCTCGACCGCGTCGTCGCCGCCGCGGAGGGCAACCCGCTGCTGGCCGTCGAGTCGGCCCGCGCCGTCGTCGCCGGGGGCGAGGGACCGCCGGCCAACCTGCGGATCGGCGTCCGCGCGTCCCTGGGCCGGCTACCACCGAACGCGACGCAGCTCGCCCAGTTGCTCGCGGTCGCCGGTCAGCCGCTGTCGCCTGCCGAGCTCGACCGCCTCGAGGTCCCCGAGATCGCGGAGGCGGAGGATGCGGCGACGGCCGAGGGGCTCCTGGTCCGGCGCGGGGCGCGCCTCGGATTCCGTCACGACCTGCTGCGCGACGCGGTCTACGCCGAGGTCCGGAACACCACGCGCCTGCACGACCGCATCGCGAGCTCCCTGGATCCGACGCGCCACGCGGACGTGGCCCGTCACCTGGCGTCGGCCGGCCGGGAGCTCGACGCGGCGCGCTCCTGGGCAGCGGCAGCGGCAGCGGCGCGGGCGGTGGGAGCCCTCGACGAGGCACGGGAGTTCCTCGTTGCCGCCGCCGCGCTGACCCCCGACGACGGAGCGCTGTGGCTCGAGCTCGAGGAGATCGACGCGTGGGCGGGACGCCACGCGGACACGGAGGCAGCCTGGTCGAAGGCGCTGGCGCTCCTGCCCGAGGACCAGCTGCCGGCGGCGTGGTGCAGACGCGGACGGCAGTTCCGCTCGGTGGTCTGCAACCCCGAGAGGTCCCGGCTCGCGTACCGGTCGGCCCTCGGTCTCCTCCCCCAGGACGGCGAGTCGCGGGTGCGTGCGGACGTCCTCATCGGCCTCGCGTGGGGAGAGGCCGTCGCAGGCTCCGGCGCTGACTTCGAGGGGCTGCTGGCGGGCGCCGAGAGCCTCAGCCCCACCCCGCAGGATTCTTTGCGGGCGTCGGACATCGCGGAGATCCGGATGCTGGGTCTGATCAGGGCCGGACGGTTCGCGGACGCGGTCGACGTCGCGCTGACGGCGGCACCCTATGCGGGGTCGTCTCGGTCGCCGGACCGCGCGTTCGCCCTGCTCACCAACGCGGCCTGCGCGCTGACCTGCATGGGCGATCACGAACGAGCTCTCGCACTGGCCGACCGGGCCGTGGAGGCGACCCGCACGGTGCCCTCGGTCCTCCTGGGCAGCCTGGCCGCTCGGGCGCAGATCCTCGCCAGGCTGGGTCGACACGAGGAGGCCCTCGCCACCGTCCGACGTCAGCAGGACCTCGCCGACCGGCTCGACGACCCGGCACTCAGCGCGACGGCCGCACACGACGCCGGACTGGTCGCACTCGCGGCCGGCAGGCACGCCGAGGCCGCCGAGCTCCTGGCCCAGGCGCTCGCCCTGCGGGCTCCGGTGAGCCGACCGGGCGCCGCCCTCCGCCGCGCCGAGGCCCTCGCGCTCGACGGCCGTCCGACCGAGGCGGCCGAGCAGCTCCGCGCCGCGGTCGTCGAACCCGTGCGTCCCGCGGACCAGCCGTGGGCGCTGGTCCCCCGCATCGCGTTCGTCCAGGCCCTGATCGCGCTGGCGCGCGGCGACGAGGCCCTGGCGACGAGGCGCCTGGACGAGTCGGCCGACGCCTGGTCGCGAGTGCTGGACACGAGCGGACCGGCCGACGGGGACGTCTACCTCTCGAGCCTGGTGGACCTCGGCCGACCGCCCGTGATCGGCCTCGTCGAGCCCGCCCGCGAGCTCGCCCGGATCGACGACCTGCGGCTGACGATCGCCGCCCCGAGCCCCCAGCCGGTGTGACCGAGATGCCGTCGTTCGCGCTGACCGCCCACGCCGCCGCCCCGGTCGAGGAGGTGTGGAAGCTCCTGCACGACCCGTCCCGCTTCCCGGAGTGGTGGAGCGGCGTGGAGACCGTGCGGACCGGGCCTTCCGACGTCTACACGATGTGGCCCGAGAACTATCCCGACTTCCCCATGGACCAGCGCCTCGACGCCACCCCGGCACCGGGCCGGGTCACCATCTCCTGCCTCGTGTCCGACCTGGTCTTCCGCTGGGAGCTGAGGGCCGACGACGAGGAGACCGACATCGACGTCCACGTCGACATCCCCGAGCTCGAGGCGCACCGGCTCTCGACCCAACGCGAACTGATCCGCGCGTCGATCAACCGGCTGGCGGAGCTCGCCGGGACCTGAACGGAACCTGGACGGCGCTGCCCGCCGGTCACCTGACGGCGACGGTGTCCGCACCCGATCCGTTCGGCACCGGCTCGCTGACGAGCCCCGGGGATCTCCTCGACGCCTGGTAGACCGGCAGTCCGCGTTCTTGCGCGATTGCGACGTCCTGGTCCGAACGCGCGCGCCACGCTCGGCCGCGGTGATCGCCGCGGAAGCACCGGCGGTGCCAGCACCCGCGGCGACCGGGTCATACCATTCGGCGGTCACCACCTGCCGCCTCTCAGGGTTGCTCTCGCCAGGAGTCCGACACTCCGCTTCCCGTGTCGTCCAGGAGTCGGATCCCGTCGTCCGCGACGTCGACGTTCACGAGCTTGACCCGTTCGTCGGGAGTCTCGTTCGGCCAGTGGAAGACCAGTCGCTCGGCACCCTGCGGGTCGGTGAAGATCATCCCGTGGCCGCCGTTGCGTGCCCAGAGCGGTTCGTCCCGTTGGATCCACGGCCCGGCGACCTGCCCGGTCGTCGACAGCGCGACCCCGATGGCGTAGCCCTCCTCACCGAAGCTCGACCAGATCATCAGCAGCGACCCGTTCTCCGAGCGGATCAGGTACGGGCCGTCGGTGAAGAGCGGGTCCTTGGCCAGGTTGAGCTGTTCCGGCGGTTCGACGCCCTCGGGGAACCAGAGCGGCTTGCTCCAGGGTGCGTCCGACGCCTGGAACAAGAGGATCGGCGTGCCGGCGGAGGCCCTGAGGTCGTCGGAGAGCCGGAGAGCGTACATCTCGCCGTCGGCGATCCCAGGCTCGCCTCCGGCGACGCCTTCGGCGCCGCGGCTGTAGACCAGCCAGGGTGTCGCGTCCTCGTCGATGAACAGGGTCCCGTCGAGACAGGGGACGTCTCGCGGCGTCACGGGCCCGTCGCTCCACGGGACGAACGGCCCGATCGGTTCGTCGGCGACAAGGACCTGGATCGCTCGAGGACCAGCCTCCGGAGCCGTGCTAGCCAATGTGGCGAACATGAAGTACCGCCCACCGCGAGCTACGACCTCGGGGGCCCAGAACTGGGTGTCGGCCCAGAACTCGGCGGGCAGCCGGAAAGCAGGGATCGGACCCTCCCATGTCGCGAGGTCGTCGCTGGTGAAGCAGTCGAAGCCCGTGGCCGGCCCGCCCCACAGATTCGTGTCCGTCGTCCCGTACAGCACGTAGCCACCGGAACCGACCTCCAGGATGAACGGGTCCCGCATGCGGATCTCGCTCAACGACTGACTGCTCATCGCCGCTCCTTCGTCGGGCCGTGATGGACGCCTCGGTGCTCAGATTCAGATCGTCGCACCACCGGAACCATGGCTGAGGCTCAACGTGGTCGTGGAGGTGCGTGGTCGTGTCCGGACGACACGTGTTGCACTGCGGCGACACGTCGGGCAGACCTCAGTGCTCGGCGAGTCCGCGCAGTTGGTGAGGCGGCCGGTGCGACGATCACCGCGTGACCACTGACTCACCCTCGCCCCGGAAGCGCGGCAGGACGATGCCCGCGTGGATCGTGGTGGGCGTCGTGGCCGTCCTCGTGGGCGTTGTCGCCGGTCCGGGTCTCGTCCGCATCGTTGGCCTCGTCGGCGGTCTGTGCGCGCTCGCGTACGGAGCCGGGCGATACATCGGGCCACGCGGGCGCGATCGCGAGTAGCTCGACGGTTCACCCGGCCCGGATCGGCACTCGCCTGGGTCCCGTCGACCGGGTGCGGATGGGGTGAGCTACGAGAGCTCGGGCCCGGCCCCACAAGGCGTCAGGACGTGGTCGCTGCCGCGCGCACCCGACGGACGGCCTCCGCCGCGCCGCCGTCCCACGGCGCCCCGTGGCCGGGGAGCACCCACCGGGCCTCGAGCTCCGCGACGTTGTCGAGCGAGTGCAGAGCCTCGGCGGTGTCGTCGGTGAACGGTGCGGGGGCGGGTCCGGTCGCGCCGGTGAGGACGTGCCGCGTGGTCAGGCCGTCGCCGACGAAGACCGCGTCGACGGCGGGCACGTGGATGGCGATGCTCCCCGGCGAGTGTCCGGGCAGCGCCAGCACACGCGGGGACCCCGGCAGGTCGAGGACGTCGCCGTCGTCCACCTCGACGACCTCGGTCAGGTGGTGTGTCTTGGCGGCGCCCTTGCGCATCCCGTAGGCGAGGAAACCGAGCGTGGCACCGAGACGGAACCGGCCCCAGGCCGGCGACGTCTTCTCCGTGCCGCGAGCGCGTGCCGCGTCGGCGCGACCGACGTAGACAGGGATGCCGTTCCGCACCCGCAACCGTTCGGCGAACCCGATGTGGTCGGCGTCTCCGTGCGTGAGGACGATGCCGCGGATGTCGTCGAGCGACCGCCCGAGCGAGGCCAACTCGGCCTCGAGGTCGTTCCAGTGCCCGGGGAGGCCGGCGTCGACGAGCGTCATGCCATCGTCGGTGACGACGAGGTAGCAGGCGACGATGTCGTTGCCGACTCGGTGCAAGCCGGGAGCGAGCCGCATGGTTGTCTCCGTCCGATGTGGTGTGATGGCTACGCTATGTAGCCACGATGGTTAATGTCAATAGCCATGAGGAGCGCGACATGCCTGCACCGGATCGGACCAACCTGCCGGCGATCGTCGTGGCAGCCCGCGCGATCCTTGAGCGGAAGGGCGCCGCGGGGTTGACCATGCAGGCGGTCGCCGAGCAGGTCGGGGTACGTGCGCCGTCCCTCTACAAGCGCGTCGAGGGGCGCGACGAGCTGGTGGGGCTCGTCGTCGAGGCCACTCTGCGCGAGCTCGGCGAGCGGCTCGGGGAGGTGCAGGACGCCACCGCGGGACAGCCCGAAGCGCAAGCGCTGCCGGCGCTGGCCAGGGCCTTCCGCGAGTTCGCGCACACCTACCCCGCCGGTCACGCCATGGCCTTCGGGCCGCTACCGCCCGCCTCGCGACCGGCTCACGACGTCCTGGTCGCGTCGGTGGCCCCGGTGCTGCGGGCGACGACGGCCCTGGTCGGCGACGCCCACGCCCTCGACGCGGCGCGCACCGTGACCGCGTGGGCGAACGGGTTCCTGGCCATGGAGCTGTCCGGTGCGTTCCAGCTCGGCGGGGACGTCACCAGCGCGTTCGACTACGGCGTCACCCTGCTCGTCGACGCACTCGGCCGCCGCCACCCCACCGAGGAGCCGGAGTCCTGACCGCTGTCACCTGGCTGGGGACACAGCCGCAACCGGGGTGAGCGGCCAGATCGCGAACGCTGCTCGTGTGAGCTCTCGGCCTTTGTCCGGTGGCCGTACAGCACGCTGCTCGGTACGGTCGGTTGCATCACAGAGTCCGCACAGGGCCCGCACCGCGGAGCGCCGGACCATGACGCGAGGGCACGGCCTTCAACGGCTCTGATCGCATGCGGGAGTCTGCACCGCAGCACCATCGGAAGGCTCGTCGACGACGACGCCGGCGAGATCCGCCCTCACGAGGGAGCGAACGATGAGCCCAGTACACGGACGACTTCGGGCAGGGCGACTCGCCCTGGTCGCAGCCGTCGCAGTCATGGCGACCTGGGGCCTGCCGGAGGCCGCGTCCAGCGCCGGTGCCACGAGCCCGGCCAAGGACGCCAACCCCACCGCATGCGCCCACCGGGTCAACAACACCCCGCAAAAGCTCGTCAACTGCGTCACCCAGGCCGATCTCTGGGCGCACATGGTCAAGTTCCAGCAGATCGCGGACGCCAATCCCGGCGCCGACGGCCACCCGTCTCGCAACTCGGGCGAACCCGGCTACAAGGCCTCGGCCGACTATGTGGCCGCCGTCATGAGCGCAGCGGGCTATGACGTCACCCTGCAGGAGTACGAGTTCCACTACTTCAGCTTCGTCGGCACCCCCGTGATGCGGGAGGAGTCGCCGACGGCGCGCGACTTCGGGCTGGGCACGGAGTTCAACCCCGGACCGGTCGCCGGTTCGGCGAACGCGCCGCTCCAAGCTGCAGGGGGCATCTTCGTGCCAGCCACCCCCACCCCCAGCTCGGCGAGCGGCTGTACGGCGGCTGACTTCGCCACGTTCATGCCGGGGAACATCGCCCTGATCCAGCGGGGCACGTGCACCTTCGCCCAGAAGGTCGCGAATGCCGAGGCCGCCGGCGCATCCGCCGTCGTCATCTTCAACGAGGGAAACCCAGGCCGTACCGGCCTCTTCTCGGGAACCCTCGCGGGAACGGAAACCGTCCCCGTCCTCTTCACGTCCTACGAGGTGGGCACCCAGCTCCTGGCGCAGTCGGCCCCTGTCCTGACCATCAACGTCCAGGCCATCGACGACCCGAACCGCTCCGACTGGAACGTCATCGCCGACTCCAAGGGCGGCGACCCGAACAACATCCTGGTCGTCGACGCCCACCTCGATGCCATCTACGGCGCCGGGATGCTCGACAACGCTTCGGGCTCGGCGGCGATCCTCGACATCGCCCAACAGCTGCAGAACACCAACACGCGCAACAAGCTGCGCTTCATCTGGTTCGGCGGCGAGGAGCTCGGCCTGCTCGGCTCTGACTTCTACGTCAACACCCTGCCGGCCCAGGAGCTCGCCAAGATCAAGTTCGACCTCGACGCGGACGTCCTGGCGACACCGAACTACGTGGCCGGCGTGATCGACCCGAAGGACGGGGTCGGCCTGTTCGACCGCCAACCCGGCACTCCGACGCCGCCGAGCATCTGGGCGCCGTCGGCGATCGCGCGGGACTACGGGATCGACTACCTCAACTCGATCGGGAAGAACAACATCCTGTTCTCGGCAGACGGTACGGATGCCCTGAGCTTCCAGCTCGCAGGGGTCCCGGCGAGTGGTGTCCTCACCGGCCAGGACTGCTGCAAGCTCGCGTCGGACGTCGACCTCTTCGGCGGCTTTGAGGGCAACTTCGAGGGCACCGTTCCGGGCACCGACGGGGGATGCGTGGACAACCCGTTCCGGTGGTGCGACAACCTCAGCAACAACGACCCTGTGGTGCTGACCTGGATGTCGAAGACCTTTGCCAACATGGTGGGACACATGGCGTACGACACCCAGGTGTTCAGCTCGACCCAGAAGGGCGGGGGCCACGTCAAGAAGCACTCGGGCCCGGTCGCAACGCCCGAGGGGACGGTGACCAGCTGACCCGCGTGCGCACGAAGGTCAGAACGGACCGACCGTCAAACGGTCAACATGGATGCTGCTGCTCTCGCGCGGCGATGTGACGACCACTGTCGGCCACGTCGGCAACGACAAGAGCATGGAGGTCCGGCTCACCGACCGCGAGGCGTCGCCTTCGCCGGCGCGCCCCGCGGTCGTGTGGTGCATGCGTCCGTGGTTCTGCGATGACCGGCGCTGCGCGCGGAGCACGGTCGCGACGCCCGCGCTCGTGGGCCCGAGCGCCCAGCTGGTGGCCGCCGTGATCGACTCGGGGCGCTCACGCCTCAGTCGAGGGCTTTCATGAACGACCACAGGTGTCCCTCGAGGTCGTACGCGCTGTAGACGCGGTACCCGTACGCCCGGTCGACGGGGGCGTCCTGCACGGTTGCGCCTGCCGCGAGCGAGTGCGCGTGGTGGGCGTCGACGTCGTCCACCAGGACGGCGACGGACGCGGTCGAGGCGCCGAGCGATCGGGGCGATGCCAGCCGGTACGACACCTGCTCCGGATGCATCCAGATGACGCCGTCGCCCGCGTACACCTCGCCGTGCACGACCTGCCCGTCACCGTCGCGCGTCAGCTCGCCCGGTACGAGACCGAACGTCCGGACCAACCAGGCGTGTGCGGCGCCGATGTCGGTGTACACCAGCAGCATGATCCGGTGCTGGGCCGAGGGCTCCATCGTGGTCATCGCCTCGACGACGGCCAGCAGGTCGGTGCCGTCCGACGCGAGCGCTCCCGCGACGCGCGACCGCAGCCGCGCGGTCGCCTCGATCCTCTCGTCGAGGGTGGCCAGGTGGGTACGCATCGCCGACGCCAGGTCCCACGCCGGGTCGTCGAGCGCCCGCTGAACCTCTGCCAGCCCCATGCCGAGCCGGCGCAGGAGGCAGATCCGGTAGAGCCGCTCGGCGTCCGCGGCGTCGTACAGCCGGTGGCCGGCGTCGCTTCGCCCCGACGGTGTGAGCAGCCCGATCTGCTCGTAGTAGTGCAGCGTGCGGACCGTCAGCCCGCTCGCCGCCGCCAGCTCGCCCACCCTGTCGCCTGTGTCCATGCACGAGACGCTAGGACCTGACGCGGCGTCAGAGACAAGAGGTCGTTGGCCGAACTTTCCCAAGCCGGTACGCCGGCAGTCGATGCACTTCCCTGCTGAGTACGACCAGGAAGTGCATCCGGCGCCGGGTGCGGGAGCATGGAGCATGGCCGCGGCAGCGGAGGACCCAGTCGGTGACGTCGTCTGGATGATCCGCGGGCACTGGGTCACGCTCGCGCTCCGGGCCGCCGTCGACCTGGGCGTGCTCGATCACCTGGCTGCCCGGACCAGCGTCGCCGCGCTGGCGTCGGAGACCTCCTGCGACCCCGCCGACCTGCGGCGTCTGCTGCGGACGCTTGCCGACCTGGGGATGGTCGAGCTCACGGCGGACCACGTGGTCGCCACGCCCCGCGGGGCGACGTTGGCACGCGGGCACCCCAGCGGCCTGCGGGACCTGCTGCTCATGCAGACGTCGCCGCCCAACATCGCCAGCTGGCAGCGGCTCGCCGACGCCGTCCGCGCTGGTGGGTCCGTCTATGAAGCGGTGAACGGCATCGGGCCGTGGCAGTACCTGGCCGCCCACCCCGAGCAAGGCGCGATCTTCGACGCAGCGATGGCGAGGCGCGGGTCCGAGCAGGCGGCCGTCCTCGTCGCCGGCTGCGACTTCTCGGGCGTGGGCACGGTCGTCGACGTGGGTGGTGGGCGGGGTGCCATGCTGGCCGAGGTGCTGGCCGCGGTCCCCGGGCTGCGCGGCGTCGTGGCCGACCGACCGGAGGTCGCCCACGCGGCAGGGGCGTTCCTCGCCCGGTCCGGACTCGCGGACGTGGCGGTCGGCACGGCCGCTGACTTCTTCGAGTCGGTCCCGACCGGGGGCGACGTGTACACCGTGGCGAACGTCCTGCACGACTGGGCCGACCGGGACGCCGTCCGGGTCCTGCAGACCATCGGGTCCGCCATGACGCCCGCCGCGCGGCTCTGGGTCGTGGAGCGCGTCCTCGACGCCCCGGGCCGCCTGCCGGAGGCGCAGCGTGACCTCCATCTGCTCGACCTGCACATGCTGGTGATGTTCGGCGCCAGGGAGCGGACCGCCGCCGAGTACCGGGCCCTGCTCACGTCCGCGGGCTTCACTGAGGGCCGACTGATCGTGGCCGGTGGCGCTTGGGACGTCATCGAGGCCCGCCTGGCGCCTTGACGTCGTCGATCGACCAGCCGACCACAGCGTGCTGGGCTACGGTTCGCTTGCGGCTCGATAGCCGGCGCATCCTTGATCTGCACCTGACGTGGTGGGGGTTCCATTCGTGAGTGCTGTGGACGAGTCTGTCGAGATCGACGACGTGGGGCAGGTGACGCCGGCCCCCGCTCCGTGGTGGGCGCGACGCCGCAGCGTGCTGGCCGGGTTCGTCGCCCTGCACGCGTTCTTCCTGGTCACGCTCGCACCGGCCATCCTGGGCGGGGGCGTCGACGGCGACCTGGGGTTGTACCGGTCGTGGGCCCTCGGGGGCCTGCACCACGGGCAGTGGCCGGGTCTCTCCGTTCCGGGCGTCTACCCGGTCGGCGCGCTCGCGCCCATCCTCGCCGCCGCCGTCGCCGGGCCGTTCTTCTTCCAGCTGGTCTGGTTCGCCATGGTCACCGCACTGAACGCTCTGGCAACCTTCGTGCTCGTGCGCGGCGGTTCGAGCACGGGCTACCGGGCGGCCTGGTGGTGGATGGCGTTCCTCCTCCTCGTGTACCCCGTCGATCTGCTGCGGCTCGAAGGGATCACGGCGCCGCTCGTCGTCGTCGGCCTCCTGCTGGTGGCCCGACGTCCGGTGGTCGCCGGGGTGCTGCTGAGCGTGGCAGCGTGGATCAAGGTGTGGCCGGCAGCGGTCGTCCTGGCC
This sequence comes from Cellulomonas sp. McL0617, assembly GCF_049994875.1. Classification (GTDB taxonomy): domain Bacteria; phylum Actinomycetota; class Actinomycetes; order Actinomycetales; family Cellulomonadaceae; genus Cellulomonas. The sequence continues at coordinate 2,186,141 of NZ_CP188256.1, forward strand.
GTCGTCACGGCGCACCGACGGCGGTGGCCGGTGCTCGGCGCAGCCGTGGCTGTCTCGACCGGGGTCGTCGTGGCCGTCGCCTCGCTCGGCGGGATGAGCCATCTCACGGGCTTCCTGGGCACGCAGGCCGATCGGGGGCTGCAGCTCGAGGCGCCCGTGACGACGCCGTGGGTGTGGATGGAAGCCCTGGGCGCCTCGAACACCTACGTGTGGAACAACACCGTCCTGAGCACCGAGGAGGTCCACGGGCCGGGAGACGGTGTCGCGGTGACCCTGATGGGCATCGCGATGCCGATCGCGCTCGCGCTCGTCCTCGCGCTCATCGTCTGGGTGCTCCGCGGCGTCGGCCCGTCGCCGGAGCTGGTGCTGCTGGGGGCGCTCGCCCTGGTGACCGCGCTCTTCGTGTTCAACAAGGTGGGGTCGCCGCAGTACGTGCTGTGGATCGGACCGATCGTCGCCGTCGGCATCCGGCAGGGTCCGTTCGGATGGCGCGTCCCGGCCACGGTGCTGCTGGTGATCGCGGGGCTGACGACGCTCGTCTTCCCGACCATGTACTCGCACCTCGTCGACGGGGACCTGCTGCCCGCCGTCGCCCTGACCCTGCGGAACGCGCTGCTGGTGGTCCTGATGGGCTGGGCGGTCGCCCGGTTGTTCGCCCTGCGGCGGGGGTCAGTCCCCGCACTCCTCCACGTTCGTGCCGGGGAGGAGCGCGTCGAGGCTGGCGGCGGCGACCACGACCTGCGGACGGTCGACGCGCACGGTCAGCCAACCTGACCGAGTCTCCTCGATGCAGGCGTCGCCGCTCACCACCTTCCAGAGCCTGCTGGCGTGGATCCGGACCAGCGTCGACCCGGGTCGGGTCACGTCCAGCGTGAACTCCTGCGTGCCCAGGTGGATCAGGTGCCCCGCGCCCGTGGCCAGCGGCGGTGTGCCCTCCACCGACCAGACCTTCCAGTGGGCGTCCTGCCAGACGAGGTGCAGGTACGCCGGCGGGTGCTTGAGGATCGCGGCCTCGGCCAGGCCGCCCGTGTCGAGCGGGACGTCCGGCAGCGCCACCAGGCTGACCGCGTTGTCCCGCAACCACCGCGCGTACCTGGTGGACGTCAGCGTGTCGTACAGGACCGCGTTGTCGGCGAGGTCGGTCTGGCGTTCCCACCCGCGCGCCAGCGGGTAGTCCGGCGCGACATAGCTGACCTCCCAGTGGCCGCGGGTGAACGGGATCTCCAGACGGCCGGTGCTCGGCTGCGTGGCGAGATACGACATCAGGCCCGAGTAGTACGAGGCCAGACCGGACGCGGGGCGCTCGCCGAAGACCGAGCCCTCTGCGGGCTGCGCGGTCCACGCGACGGCGAGCCCGAGCACGACCAGCGATCCGACGAGCCGGCGGGGCGTGTGTCGCGACGCCACGGCCGCGGCAGCCGGCAGCGCCATGACCTGGCTGAGGCGGGCGATGTTGCCGCCCACCGGGTTCGGGATGACGAAGCACGCCACCGCCGCCACGGCATAGAGCGGCACGAAGCGCACCGTGAACGCACGCAGGGCGACCATCTGCACCGGGACGACGGCCCACACGACGGCACAGAACGCCAGGACGCACACGAGAGAGATCCAGGGGAACGGCATCGGGCCGCCCGCTCCCCCCACGGCCACCGCGACGGCGACGCCGCCGACCGCCGGGATCAGGGCCGTCAGCCGACGCCACGACCTGTCGGCGCTCAGGCCCGCCGCGACGAGCAGCAGCAGCGCGCCCGCCAACGGGCTGGCGAGCGAGCAGGCCAGGGACAGCGCGGCCGCCAGGCCCCAGCCCAGGCGCCCGGGGACGCTCCGCACGGCGACGACGGCCGAGACGCCGAAGGCGACGCCGAGGAGGAACGGGATCTGGCCGATGACCAGCGCCACGGTGAGCATGGCGACGACCGCCGCCTCGAACAGTCCGCGCCGTGCCGGCGCGACACCGACGCGGAGGAGCCGGGGGGCCACGACAGCCGCGAGGACGGTGGCGACGACCCCGGTACCTGCGGCGCCGAGCTCGTGCGCGAGCAACGGGTACAGCACGGAGTAGCCCGGCAGGGCGTGCCCGGCGTACCAGTTGTCGTTCCACACCAGGAACGCGCTCGACCGCGCCAGCTCGGCGCGGAACTCCTGCGCGGGCCAGTCCGGTCCCCAGCGCGCGAACGACACGACGAGCAACGACAGGGCCGCCATCGCCGTTGCCGCGGTGGCTGGGGGGACGGTCGGCCGCGCGACACCGACCGCGTCCTCACGGACGCCGCTCATCGCGCTCTCCGGTCCGGCACGGGCGAGCACCCCGAGCTGGTGGCAGCAAACGGCTGGGCTCTCATCGCTCACGGCCCGACCGCGCCCGAGGCTCGCGTACGGCCGACACGGCGCGGGGTGCGACTCGGTTCGCGAACATGCTGGTGACAGACCCTTTTCGCGAGTGGGGCATCTGGACCGATCCGGAGCAGGATGCTCGGGGATGTCCAGTATGCCGCCCCCACCTCGGCGTGCGGGTCCGAACGTGGCCGACTACGTGGGACGCACCGGGTAGCGCAGGTGCGTGACCCCGACGCCCGGGATCACGGTCGGCGAGCCGAGCCGGGCCGGCGTCGCATCGAGATGCTCGAACAGCCGGACTCCCGAGCCGAGGAGGACCGCCGCGACGTCGACGGCGATCTCGTCGAGAAGACCGGCGTTCAGGCACTGCTGGATGGTGTCGGCGCCGTGGACGCCCACCGCCTTCCCGGCGGCGGCGGCGGTCGCCTGGTGCACGGCGCTCTCGATGCCGTCGGTGACGAAGTGGACGCTCGAGCCGGGCCGCGGCCATCCGTCGGGGATCTCGTGCGCCAGGACGAATGCCGGTCCCCAGGCGTGGTTCCCGCCCCAGCCGCCGGCGGCCTCGAACGTGCGACGACCGGTGAGCATCGCACCCAGCTCGGAGACGAGACCATTCAGGTGCCTGGCGCTGGGCTCGAAGACCCGGAACGTCATGGGGTCCGAGCCACCGGTGCGGATCTCGACGTCCCCGGAGGTGTACCAGTCGAACACCTCGGCCACGCCGCCGTCCGGGTCGGCCACATAGCCGTCGAGGGACATGGACATGATGGCGACAACCTTGCTCATCGGACACTCCTGCCTGTCGCGGCGGTCCCGACGACCACCCTCCTCCCCCGCTCGTCGAACGGCACGTCGCCGGTGCGACAGGAGGCGCGGACCGGGTTCGGCGGCGACACGTCGACGGCCGCCTCGGCAGGTGCGCCGAGACGGCCATCCGGGGCGGGAGCCCCTACCGGATCCTGCGCCGGTAGACGGCCATCGCGCCGAGGTAGCCCAGGGCGAGGATGCCGACGCACCAGGCGAGGGCGACCCAGATGTCGCTGCCGACCGGCTCCCCCGCGAACAACGCGTGGATCGAGTTGACGATCGACGTGACCGGCTGGTTCTCGGCGAACGCACGCACCGGACCGGGCATGGTGGCGGTAGGGACGAACGCGGAGCTGATGAACGGCAGGAAGATCAGCGGGTAGGAGAACCCGGCGGCACCGTCCACCGACTTCGCCGACAGCCCGGCCAGGACGGCGACCCAGGTGAGCGCCAGGGTGAACAGGGCCAGGATCCCCGCCACGGCGAGCCAGGCCAGCGGGCCCGCGGAGGTGCGGAAGCCCATGAGGAAGCCCACCGCCACGATGATGACGACCGTGATCCCGTTGGAGACCAGTGACGTCAGGACGTGGGCCCACAGCACCGAGGACCGTGCGATCGGCATGGAGTGGAACCGCTCGAAGATGCCGCTCTGCAGGTCGGTGAACAGCCGGACCGCGGTGTACGCGATGCCGGACGCGATCGCGATCAGCAGGATCCCCGGCAGCAGGTAGGTGACGTAGCTGTCGCTGCCCGTGTCGATCGCGCCGCCGAGCACGTAGACGAACAGCAGCATGATCGCGATCGGGGTGATCGCCGTCGTGATGATCGTGTCCACGCTGCGGGTGATGTGCCGCATCGAGCGGCCCGTGAGATCGGTGGTGTCGGAGAAGAAGTGTGTGGTCGTCATGACAGTTCCTCACTGGTCTCGGTGGTGGCGTTCTGGTTCCCGACGAGGGCCAGGAAGATCTCCTCGAGCGTCGGCTGCTTCTCGACGTACTCGACCTTCGCCGGCGGGATGAGCTGCTTGAGCTCGGCGAGCGTGCCGTTCGCGATGATGCATCCCTGATGCAGGATGGCGATCCGGTCCGCGAGCTGCTCGGCCTCGTCGAGGTACTGCGTGGTGAGCAGCACGGTGGTGCCGCTCTTCGCGAGGCCCTGGATCACCTGCCACACGTCGAGCCGCGCCTCGGGGTCGAGCCCGGTGGTGGGCTCGTCGAGGAAGATCACGGTCGGGTGCCCGATCAGGCTCATCGCGATGTCGAGGCGACGACGCATGCCTCCGGAGTACGTCGACACCTTGCGGGTGGCGGCGTCCGACAGGTTGAACTGCGCCAAGAGGTCGTCCGCCACCCGGCCGGGGTCGTCCTGGTGCCGCAGCTTGGCGACGAGCACCAGGTTCTCGCGGCCCGAGAGGATCTCGTCGACCGCGGCGAACTGCCCGGTCAGGCTGATGGACTCCCGGACGCGCAGCGGGTCCGTGGCGACGTCGTAGCCGTTGACCGTGGCCGTGCCGGCGTCCGAGCGCAGCAGCGTGGACAGGATCCGCACGATCGTCGTCTTGCCGGCGCCGTTGGAGCCGAGCAGGGCGAAGATGCTGCCCGCCGCCACCTCGAAGTCCACGCCGCGCAGGACGTGCAGGTCCTTGTACGACTTCTCCATGCTGGATACCCGGATCGCGGGTGCTGTGGTGCTCATGAGCTGGGTCTTCCTTTCTGTGGAGCCCGCGGGTCAGCGAGCGCGCTGGATGGTGATGTCGCCGGACTGGGTGCGTGCCCGTACCGCGACGGTCTGCTCGGACTCGTCGGGAGCGCGGTTGTCGGCGAGCTGGTTGCGCACGTGTCCGAGCTTCGAGGAGAGGTCGAGCCACGCCGGGACGTCTGCTCGGACGTCGATCGAGATCTGGCCGAAGCCGCTCTCGACCTGGATCGAGCCGCTGGACACCTCTCGCAGCGAGATGGCGCCGTAGGCGGTCTTGGCGGCGACGGAGCCGAGCGCCCGGGCGACCTCGAGGTCCCCGTAGGAGAGCTTGGCCTCGAGGTCGCCGCCGGACAACTCGACCTGAATCGAGCCGTGCGACGCCTTCAGGACTGCGTCACGGGTGACGGTTCCGATCCTGATCTGACCGTGGTCGGCCACGATCTCGGCCGATCCCTGCGCCGTGCCGACCGTCACGTTGCCGTGCCCGGCCTTCAGCCACAGGTCGCCCGTGGTGTCGAGGTCGACGGTGCCCATCGAGCTCTTGACCCGGGTGGCGCCCAGCCGCCCGGTGACGCGGACACCGCCGACCGAGACCTCGGCCGTGAAGCGGGACCCGGAGGGCAGCTCGACCCGGACGTCGACGGACTCGTTCGGGCCGATCCAGCTGAGGCGCGGCTTGGGGCCTGTGACGGAGACCCGCCGGCCGTCGAAGTCGACCCGCGTCTCCTCCGCGCCGCGACGGTCGACCGCCTTGGCCGGGTTGGTCGGCGACACGGTCACGACGGTGTCGTCCCGGTCGCCGGCGACGATGTCGAGGGCACCGACCTGCAGGTTGATCACGAGGTCGATCGGGGTGGGGGTGTGGAACGTGGGCATGCTGACGCCTCCTTGATTTCGGGTGTGCTGGTCCGGCCCCGCGGGTCTGCGTGGCTGGTGGAGTGGTGGGTCGGGCGGGGTTAGCGCGCCCAACCGGCGAAGCTGTCGCCGGTTCGCAGCGTGCGCTGCGCGGATCGTCGTTGTCGGGGCTGCAGGGCGGCCGCGACCGCTCGCACGAGCCAGGAGTTGACGGACAGGCCGTCCGCCGCGGCGGCCTCGTCCACCCGCACCTTGAGGGCGTCGGGCAGGCGGAGCGTGGTGCGCGAGGTGCTCACGTCGTCGAGGTCGACGGGTGCCGCGGGCGCGTCGTCGTGGTCGGGCTCGGTGCTCGACTGCGTCACGACGAACTCGACCTCACGGCCGCGCAGCCGAAGGTCCACCGAGCCGGGGGCGAGGTCGCGCGTGATCTCGCCGACCGCCGCCGACAGCACGTCCAGCAGCACGAGCCGCGTCGCGGCCTCAAGTCCGCCGGCCAGCCGTTCGGCGACGGCGCGCGTCTCCGCCGTGCCGTTCTCGGCGGCGTCCGCCAGCTGCCGCTGCAAGTCGCTCACGTAGGTGTCGAGGTCCATAGCACCATCGTGACACCATCGTGGTGTCACGTCAAGCGTTAGTGGTGTCAGATGGTGTGCGGTGTCGATCGGGACCGCGCGACCGCGTCGCGCCAGGCCGTCCGTCGTGCCCGCCGCTGGACGTCGTCGATCGCAGGGACGACTGTTCGGCCACCGGCCGACGGCGCGCTCGCACGCGACTCGGGGAGGCCCTGCAGGGTCGTGCCGGCCAGCAACGCGACGCCGACCGCCGACGCCTCGGCGACGTCGGCCGTGCGGACCGGCCGGCCGAGCAGGTCCGCCTGGATCTGCATCAGCGTGGCGCTGGCCGTGGCACCGCCGTCGGCGACGATCTCGATGATCTCGGCGTCCGTGGCGACCGCGTCGACGACGTCGACGACCTGGTGCGCGACGGACTCGAGCGCGGCGCGGGCCAGGTGCGCGCGCGTGGTTCCCGCCGTCATCCCCGTCAGCACGGCCGTCGCTGCGCGGTCCCAGTACGGCGCACCGAGGCCCGCGAAGGCCGGCACCAGGCTGACGCCGCCCGCGTCCGGCACCTGGTCCGCCAGCCCCGACACCACGGCGCCGCCGGGCCGGTCGGGGTCCGTGCCGATGATCGTCGCCATCCAGTCGAGGGCGGACCCGCTGGACAGGATGTTTCCCTCGCGCGCGTACGTCGGCCCGTCGGCGGTGAGCCACGCGACCGTGGTCGCGATCCCGTCGGGGGCACCGTCCGGCGCGACGCACGGGACCATGACCGACGAACCGGTCCCGTAGGTGACCTTGGCGCGGCCCGGCGCCCCGGACCCGTGCGCGTAGAGCGCGGAGTGCGAGTCGGCGAGCACCGCGGCCACGGGCAGGCCCGCCGGGAGGACCCCGAGGTCGGTGCTCACCCCGAAGCCGCCGTCCGACGCCCTGACCTCGGCCAGCGCGCCGCGCGGGACCCCGAAGACGTCCAGCAGCTCGGGGTGCCAGTCCAGGTCCACGAGGTCGAGGAGCAGGGTCCTCGACGCGTTCCCCGCGTCGGTGGCAAAGTCCCCCGTGAGGTTCCAGACGAGCCACGAGTCGACGGTGCCCAGGCACACGTCGGCGGCGGGTACGCCCTGGGCGACCGCCGCGTCGAGCAGCCATCGCATCTTGGGTGCCGAGTACATGGCATCGAGCGTGAGCCCGGTCCGCGTGCGCACCAGCTCGGCGTGGCCCTGCGCGACCAGACGCGCACACGCGTCAGCCGTCCGGCCGTCCTGCCAGCCGAGCACGGGCCCCAGCGGGACACCGGTGCGTCGGTGCCACGCGACCACCGACTCACGCTGGTTGGAGACCGCCAGCGCGACCGGGACCAGGCCGTCGGCCGCCTCCAGGCATGCAGCCACGGCGGTCAGGGTGGCCGACCAGATCTCGGCCGCGTCCTGCTCGACCCAGCGCGGCGCCGGGAACGAGATGCCGACCGGGCACGTTCCGCGGGCGACGACCGACCCGGTCCGGGTGGTCAGCACCGCCTTGGCGTTCGTCGTGCCCAGGTCGATGGCCAGCACGAGCGGCTCCGGCGCGGTCACGAGCCGATCGCCTTCTCGATCCGCGCCAGCGCGTCGGGCGTCAGGAGCATGAGCGACTGACGCAGCGTGGTGTCGGCGCGCCACCGGCCGTCGGACGTCCAGCCGTGGGCGAACCCGTACGACTCGGCGGCGCAGGCCGCGAGCAGCGTCTCGCGCGCCTGGTCGTCGTCCATGAACGCCGACATCGGCGTGTCCAGGTCCCAGACCGGACGCCCCGGTTCCGGCGCGACCTGCACGGTGCAGGTGAGAGCGTGCTCCCCCGACCCGACGTCCGTGGACACCCCCGTCGGCAGGGTCACCCGCGCGCGCATACCGGCCGGGACGTGCACGTGCAGGGCGAACGTCCCCTCCTCGAGCGTCCAGGCGACCGTGACGACGCCGTACCCGGTGTCGAGCGAGCACTCGGCCGACGTCAGACCGCCGCCCGGCACGGGCGCCACGTCGACCACCCGCGACCCCGGCTCCGCGGTGGCGATCCCGCCGATCCGGCGGTGCAGGAAGTCGCCCACGGCGCCCAGGGCGTAGTGGTTGAACGACGTCATCTCGCCCGGGTTGATCGTCCCGTCGGGGAGCATCGAGTCCCACCGCTCCCAGATCGTGGTCGCGCCCATCGTCACCGGGTACAGCCAGGACGGGCACTCGCGCTCCAGGAGCAGGCGGAAGGCCACGTCGCCGTGCCCGCCGGTCGTGAGGGCGTCGGCGACGATCGGGGTCCCGACGAAACCCGTCCCGATCCGGTAGCCGTGCGCGCGGACGAGCTCCGCGAGGCGGTCGCCGAGCGGGCCGAGGCGTTCGGCGTCGACCAGGCCGAAGGCGATCGCGAGCCCGTAGGCGGTCTGGGCGTCGGACATCATCCGGCCCGCCGGCGTGACGAACTCCGCGAGGAACGCGGTACGGATCCGGTCGGCCAGGGCCGTGTACCTCACGGCGTCCGCGGCGCGGCCCAGCACGCGCGCGGCCCGCGCCAGGGCCACGCACGAGCGGAAGTAGTAGGCGCTCGCCACGATGTCCGCGTCGGTGCGGGCGGCGGCCGGGCGGTCCGGCGGGGCGGCGGGATCCAGCCAGTCGCCGAACTGGAACCCCCCGGTCCACAGGTCGCGGTCGCCGGCCAGCGCGCGCACGTCCTCGACCCACGCCGCCATGCTCCGGTACTGGGCCGCAAGCACGGACGCGTCGCCGTACCGGTCGTACAGCGCGTCGGGCACGAGCGTCGCCGCATCGCCCCAGGCGGCCGCCGGCGGCATCGGGTACGGCAACGGGTCGGGGACGACGACCGGCACCGACGTCCCGCGATCCTGCTCGACCGCCAGGTCGCGCAGCCAGGAGCCGAGGAAGCCCGACACGTCGTAGAGGAAGCTCGCGGTGGGCGTGAAGACCTGGATGTCCCCGGTCCAGCCCAGTCGCTCGTCGCGCTGCGGGCAGTCCGTCGGCAGCGAGACCGCGTTGCCGCGCAGGCCCCAGACGATGTTCTCGTGCAACCGGTTGAGCAGCGGGTCGGACGTCGTCAGGTGCCCCGTGCGGACCAGGTCCGTGTGCAGCACCTCGGCGACCACGGCCCCGGGGTCCAGGTCACCGGGCCAGCCGGTCACCTCGGCGTACCGGAAGCCGTGGTACGTGAACCGGGGGTGCCAGTCCAGCGGGCCGTCGCCGGCCAGGACCAGGCTGTCGGTCGCCTTGGCGAACCGTAGCGGACGGACTCCGAGCTCACCGTGCTCGAGCACCTCGGCGTGCCGGAGCGTGATCGTCGTGCCCGCCGGGCCGTCCACCCGCAGCCGGAGGCGCCCGACGAGGTTCTGGCCGAAGTCGAGCACGGTCGCGCCGGACGCCGTGGTCAGGACGTCGCGCACCGGCACGGACTCGGTGACCCGCACGGGAGGCGACGAGGCCGGGACGAGCCGGTCGAGCCGTGCCTCCTCCGCACGCGGGTCGCCGGCCAGGACGTCCGCGAGCAGCGCGGCCGGCCCGCCTCCCGGCAGGCTCGTGCCGGGCGTCTCCAGGGCGTCGTCGGCCAGCCGCGCATCGTGGGACTCGCCCTGGTAGATGCTCGCGGAGGTCACCGGACCCACCGTCGAGACGGTCCAGTCGGTCCCGGTCGTCACCCAGGTCACGTCGCCGTCGGCGTCGACCAGGCGCAGCTGCGCCGCCAGTGCGACGGGCCCGAGGTAGGCGCGCTGGAAGTGCCCGTCGAAGCCGAAGCGCTCGCCGTACCAGCCCTCGCCCACCGTGGCGCCGAGCACGACGGGTCGGTCGGCCGCCGCGGCGGAGATCTCGTGCGTGACGTCGTACGTCGAGAAGGCCAGGACGTCGCGGTAGGCGGTCCAGCCCGGGGAGAGCTCCTCGTCACCGACCCGCCGACCGGCGAGGGTCACGTCGACGACGCCGTGGGCCGTGACCGACAGCACCGCGCTGACCACGGTCGCCGGGCGCGTGAGCTCGGTGCGGAACCGCACGGTCCCCCGCTCGGGCCAGTGGGTCGCGGGGTCGAGGGTGATGAACGGCGCCCGCCAGTCCTGCGGGTCGAGCGGGCCTGTGCGCACGACGGTCCATGCGCTCCACCCCGTCGACGACCCCGGCGCGCCCGACGGCCGCACCCGAACCTCGGCGCTCGTGTACGGGCCCAGCGGCGCGAACGGCCAGGCCACCCTCTGGGCCACCGGCCCGGCCACCTCGGCTCCCGTGATCACGCCGTCGAGCCGCAGCTCGACCCGGGCTCGGGTCTGCTCCCAGCCCGGCTCGTCGCTCTCGACCGCCCACGACACCGACGGGGTGCCGGTCGCCAGGAACTCCGGGCGTCCGCGGTCCCCGACCCACAGACCGACGACCCGGACGCTCATGCGGCGTGCCGTGCCAGCTTGGCGACCAGGTCCTCGAGCATCAACCGCACGTCCAGGTGCGTGTAGACCCGGATCGGTCGGCCGCTCTGCCGGGCGACGTAGCGACCCTCGTCGTCGATCCCCGGCGCCGGCACGGTGACGTACCGGGACGAGGAGGGGTCGGGCTCGAACGAGGACTGCAGGGCCGTGAGCAGCACCAGCGGGCTGTCGCCCAGGATGTAGACCTCGCCCGAGTCGAACCCGTGGGCGGCGGCCATCTCGACGACGTCCTGGAGCCGGCTCACCAGGTGCTCGCCGATCGCACCGTGCGGGCGCACGCGCGTCTCCAGCTCGGCGAAGCTCATCATCGCCTGCCGGTACGCGTCGCGGGGCACCTGCCACAGCGGGATCGGCGAGTCGAACACGACCTGCGCGGCCGTGATGTCGATCCGCAGGTTGTACTCCGAGACCTCCGGCCCGCCCGGGCGCGGCGGCGCCACGGCCAGTCCGTCGTGCTCCGGGCCCCCGATCCAGACGGCCGTCAGGCGCTCGGCGATGCGAGGCTCGAGCAGGTACGCGCTGGCCAGCTCGGTCAACCCGGCTCCGAGCGTGACGTAGAGCGGGAGGTCGGACTCTCGCATCGCCTCGGCGACGATCGCCTCGGCCGCCGCGGAGCGGATGGGGGTGCTCCGGTCGACGAGAGCCGTGTTGGAGCCCTCGATCGTGGTGATGGCACCCGTCAGGCCGAGCAGGTCGACGACGACGTCCGCGGCCTGCCGGGCCTTCGTCGCCGTGATCGGCGACGAGTCGAACGGGTCGCCGGCGCGCAGGTGCGAGCCGATCACCGCGCGGACGTCCACCGACGGCGAGAGCAGCAGGTGGGCGAGCTGGACCAGGCCGTCGGGGTCGCCGGAGTAGTCGTTGTCCGTGATGACCCGCAGTCGCGCGCCCATCAGCTCGTCTCCGTCCACACGAGCTCCTCCACGAGCGGAAGGTCCGCGCTGGAAGGCCCGACCTCGAGCGTGAAGGTTCCGGGCTCGACCGTCCAGCCGTGCGTGTCCACGTCCCAGTGGGCGAGCGCCCGGCAGGGCAGACCGATCCCCACGGTGACGGACTCGCCCGGGCCCGCGACCGCGGCGGCGAAGCCCACGAGCCAGCGCACCGGGCGCTCGACCTCGCTGCCCGGCCGGGACGCGTACACCTGCACCACCTGGCGTCCGGTGCGGGAGCCCGTGTTGCGCAGGGTCACGTCGACCTCGCCGGGTCCGTCGCCGGTCGGGGTCACGGGCACCCCGACGGACTCGAACTCCCAGGACGTGTAGCCCAGGCCGTGCCCGAACGCGTAGCGGGCCGTGCGGGCCGAGTTGCGGTAGCCGACGAGGAGCCCCTCGTCGTACCGGACCACGCCGTCGACGGGAGTGCCCGACGGGAGCTCCGACTCGTCCCGCGGCCACGTGGTGGGCAGGCGGCCCCCGGGCTCGACGACCCCGAGCAGCACGTCGGCCAGCGCGTCCCCGAACTCCTGCCCGGGGAACCACGCGATCAGCACGGCGGCGACCTCGTCGGCCCAGGGCATGAGCACCGGTGCGCCGGCGTTGACGACGACGACCGTGCGGGGGTTGGCCGCGGACACCCGGGAGACGAGCTCGTCCTGCCGACCCGGCAACGCCAACGTGTCGCGGTCGTAGCCCTCGGACTCGACCTCCTCGTTGGTGCCGACGACCACCACGGCGACGTCGGCGGCGGCAGCCTGCGCGACGGCCAGCTCGATCGCCGCGTCGTCGTCCGCGTGCGGGGGTTCGACGTTGAGCTGGATCATCGGGCCGAGCGACAGACCCTCCGGCGAGGTCGCGGCGCCCGCGAGCTCGTGCCGGAGCACGACGTCGACCGACTCGCCGGCGGCCAGCACGACGCGGTGCAGCCCCTGCGGCGGCGTCATCATGCCCTCGACGAGGTCTGCACCCGGCGGGAGCACCAGCTCGGTGTCGATCACGCGTGAGCCGTCGAGCGTCAGCCGGAACCGACCCAGGCCGGAACCGCCGATCTCCCAGGCACCGGCGGTGGTCGCCGTGACGCAGGTGGCGACCTCGACCGCCACGGCGCCCGAGGCGGCGGCGGGGACGCCGGCGAGCCAGTTGAACGTCCCGCCGGTGCGGGGTTCGGTGAGCAGCGCCGTGCCGTCGGCCGAGACGTACCGGATCTCGACGCCTGGGGTGCCGTCGGGTCGGCTGGTGAAGGCGTCCCGGGCCGGCGAGGTCCGCGCGTGCGCGCGGACGCCCTCGCCGAAGGTGACGTCGACGTCCGCACCGAGCGCCGCGCGGATGCCGTCCAGCGGGGACACGGTGTACGGCGGGTAGACCGTCGCGCTCCCGCCGCCCAGCGTGCGGCCGACCTCGGCGTTGGGTCCGAGGACCGCGACCCGCGCCAGCGTGCGAGGCGCGAGCGGCAGCACGCCGTCGTTGCGGGCCAGGACGAAACCGGCCGCCGCGTCGGCCCGGAGCTGTGCCGCGACCGCGGGCTCCGTGAACGTCGGGGCCTGTGCGACCGCCTCGATCCCGTCGAGTGCGCCGACGCGGGCGGCGAGGCGCAGGATGCGCAGCACGTGGTCGTCGATCCGCGCCTCGTCCACGTCGCCGGTGCGCACCGCGTCGACCAGTGCGGCGCCCCACGGCCCGACCGGCCCGGGCATCGCCAGGTCCAGGCCTCCCGTGGCCGCGGCCACGGTCGATCGCGTGGCGAACCAGTCCGACATCGTCACGCCGTCGAACCCCCACTCGTCCTGCAGGACGTCGCGCAGCAGCGAGCTCTCGGTGGCCGTGGTCCCGTTCACCTGGTTGTACGCGGCCATGACGGCCCAGACGCCGCCCTCGCGGACGATCGCCTCGAAGGGCGCCAGGTACAGCTCGCGCAGGGTCCGCTCGTCCACCAGGGCGTCGACCGACATCCGGTCGGTCTCGGTGTCGTTGGCGACGAAGTGCTTGACCGTCGCGCCGACGCCGCCGGCCTGCACCCCGCGCACGTAGGCGACGCCGATCCGGGCGGTGAGGAACGGGTCCTCGGAGAAGTTCTCGAAGTGTCGGCCGCCGTAGGGCGTGCGGTGCAGGTTGACGGTCGGGGCCAGCTGCACGTCGACTCCCTTGCGCCGGGCCTCGGCGGCCAGCAGAAGCCCGAGCGCCTCGACGCGGTCGGGGTCCCACGTCGCGGCGAGCGCGGTGGGCGAGGGGACGTTGGCGGACGTGTCGCGCTCGTCCCAGAACTCGCCGCGGATGCCCGCCGGGCCGTCCGAGACGACGAGGCGGCGCAGTCCCGCGGCCGGCTCGGCGTGCAGCGACCAGAAGTCGGCGCCGGTCATCAGCGTGACCTTCTGCTCCAGGGTGAGCGCGGCGAGCCGACGGGCCAGGTCGCCCTCGTCGACGGCGGGGACGGAGGCGGGGGCGTGGGCGGGGCTGACGGTCTTCTCGGTCATGAGGTTCTCCGGTGGGTTCGTCGTCGTCGTCGGTCAGGTGGTGGGCTCGTGCAGCACGCGGACGTCCCACGGGCCGAGCGTCAGGGCATCCCCCGCGGCCAGGCCGGCGCCGCTCAGGACGTCCTCGACGGCGGCCGGGAGCACGTAGGAGACGGCGTCCCACGACCAGTTGTGCACGACCCGGATGAGCCGGGCCCCGTCGAGGGTGTGCACCGTCACGCTCGCCGGCCGCGCGTCCCGCCAGGGGTCTGCGGGCAGCGAGGTCCGTGCCAGCCAGGTGGCCAGGGTGGCCGCGAGCGTGCGGTCGGGCACGGTTCCGACGGTCGTCACGCGACCGGCACCGTGGTCGCGGGTGGTGACCGCGGCGAACTGCCGCAGGTGCGGGTGGTCGTACCCGGCGAGCACCTCGGCGTCGTCGGGCAGCAGCCCGTCCGCCCAGGCGTGCGCGGCCCCGCCCCACCCCGTGACCGGGACGTCGGCGGGGAGGTTGGTGAACTCCAGGTAGTGCACGCCCGCAGGTGCCCGCAGCACCCCGGGCGCGACGACCGGACGGATGACGTTCTCCTCCGTCGCGTATCCGGTCCGCGGGGTCAGGACGAGGTGACCGCCCGCCTCGGCGTACCGCACGAGCAGGTCCAGGGTCGCGTCCGAGGCGATGTACAGCGCGGGCACCACGAGGACGGGCCACCGCCGGACGAGCGCAGCGGGGTCGTCGGGAAGCTGGTCCGGCCCCACCACGTCGACCGCGAGACCGGCGTCGAACAGGCCGCGGTAGTAGGCGGCGAGGATCTGCTCGTAGGACGTCGGGTCGCCGAACCACGTGTGGGGCGTGACGGCGAGCGGCCCCTGGAACTCCAGTGCCCAGCGGCTCTGCGGGCTCAGGAGCAACCCGACGTCGCTGTGCGCACGCAGGTCCGCCAGCTGGGGCGACGCCGTCGTGAGCTCCTGCGCGAGCGTGGACAGCTCGGCGTACGTCCGCCCCGGCGTCAGGCTGTGGCCCAGGATGCCGGTCCAGTACGACTCGGCGCCGTAGTGCTGCGTGGCCCAGTGCCAGTACTCCAGCATCCGCGCGCCGCGCGCGACCATGAGCCAGCCGGCCTGACGCCACTGCCCGTCGTAGCAGGGCAGGTTGTCCCCGGCGCCGCCGATCGAGGTCGCGTTGGTCTCGGTGACCAGGAACGGCTCGTCGCGGGTGCCGCGCGCGAGGTCGGCCTGCAGGGCCGGGAACGCCGGGCCCGCCCACGGCACGAAGTCGTCGGCGATCCCGCCGACGAGCGCGTCCGGACCCGGGTGGGTCAGGGACTCCTGCGTCGCGTAGTAGATGTTCACGCCGGCGACGTCGAGCGGCCGCGCGATCGTCGTGAGGTCCTGCGCCCGGTGGTGCGGGGCGATGCAGGTCATCACGTACTGGTCCGGGCGGGCGAGGCTGCGCACGACGTCGGCCTGCCAGGCGATGAGGTCGTCGGCGAGCGTCGCCTGGTAGCGCCGCCAGGCGAGGTCGTACGCGGGGGTCGTGTTCAGGTCGGGGGTCCACAGCTCGGACCAGTCGGCGATGCGGTGCGACCAGTACGTCAGACCCCACCGCCGGTTGAGCTCGTCGACGGTGCCGTAACGCTCCCGCAGCGTCGCGACGAACCCCTCGAACACGTCCGGGTTGAAGAAGAACTTGTTGCCGGGCTCGTTGTCCACCTGCCAGCCCACGACCGCCGGGTGGTCGGCGTAGCGGCCGACGACCGCGCGGACCACCCGCTCGGCGAGCCGGCGGAACGTCGGGTGGGCGTAGTTGACATCCTGCCGGGCGCCGTACGGCATGGGCGCACCCGTCGCCACGTGGGCCGTGGTCTCGGGGTAGGCCAGGCGCAGCCACGGCGGGACCGCGTACGTCGGCGTGCCGACGATCACGTCGATGCCCCGCGCGTGGGCGCCGTCGAGCACCGGCTGGAGCCAGTCGAGGTCGAGCTCGCCCTCACGGGGCTCCCACGTCGACCACACGGACTCCCCCACCCGGATCACCGAGAAGCCGCCCGCAACCATGAGGTCGAGGTCCGCGTCCAGCCGCTCGTACGGCTGGTACTCGGCGTAGTACGCGGCGCCGACGCGGATCCGGTCGGGCAGGCGTGGGCCCTCAGGCATCGCTGCCCTCGTACCTGAAGCCCTCGAACGACACGACACCGGAGGCGGCGTACATGCCGGTCACCCGGCCGGTGAACGACGACGTCACGTCGGAGGTCAGGTAGCGCCCGTCGACGACGGCCAGCTCGACCGCGTCGGCACCGCGGCCGTAGCCGAGCCGCACGAGGTCGCAGGTGACCAGGTCGGGCATGTCCGCGCCCGGGCTCGGGACCACCGGGCTCGTCGCGATCCACACCTCGACCGGACCGTCGGGCAGCGGCGCCTCCCAGGTCTGCTCGATCTGGTCGAGCCGGACCCGGGCGCGGACCAGACCGGCCGACACCTCGATGTCGTAGTGGTGCCGCTCGTCGTAGCGCACCGACAGGCCGCCCGTCCCGGCGGACGCGTCGACGACGACCGAGCATCGGCTCGCCAGGTGCTGCTGCCGGCGGCCGACGAAGTGCGGACGGTGCGCGTCCATCGCCACCGCCGGCGCGTCGCTCGCGGCGGAGATCGTGAGGCGACCGTCGGCCCGCGCGACCCACGTCGGGGCGGCGTCGCGGATGGTCAGCCACTCGAGACCGAGGGGCTCGGCGAAGGACGACCGCACCTCGACGGGCGCCAGGTCCGCGGTCAGCTCGAGCCGCTCCACCACAGGCCAGCCGTCCACCCACTGCACGCGGGTGGTGAACGTCTCACGACCGAGCGGGGCGAACATCTGGCTCATCCCGCCCGGGCGGGTGCCCAGCAGGACCATCTGCCAGCCGTCGTCGGTGCGCACGAGGTCGCCGTGGCCGGCGTTCTGCACCGGGTGGCTGGTGGACCGGTGCGAGTAGACCGGGTTGACGGGCGCACCCTCGAACGGACCCTCGGGCGACGGTCCGCGGGCGATCGAGACCCCGTGCCCGCGCTCGGTGCCGCCCTCGGCGATCATCAGGTACCAGGTGCCGTCGACCTCGTAGAGGTGCGGCGCCTCCGGGAACTTCAGGCCGGTCCCGGACCACAGGGAGCGGGGCTCCTCGAGCGCCTGACCGGTCTTCGGGTCCATCCGCACCTGCTGGATGCCGAGGTGCGTCCCGAACTCCGGGCCGGTGAGCAGCAGCGCCGAGTACGTGACGTAGCAGGTCCCCTCGTCGTCCCAGGCGATGTCGTGGTCGATGCCGTCGGCGCCGATCATGACCACGCCGTCGCTCCACGACCCCGCGGGATCGGGCGCCGTGAAGATCAGGCCGCCCCGGCCCATGGCGTCGGCGACCGTGAGGTAGAAGAGCCCGTCGTGGAACCGGATCGTCGGCGCCCACGCGCCACCGCCCGTCGGCACGTCCTCGAGCGCGAGCTGGCCGGGCCGGGTCACGACGTGCCCGATCGGCGTCCAGTGCTCGGCGTCGGTGCTGTGGAACAGCGGGATGCCCGGGAAGTACTCGAAGCTCGAGCACGCGAGGTAGTAGTCGTCGCCCACCCGGACGACGCTCGGGTCGGGGTGGAAGCCGGAGACGGCCGGGTTGAGCAGCACGATGGAACCCCTCTGGGTAGGTCGGTCGGGCGATCAGGCGGACTTCGGCAGGGCCTCGGTCGCCCCCGTACCGGCACCCGCCTGCTCGTCCTGCTCGGCCTGCTGGGCCGCGAGACGCAGACGGTCGGCGCGGCGCTTCTGCTGGCGCACCGGGTCGGGCACCGGTGCCGCCAGCAGGAGACGCTGGCTGTACGGGTGCTCGGGTGCGGAGGTGACCGAGGCGGCGTCGCCGGACTCGACGATCTCGCCGCGGTACATCACGGCGACCCGGTGGCTGATGTGACGCACGACGGACAGGTCGTGCGTGATGAACAGGTAGGCGACGCCGGTGCGTTCCTGGATCTCGATGAACAGGTCGAGCACCCGGGCCTGGTTGGACAGGTCCAGCGCGCTGACCGGCTCGTCGCACACGATGAGCTTGGGTCCGCGGCTCAGGGCCCGCGCGATCGCGATCCGCTGCCGCTGCCCGCCGGAGAACTCCCGCGGCAGCCGCTCGCCGGCGTCCTTGGGCAGGTGGACGCTGTCGAGCAGGTCGCGCACCCGCTTGGTGGCGGTCTTGCGGTCGGTCCCGGCGACGAGCAGCGGCTCCGTGAGGATGTCGTTGACCGTCATCGCGGGGTTGAGCGAGGTGTACGGGTCCTGGAAGACGACCTGGATCTCCTCGCTCAGACCGCGACGCTCCTTGGCGCTGAGGTGGTCGATCCGGCGTCCGCGGTACCGGACCTCACCGCCGGTCACCGGGGCCAGGCCGAGGATCGCGCGGCCCAGGGTCGTCTTGCCCGAGCCGGACTCGCCGACCAGGCCGACGGTCTCGCCCTCGCGTATCGAGACGGACACGCCCTTGAGCGCCTTGAACGGGGGCTTGCGCCACCCCTTCATCGGGTACTCGACGACGACGTTCTCCGCGACGAGCAGCGGCTCGTCGACCGGCGCGGTGCGCTGGGTGATGTTCGTGGGTGCTGCCGTGGCGCTCATGCGCCCTCCCCCCGGGTCGTCGGTGCGGTGGATGTGCCAGAGCCGGCGGTCACGAGCTGCGGCCGCGGGACGGAGTCCTCGAGCGTGGAGTCGAGGAGCATCCGCGTGTAGGGGTGCTGCGGGTTCGCGAACAGCTCGCGCGCGGGGGCCGTCTCCACGATCTCGCCGGTCTGCATGACCGCGATCCGGTCGCAGATGTCGGCGACGACGCCGAAGTTGTGCGTCACGAGGATCATCCCCATCTGCCGTTCCTCCTGCAGGGAGCGCATGAGGTCGAGCACCTCGGCCTGGACCGTGACGTCCAGGGCGGTCGTGGGTTCGTCGGCGATGAGCAGCTCCGGGTCGCAGGAGACCGCCCCGGCGATCAGGACGCGCTGCGCCATGCCCCCGGAGATCTCGTGCGGGTAGGCCTTGAACGTGCGCTCCGGGTCGGCGATGCCCACGCGGGCCAGCAGGGCGATCGCCTTGGCCTTGGCGGCCTTCTTGCTCAGGCCCAGGTGCTGGCGGATCGGCTCGGTCAGCTGGTACCCGATCTTGAAGGACGGGTCGAGGTTGGACATCGGCTCCTGCGGCACGTAGGCGATCCGCGAACCGCGAAGCTGGTTCATCGCCGACCGGCTCATCCCGGCGAGCTCCTGGCCGCCGAAGGTGATGTTCTCCGCGGAGACCTTCGCCTCGGGAGGGAGCAGGCCCAGGATCGAGAACGCGGTCTGCGACTTGCCGGACCCGGACTCACCGACCAGTCCGAGGACCTCGCCCCGGCGGACCACGAGCGAGATCCCGTTGACGACCACCGACTCGCCGTCGAGCCTCGGGTAGGCGACGCGCAGGTCGTCCACCTCGAGCAGGACGTCGGGATCGGTGACGACGGGGACGACACCCGCGTGGGTGGCCTCGATCGTCGACCCGGCGACCCGGTTCGCGGCGGCCAGCTTGGACGCGGCCCTGGCCGCGCGACGGGCGGACCGCGACTGCTTGACCGCCTGGGCGCCCAGCACGTCACGCAGCGCGGTGCCGAGCACGGCGAACGCCCCGACGGTCAGCACGATCGCCAGACCGGGCCAGATCAGGAGGCGCGGGGCGATGTAGATGTTGGCCTGCGCGTCGGCGAGCATCCCGCCCCAGGAGGCCTGCGCCGGCGACAGGATCCCCAGGTACTGCAGACCGGCCTGGATGAGGATGGCGATGCCGAGCATCTGCGCGGACAGGATGATCGTCGGCCTGATGACGACCGGCAGGATGTGGCGCCGCATGATCCGCGACGACCCCAGACCCGAGACCCGGGCCGCGTCCACGTACAGCTCCTCGCGGACCGCGATGACCGAGCCGCGCACGAGCCGGAACACCCCCGGCGCCATGAGCACGCCGAACACGACCATCGCGGTGTTCACGCTCTGCCCGATGGACTGCCCCACGACGATGAGGATGACGATCGCGGGCAGGGTCATGAGGAAGTTCGCGATCCAGCCCGAGATGCCGTCGAACCAGTTCTTGAAGTACCCGCCGATCAGGCCGGTCGGTACGCCGAGCAGCAGCGCGACGACGACGGCGATGACGGCGCCGATCAGGCTCACCTGCCCGCCGTAGAGGAGCCGTGCCCAGATGTCGCGACCGACCCCGTCGAAGCCGAGCGGATGGCCGGGAGCGCGCGGGCCGAGGGTGTTCTCCAGGGACGGCGCGTTCGGGTCGGCGCTGGTGAGCAGCGGGGCGGCGAAGCTCGCGACGACGATGATCACGAGCACCACGATCGCGGCCACGGCCATGGGGTCGGACAGGAGTCGCTTGACCCGGCCGGCCCGCTTCGGCAGGGGCTCCGGCGCGGTGGCCGGGGTCGAGAGGAGATCGGGGATGGTCATGCCACACGCACCTTCGGGTTGAGCAGGCCGTAGGCCAGGTCGAGGACGAGGTTGACGACCACCACGATGATCACCATGACGACGGTGATGCCGAGGACGACGGGCTGGTCGCGCTGGGTGGATGCCGAGGTGATGGCCGTGCCGATCCCGTAGAGGCCGAACACCTTCTCGACGATCACCGCACCGCCGACGAGTCCGATGGACTGCAGCGCGAGGACGGTCAGCCCCGGCGGGATGGCGTTGCGCAGCGCGTGGCGGAACAGCAGGCTGCGCTCCGACAGGCCGCGGCTGCGCAGGGTGCGCACGAAGTCCGCCCCGAGCACGTCGACCATGGAGCCGCGGACCTGCTGGGCGGTGGCAGCCATCGCACCGATCGCCAGCGCGATCGCCGGCAGGGTGATCGACAGGAGCCAACCGCTGGGCGACTGGGCGAAGGGGGTGTACCCGACAGCCGGGAAGATCTTCCAGTGCACGGCGAACACCACCGACAGCAGGAGGGCGATGAGGAACGCCGGGATGGCAAACCCGAGGATCGCCAGACCTTGGACCGCACGGTCGAGCCAGCCACCCCGGACGGCGGCGGCAACGCCGATCAGGACGGAGAGCACGGCGGCCAGCAGCAGACCGACGACCAGGATGGACAGCGTCACCGGCAGCTTGGTCGAGATGATCGTCGTGACCGGCTGACCGTTGTACCAGGACGACCCGAGGTCACCGTGCACGAGCCCGGAGAGCCAGTCGACGTACCGCGTGAGGAACGGCTGGTCGAGACCCAGCTCGGTCGCCTTCTGGGCGACCTGCTCCGGGCTGGCGGTCTGGCCGGCGATGGAGCGGGCCACGGTGTCGTTCGACAGGCTCATGAGCCCGAAGATGGCCGACGCGGAGACCAGGATGAGAACGATCCCGGCGAGCAGGCGGCGAAGGATGAACATCAGCATGGCGTCCCCTTGACGGCGTTGACGTGAGGGCTGGGATGCGTTCGTGGTGGGCGATCCGTGGGTGGGCCGGGCGTGCGGCCCACCCACGGACGCCGGTTCGTCAGCCGGCCGGCGTGAAGTTGTACAGCGACGGCGTGGCGGCGAAGTTCTGCGCCACGACCTTGACCTTCTTGTCGTAGGCGTAGGTGCTCACTGCGGCGGTCCACGGTGCGTCCCAGGCCTGGTCGGTCACGTAGGTGTTGATCTGCTTGTACAGGTCGTCCTGTGCCGTGCCGGTGGCCACCTGCGCCTGGTTGATCAGGTCGGTGACCTTCGGGTCCTCGTAGTGGAACGGGTTCCAGAGCGCGTCCTTGGTGAGCTCGATCTGGATCGTGTCCCAGGGGCGGAACGAGTCGAGCTGGAAGAAGCCCGTGGCCCACTTGCCGGCGAGCATGTCGTTGATGACCGTGTCGAGCGGCGCGTTGTCGAGCTTCACCTTGATGCCGATCGCCCCGAGCTCCTCGACGATCGCGGCCTGGCCGCCGGCGTTGAACGCCGTGAGGTCGGGCATCGTGAGCTCGAAGCCGTTCGCGTAGCCGGCGTCGGCGAGCAGCTGCTTGGCCTTCGTCGGGTTGTAGGCGTACTTGGTGTCGAGCGCCGGGTCGTACGCGACGGTCTGAGCGTTGAACAGCTGTGCCTGCGGCTTGCCCTGGCCCGCGAGCGCGCTGTCGATGATCTTCTGGCGGTCGAACGCGTAGTTGATCGCCTGGCGCACCCGGACGTCCTTGAGCGCGGGCTGGATGGTGCCGGCGCGGTCCCAGATGTAGAAGCCCATGATGGAGCCGGGCTGGTACTCGACGGTGTTGAGGCCGGCGCCCTTGACGGTGGCGACGTTCTTCGTGTCGGTGATCAACGCTCCGTCGACCTGGCCGGCCTGCAGCGCGTTCAGGACCGCGGAGGAGTCGGTCAGCGGCGTGAGCACGACCTTGTCGAACGGGAACGCCTTGGTGTTCCAGTAGGTCGGGTTCCGAGTGAACGTGTACTTGGCGTCCGTGGTGGTGTTCGCCTTGTCCATCACGTACGGGCCGGAGCCGCACGGCGTGGTCTGCAGCTCGGCCGTGCCGATCGCCTTGGGGCAGGCCATCATGCCTGCGGTCGACCCGAGGTTCGGGACCAGGGAGGGGTCCGGCGCACTGAGGTTGATCACGGCCGTGGTGGGGTCGACCACGTCGACGCTCTGCACCGACTTGAGCTGGTTGGCCGCCTCGTTCGTCCCGCTCTTGGTGTTCATGAGGTTGGCCTGGACGGCCGTGGCGTCGAACGTCTCACCGTCCGTGAACTTCACGTCGCTACGCAGCGTCACCGTGAGCTTGGTCAGCGTGTCGTCGTACGACCACTTCGTCGCCAGGTTGGGTCCCGGGTCGGCCTTCGGGTCGAGCCGGAACAGCTGGTCGTAGACCGGCTGGTAGTAGATCGTGTTGTTGCCGAGGCCCGCATCCTTGAGGTCCCAGGGCTGGGCGACGACGACGGGCGCGAGGGTGAGGGTCCCTCCGGACGCACCCGAGCCCGAGGTGCTCCCCGATCCGCTCCCTCCCCCCGAACACGCCGCGAGAGCAAGCGCAAGTGCGACGGAACCGGCGGCCAGCAGACGTTTACGCATGACTCTCCTTCGAGCGATCTCGGGTTACTGATACGTCTAGGTAATACGATTAAGTACGATACGACGCCGACGAACGGGGCGCAAGAGGGAACCGGACAAACTTCCGATGACCGGCTTTCGGCGGGCGTCGCGCAGGTCCGCCGTCACTGCGCAGGCGGCGCCCGAATCGGTGAACGACCAGGTCAGCGCGTCGCCGGGCGAGGGCGCGACGAAGCGGTCAGGCTGCGATCAGCGGCCCGGGGTCACGCGCAGGCGGACCTAGGCAGACTCGCGCAGCACCAGCGAGACGGCGTCCGAGCGCAGCGGTTGTGGTGCCGGGACCCCGTGCGTGACGCTCGCGATCTGGCGGGCGACGAAGGCCGCGACCATCTCCAGGTTCTGGTCGACGGTGGTCAGCGGCGGGCTCGCCAGAGCGGCCAGCGGGATGTTGTCGACGCCGATCACCGCAAGGTCGCGCGGCGCCACGAGGCCCAGCCGGTTCATCCCGGCCAGGACGGCGAACGCCGTCTCGTCGTTGTACGCGGCCACGGCCGTCACCGGGTCAGGCAGCGACCGCCAGTGCGCGACCGCCGCCGTGCCGCTGTCGGCGTCCAGCGCGACGGGCACGAGGTCCGGCTGGTCGAGACCGAGCTCGAGGCAGGCCGTGCGCACACCGTCGAGGCGCAGCCGGTAGAAGTCGGCCACGCGCTCGTCGTCAGGCGCGGCGTACCCGATCCGGCGGTGCCCCGCGTAGGCGAGGTGCTCCACCTGCAGCCGGCCGATGAGCGTCTGCGGGACGCTGATGCCCTGCCGCCCCGACGCCGGGGACAGCAGCGTGCTCACCACGGCGATCCCCGACTCGAGCATCTCCGCCTCGTCGTCGAGCGAGATCGCGGCGATGCTCACGACGGCCACGGGGTTCAGCGCCCGCCACAACGAGGCGAGCGGGCTCGACTCGCGCACCCGGCGCGTGATGGTGGTCAGGCCGAACTGCTCGAGCTCGTCGGCGATGTGCTCGCTGAGGAACCCGAGGCTGGGACCGAACGGGATGTCGGGGAGCACCAGCAGGACGACGTTCGTGCTGCCGGTCCGGAGCGCCCGGGCGGACTCCGACGGGGTGTACCCGAGCCGCTCGATCGCGGCCTTCACGCGCTCGCGGGTGGGCGCCGAGATCTTCTGGCCAGGGTGGTTGTTGATCACGTAGCTGACGGTCGCCTGCGACACGCCCGCCTCGCGAGCGACGTCCTTCGCCGTGACTCCCCTGGCCATCGCGACCTCTCGGTGTGTGTTTGGTGAATCGTCACACTAACTAACCGACGGTCGTCGTACAAGCCTCGGGGCGGTCTTCTCGACAGACCCGGCGTCAGGCGGCCGCCACGAGAGCCCGCGCCGTCCGGACGTCGGTGATCAGCACACTGACCCACCCGCCGCGCAGCGCACCCCGGATCGCCGCGACCTTGCGCACCCCCCCGGCGACGGCGATGCGCCGCGGGATGGCACGCAGGGCGTCGGGCGAGATGCCGATGACCCGGTCGTCGAGGTCGGTCACGACCGGGCGGCCGTCCTCGTCGAAGAACCGCAGGCAGACGTCCCCCACGGCCCCGGCGGCCCGGAGCTTGTCCTGCTCGGCCTCCGCGATGCTGTTCCCGCTGCGCAGCAGCAGCGGCGAGGGCTCGAGGGCGCCGATCCCGACGAGCGCGATCGTCAGGTCGAGCCACCGCGAGGTGACCTGCAGCACCGCCGGGTCGGCCATCAGGGACTCTCGGGCGCTCGGGCTGCTCAGCAGACCTGGTGCCGGAAGGAAGATCGGTGCGGCTCCCGTGGCCCGGGCCAACGTCGTCAGCAGCCGGGTCGCGTCCAGCTGGACCCTCGGGTCGCCGACGCCGCCGACGAGCTGGACGACGTCGGACACCACCGGGCTGCTCGAGGGCCGCATGGCGTCGACGGCCGCGATCAGCGACGCGCTCCACGACGAGATGCCGAGGTCGTCGCCGCCGATCAGGGTCGTCTCGAGGTACACCGCGGCCGCGCTGCCCAGCGCGCGCTGCGGGTCGTCGTCACCCGCATCGACGACGACGGCCTCGGCCAGGCCGTACGCGGCCTCGAGCTCGTCCTCGAGGTCGGTGTGCACGCCCGCCGGCACGCTCACCGTCGTCCGCACCACGCCGACCTCGACCGCGCGCTTGAGCAGCCGGGACACCCGGGGCTGCGACACGTGCAGCTCCGCGGCGATCTCGGCCTGCCGCATGCCACGCTCGTGGTACATCCGGGCGACCTTCGCCATCAGCCGGACCTGCTCGTCGCTGGGTCCGAGCCGCCGCGTCCACGGCTCCGCCTGTTCGGTCATGGGTGACTGGTCATTCACGGGCACGACTCTAGAGGTCGAGCACCTCACGAGCGGCGGAGGCGATGCCGGAGGCATCGATGCCGAAGTGCTCGAGCAGCCACTCCACCGACCCGGTGGGTGCGAACGAGTCGGGCACGCCGACGAACCGCATCGGCACCGGCTGGTGGCGCACCACGAGCTCCGCGACGGCTCCCCCGAGCCCCGACGTCAGCGCCTCCTCGACGGTGACGATCCCCCGGGTCTCGCGTGCGGCCGCGAGCAGCGCGTCCTCGTCGAGCGGCTTGATGCTCGGCATCGACAGGACCCGTGCCGACACGCCGTCGGCGGCCAGGAGCTCGGCCGCGTCGAGCGCACGCACGACGACCGTCCCGGCGGCCACCAGCGTGACGTCGGTGCCCTCGCGCAGGACGACGGCCCGTCCCGGGGCGAACTGGTAGCCCTCCGGGTTGACGTCCGGCACACCCATGCGGCTCACGCGTACGAACACGGGTCCGTCGTGCTGGGCCGCCCAGCGGATCGCCTGGGCGGTCTCGGTGGGATCGCTGGGGACCAGGACGGTCAGGCCGGGGATCGTCCGCAGCCAGGCCAGGTCCTCGATCGAGTGGTGCGTCGGGCCGAGCTCGCCGTAGGCCATGCCGGGACTCATCCCGCAGAGCACGATGTGGTGCTGGGAGTAGGCGGCGTCGACCTTGATCTGCTCCATCGCGCGCGCCGTCAGGAAGCACGCCGCGGCCGAGACGAACGGGATCTTCCCGCCGTTGGCCAGGCCGGCGGCGACACCGACCATGTCCTGCTCGGCGATCCCGACGTTGACCAGGCGGTCGCCGAACCTGGCGCCGAACGGTCCCAGCTTGCTGGAGCCCACCGAGTCGTTGACCACCGCGACGATCCGGGGGTCGTCCGCGGCAAGCTCGATCAGGGTCGCGACGAACGCGTCGCGGCAGTCGTGCAGCTCGCGGTCGGCCGGTGCGGTCGTGGTGCTCATGGCGTCTCCAGCTCGGTGAGTGCGGTGGCCACCTGGTCGGGCGACGGGACCTTGTGGTGCCAGGCCACGTCGTCGGACATGAACGAGATCGGGTGGCCCTTGAAGGTGTGGGCGATGACGGCCGTGGGCTTGCCCGAGGCGGCCGGGACGGCCGCGAACGCGTCGGCGAGGGCGGCGTGGTCGTGCCCGTCGACCTCGACCACCTCGAGGCCGAACGCCCGCAGCTTGTCGGCCAAGGGCTCCAGGTCGTTGGTGTCGGCCACCCGCGCGCCCTGCTGCAGCCGGTTGCGGTCCACGACGACGCACAGGCCGGACAACCGGTGGTTGCCCGCGGTCATCAGCGCCTCCCAGTTGGACCCCTCCTGGAGCTCGCCGTCGCCGACGACCACGACCGTGCGCCGGGGCGACGCGTCGAGCTTGCCGGCGAACGCCGTGCCGACCGCGATCGGCAGCCCGTGGCCCAGCGGCCCGGTGCTGGCCTCGACGGCCGCGATCTTGGTCCGGGCCGGGTGGCCGTTCAGCTGGGAGAGCGGCTGCATGAAGGTGCTCAGCTGCTCCGGGGGCAGGAAGCCCGCGACCGCGAGGGTCGTGTAGAGCGCAGCCGCCGCGTGGCCCTTGGACAGGATGAAGCGGTCGCGGTCCGGGTCGTCCACCGCGTCGGGCGAGACGTTCAGCGAGTACAGGTAGAGCGTCACCAGGATGTCGATGACCGAGAACTCGCCGCCGATGTGGCCCAGCCCGGCGGACCGGATCATCTGGATGTCCCGCCGGCGGACCTGGCGCGCGGCCTCGGCGAGGTGCACCAGCGCCGTGGCTCGGTCGGCTCCCTCGGGGACCCGGCCGAGCACGGGCAGCGAGTCCGCGACGGCAGGAGTCCCGACGTGCGGGACGAGGTCCTCCTCGACGCTCATGAGTCCTCCCGCAGGCAGGAGAAGAGCACGTCCTGGACGAGCTTCTGGGCGCCCATCGCGTCCTGATGGGCCTGTGCGGCCCGCAGCGCGTCGATGTCGAGCTCGTCCAGCGCGCGGTGGATGCCCTTGAGGAACCGGATGGAGAGCCGGGCGGCCTCGACGGTGTCCTCGCGGAACGGGAACTGGTCGAGCTGCCAGACGCCTTCCCAGCCGTTGATCTTCAGGGTGTAGAAGAACTCGAAGACCTCGACCGGGTGAACCGTGCCGACGACCATGTCGTCGTCCCAGCCGCGCAGGTTGTCGTTGACGTCCATGGCCCACAGGAGCCCGTGGTCGATGAGGAGCTGGGCCGCCGCCGACGGGGACTCCCCGCCGAACAGGGCGTGCCCGAAGTCGAGCAGGACGCCCACGTTGTCGACACCCATGGCCTTGATGCCCAGGGCGGTCTTGGCTGCCGAGTCCCAGAACATCTTGTTGCGCGGCTCGCGCGGCTTGTACTCGATGACGATCTTGATGTCCGGGTTGGCCAGCGCCAGCTCGCGCATGCCTGAGACGGCGAGCTCCCACTGCGTGTGGTGGTCGACCTGGAACGGGTAGTCCCAGCCGTCCTGGCCCGGCCACACCTTCAGGTAGCTGGCCCCGAGCGACCGCACGACGTCGGCGGCCTCGTTCAGGACGGCCAGTGCGTCGGCACGTACCGCGGCGTCGGGGTTGGTGAACGCGCCCTTGCTGAACCGGCGCATGTAGATCTCCGGGGTGACGCCGACGCACTCCAGGCCGTGGTCGGCGAGCGCGGCCTTGACCTGGTCGACCGTGACGTCCGGGGTGAAGGGGTACGGCACGTCGACGACGGACAGGTCCTCGACCTCCCCGGCGCGGGCGATCTGCTCGAGCGTGGTGACGGGTGGCGCGTAGCCGTCGGTGGCGTAGCGGTCCACGTAGGACGCGAAGTGCCACAGGCCGGCGCCGAACCGTGGTTGGCTGGTCTGGCTGGAAATATCTATTCAGCTCCGATCGTCGATTCACTGACAGTACCAGACGGTCCCCGACGAGGGAATGGCCGGTGTGCGCGAACCGCCCGGGAGCGCCTGCCCGACGGGCCGCCGCGATCCTCAGCAGATCTGAAGGTTGCTCCGAGGACGATCCGAGGGTGCCGACGAGTCGACCCACTGCAACCGCCGACGTCCGCGTCGTGGCCCTGAGCCGTGTGCCCGAGGTGGCCGCGATCTTCTGGGTCACCAAAGCGCTGACCACGGCGATGGGCGAGT
This sequence comes from Cellulomonas sp. McL0617, assembly GCF_049994875.1. Lineage (GTDB taxonomy): Bacteria > Actinomycetota > Actinomycetes > Actinomycetales > Cellulomonadaceae > Cellulomonas. Next base: position 2,214,765 of record NZ_CP188256.1, read on the forward strand.
CGGCGTCCGACTTCCTCGTCCGCGCGATGCCACCGGTGCTGGCCGTCCTGATCGGCGCCGTCGCGTTCGCGATCGCGATGGTCATCCAGCTCCGCGCGCAGCGGTACGTCGTGTGGCGCTACTGGTTCGCGGTGTCGATGGTCGGGGTGTTCGGCACCATGGCCGCCGACGTCCTGCACGTCGGGCTCGGCATCCCGTACGTGGTCTCCACCGCGTTCTTCGCGGTGTCTCTGGCGGCGGTGTTCGTCCTGTGGTCGGCGAGCGAGAAGACGCTGTCGATCCACAGCATCCGCACGCGGCGCCGCGAGCTGTTCTACTGGGCCGCCGTCATGGCCACGTTCGCGCTGGGGACCGCCGCCGGGGACATGGTCGCCGTGACGTTCCACCTGGGCTTCCTCACCGCCGGACTGCTGTTCACCGCGGTCCTGCTGGTCCCGGCCATCGGGTACCGCTGGTTCGGCATGAACGGGGTGCTCGCGTTCTGGTTCGCCTACGTCATGACCCGGCCCGTGGGCGCATCCTTCGCCGACTGGCTCGGTGTCTCCCCGGAACGCGGTGGACTCGGTCTGGGTTCCGGCCGCGTGGCACTCGCACTCGCACTCGTCATCGTCGCGCTCGTGGTGCGGATGACCTTCACCCAGCGAGCGGAGCGCCGGACGCTAGCGTGACCGGCATGATCTCGCTGGTCCGCACGGTCCGGGCCCGGTCCGCGCTGGCAGCGATGGGGGCCGTCGCGCTCGCTCTCGTGCTGGCGTGCCTCGGGCTGCTCGTCGTCCTGCAGGGCTCGATCGAGAACACCGCCGTCGCGGCGGCGAGCACCCGTGCCCACGACATCGCCGCCGAGCTCACCTCCGACGGTTCGATCACGTCGAGCCTCAACCTGCAGTCCGGGCCGGGCGACGACGCCTTCGTCCAGATCCTCGACCAGGGCGCGGTGGCGGCCGCGAGCCAGGAGCTCGCCGGCTACCCGCCGCTGACCACGGCCACCGCCGCACCCGGACGTGCCGTCCAGGTGTCCAGCGCCACGGTGCCGGGGCCCGGCGACGAACCGTTCGTGACGGTCGCGCTCGGGATCGAGGGCGTGGCCGGGGCGGACACGGTGATCGTGCGCCAGTCCTACGCCTCCGGCAGCGACACGGTGCTCGACGCCGCCCAGGCGATGCTCGTCGCGGTGCCGCTGCTCGTCCTCGTCGTCGGCGTCATCACGTACCTGCTGACGGCCCGGGCGCTGCAGCCCGTCGAGCAGATCCGCGCGCGTACCGCTCAGATCAGCGACGCCGACCTCGACACCCGGGTCGACGTCCCTGCGACCGGCGACGAGATCGCCCGGCTGGCCGTCACGCTGAACGGCATGCTCGACCGGCTGCACCACGCCCAGCAGGCCCAGGTCCGGTTCGTCGCCGACGCCAGCCACGAGCTCCGCAGCCCGCTCGCCGCCGCGCGGGCCGAGCTCGACGTGGCCGTGCGCGACCCGGGGCATGCGGACTGGGCCGCGACCGCGGACGTCCTGCGCGCATCGAACGACCAGATGCAACAGCTCGTGGACGACCTGCTCGTCCTGACTCGTACGGCTGACAGCGGCGCTCCGGGACGCGACCACGACGTCGACCTGGACGAGATCGTCGAACGGGTCGGCTTCGGGCTGCACCCGCCCGACGGGGTCGACGTCGACGTGGCCACCGAGCCGGTTCGTGTGCGTGGCAACGGCGACGAGCTGGCCCGTGCCGTCCAGAACCTCGCGGACAACGCCGTGCGCCACGCGCAGCGGCGGGTCCGGCTCTCGGTGCACCGGCTCGACGGGCGTGCCCGGATCGAGGTTGCCGACGACGGCACGGGGATCCGTGAGCCCGACCGGGAGCTCGTCTTCGACCGGTTCGTGCGTCTCGACGACGGCCGGTCGCGCACGACGGGCGGCTCGGGCCTGGGGCTCGCCATCGTGCGGGGCATCGCCGAGTCCCACGGCGGCACCGTGCGCGCGGGCGCCTCCGACCTGGGCGGCGCCGCGTTCACCGTCGACCTGCCGCTGCCGTCGACCGTCGGCCCGTGACTCAGGCGATCCTCAGGGTCGGTCAGCGAACCTTCCAGCCATGACCTCAGACCTCCCGACCGCCCGGACGATCTCGAACCGCCTGCTCAACAAGGTCCCCGAGATCACCATCTTCTTCTGGCTGATCAAGGTGCTCGCCACGACGGTCGGCGAGACGTTCGCCGACTACCTCACCGACACGCTCGGCATGACGCTCACCGTCGCGAGCCTGCTCGTCGGCGTGATCCTCGTGGTGACGCTCGCCCTGCAGTTCCGGTCCTCGCGCTACGTCGCACCCCTGTACTGGCTGGCCGTCGTGCTCATCAGCGTCGTCGGAACCCTGATCACCGACAACCTCGTCGACAACTACGGTGTCCCGCTCTGGGTCACCACGCTCGTGTTCGCCATCGCACTGACCATCACGTTCGCCATCTGGTACCGGATCGAGCACACGCTCTCGATCCACTCCATCACCACGACCCGCCGCGAGGCGTTCTACTGGCTCGCCATCCTGTTCACGTTCGCGCTCGGCACCGCGGCGGGGGATCTCCTGGCCGAGGGTCTCGGCCTTGGCTACCTCGCCTCGGTCGCACTGTTCGCGGCCGCGATCGGCGTGGTCGCGCTCGCCCACTACCGGTTCGGCCTCGGCGCCGTGGTGTCCTTCTGGGCCGCGTACATCCTGACCCGTCCGCTCGGCGCGTCCATCGGCGACCTGCTCTCCCAGCCCACCGCGGACGGCGGGCTCGGCCTGGGAACGACGGCGACCAGCGCGATCTTCCTGTCCGCGATCGCGGGCATCGTGCTCTATCTCTTCGTCACCAAGCGTGACGTCGAGGCCGCCGAGATCGACGACTTCGACGACTTCGACGACATCGACGACATCGACGACATCGACGAGCTCCCCGCGACCGTCGCGTGACAGTGCTGGCGCTGGCCACCGGCACGGACCCGTCCGTGCTGTCCGGCGTCTCGGGGTGGGCCGTCCACCTGATGGAGACGCTCGGCGTGGCCGGCGCCGGCATCGCCATCGCCGTGGAGAACGTGTTCCCGCCGCTGCCGAGCGAGCTCATCCTGCCCCTGGCCGGGTTCACGGCCAGCCAGGGCACGTTCGGTCTGGTCGAGGCGATCGTGTGGACGACGGCGGGCTCCGTGGTGGGCGCGATGGTCCTGTACCTGCTCGGGGCCCTCGTGGGACGGACCCGTACCCGTGCCCTCATGGCCCGGATCCCGCTGGTCAGCATCGCCGACATCGACCGTGCCGAGGCGTTCTTCACCCGGCACGGGCACGCCGCCGTCTTCTTCGGGCGCATGGTCCCCGTCTTCCGCAGCCTCATCTCCATCCCGGCCGGCGTCGAGCGCATGCCGGTCCTCGTGTTCCTCGCCCTGACCGCCGCGGGCAGCGCCGTCTGGAACACGATCTTCGTCTGCGCCGGTTATCTGCTCGGCGAGAACTGGGACGCCGTCGAGAGGTACGCCGGGATCGCGCAGTGGGTCGTGGTCGCGGTCGTCGTCGCCCTGGTCGGCGGGTTCGTGATCTCCCGGCTCAGGTCCCGGTCTCGGGCCGCGACACCGTAGTGCGTCGGTGCCGGTCACCCGTTCGGCGCACGCACAAAGGCTCCTCCCAGGGTCGACTCCTAGCCTCGTGCCACCAGCACATCGCCAGGAGGAAGCCGTGTCCGAAGTGTCGAACGCCAGCGAGACGACCGCAGTGACCGATCCGCCCGTCGCGCCCCTGCCCGCCGATCCGCCCGTCGCTCCCCCGCCCGCCGATCCGCCCCCCTACGTGGCGCCCCAGCCGTCGGCGCACCGAACCTCCGCGCCGGTCGGTTGGGTGATCGCCGCAATGCTCCTCTTCTGGCCGACCGGGATCCCGGCCCTGCTCGCGTCTCACCGGGCGGCGCGTGCATTCGGTGCGGCCGACGTCGAGGTGGCGGTCCGCGAGTCTGCGAACGCACGCCGGTGGGGCATCATCAGCGTGATCATCGGCGCGGTCCTGGTCGCCCTGTCGGTGCTGACGACGATCGTGTGGGCCTTCGTCGTCGCGGTCGCGGTCCACGACCACCGCGACGGCGGCCGGGACTTCGGCCCTCGGATCGGAAACCAGCAGCCCTTCGCCGTGCCGGACGGGTCCGGTCGCCAGCGCTCGAACGGCTAGACCGAGGTCGGGCCTCGTCGAGGCTTCAGCTCTTCGTGCCGCGGGCGGCCGACACCCTGCGGTCGTGCGGCGACCGCTTGACCCGGTCTGCGGTCCGGCAGGACTTCCCCGGCGCGGCGCCGCACCGGGGGCACTCGACGTTCAACGGCTTGGTCATGCGCAGATCGTCCCTGACACGGCCGTGACGCGCCAGGGCGGCCCACCGGTCACGTCGGGTCACCGCCTCCGCCGACCTGGTGGCTCGCAAGAGTCTCGCCCGCTTCGTGCTCCACCAGGACCGGGACGAAGGCGCGGACGGCCGCTCCCGAGAACTTCGTCAGGTGGGACTCGACCTGCGCACGGACGTCCGACTCCGGCACGTCCGGAAAGCGGGCGGAGAGGCGTTCCACCACCTCGTCGATCGCGTGACCCTCGTCCTCGATGGGCATGCCAGAAGCGTCCTATGGACGCTCGACCAGGTCAATGGCCCGCGTGAACGACGGCCGACGTCGGGGCTTCCGCAGGTCGACGACACGGTGCCATCCTGGACGCATGCATCACTTCTGGGTCGTGGCCCGTGGTGGCGAGGTCGACGGCGCCGTCGGTCTCCTCGGGCTGGACGGGATGCCGACGGGTGAGCATCTGCACTACCGGGGCGACGACGTGACGGACGTCCCGTACGTCGTGACCGCCGAGACCACGACCCTTCCCGACGGACGGCCGGCCTACATCGCGGAGCGCGAGGGAGATCGTCGGCGCTGATCCCGCCGGCGCACGAGCCTTCTCCGTCAGCCGCCCTCGGCGAACTCGGCCAGGAACTCGACGGCGTCCCGCTCGACCAGGATGGGGACGAAGCTGCGCACCGCGGATCCGTCGAACGCAGCGAGCCCGACGTCGACCTGGTCGCGGACGAGCGCCCTGGACAAGCTCGGGTACCTGGTGGCGATGCGGTCGACGACGTCGTCGATCGCGCGGTGCTCGTCCTCGATGGCCATACGGACACGCTCGAGCCGGGACGCGGCCGGCACAACGGCGCGAACCCGAACAGCGGTCGAACAGTTGGACACGCGACGACACGCCGCGGCTGGTGCGCGGATGGGCTCGTTCGAGGACGACCGTCCCGGGCGCGGCGCGGCGCGTCGAGCCCGGGTGGTCACCCCGCACCGACTGCGGCCGTAGGCTCGTCGGGAGAATCCGCGCCCTCGGGAGGACACCACCGTGGCATCACCGTCGAACGCCACCGACCCTGCTCTGCCTCCGGCCCCGTCGCCCGCGCCATACCGGCACACGTTCCTGACCGCACCCGTCGGGTGGGTGATCGCCGGGATGCTGCTGTTCTGGCCGACCGGCATCCCCGCGCTGCTCGCGTCGCACCGGGCCGCCCGGGCGTTCGGTGCGGCCGACGCCGAGGCGGCGCAGCGCGAGTCGGCGAACGCCCGGCGCTGGGGCATCATCAGCGTGATCGTCGGCGGGTGCGTGATCCTGCTCTCCATGCTGGCCTGGATCGTCTCGATCGCCCTCTTCGTGCTCGCGGCGCACCACCTCGACAACAGCGGCGTGTGGGAGAGCGGCCCGGGCTGGTCGAACCAGCAGCCGTTCGGCGCCCCCGCGCCGTACCGCAACGGGTGACGGCCCGCTCACGACAGTGGCTGTGACAGCGTGTCGCCGTGGGTGCCGGTGGGTGTGGGTAGCCCGAACGGACGCGCGATCGCGCCCGTCGTCACCCGTGCGGGCGACGCACCGGCACGCGGGCGGGTGAAAAATGGACGAATGTCCGATTGTCCGTTCTGTCATGACTGTTGTCATGCCCGCCATCACTTAGGGTAGGGACGTCAGCGAGACGGCAAACCCGCTGTGAGGCGGGGACGCAAAGCCACGGGGCCTTCTGGGTCAGCCGGGCTACCGAACAGACGGGACGGTCAGATGGATCAGCGCGGATACCCGGTCGACCCCACGGGGGCCGCCTTCACGGGCGGACTGCCCGCGGGCCGCCTCAAGGCATGGGCCGCCCTGGCCGCCGATTCCGATGCCATCGACCTCGTCCCGGCGCAGGACGGCCGGGCCGCCTGAGCGGTCCGACCACCGGCGGTCGGCCCACGCCATGATGGGGCAGTGCAGCAACCCGTCCCCGACGTGACGCCCGGCCCGCACTCGATGGTCCGACGGCTCGGCGTGCGAGACGCCGTCGTCGTCGGCATGTCGGCGATGATCGGGGCCGGGATCTTCTCGGCGTTCGCGCCTGCTGCCGCCGCCGGGGGTTCCGGACTGCTGATCGGGCTCGGCGTCGCCGCGCTGGTGGCCTACTGCAACGCGACATCGTCGGCCCGGCTGGCGGCGCTCTACCCGACGTCGGGCGGCACCTACGTCTACGCCCGGCACCGGTTGGGCGACCTGTGGGCGGGCCAGGCGGGCTGGGCCTTCATCGTCGGCAAGATCGCCAGCTGTGCCGCCATGGCCCTCACCCTGGGGTCGTACGTCGCACCGGGTCACGTCCGGCTGGTCGCGGTGCTCGCCGTCGCGGCCCTGACCGTGCTCGGCTGGGCCGGTGTGCAACGCTCCACCCAGCTGAGCACCGTCATCGTCGTCGTCTCGCTCGCGGCGCTCCTCGTCGTCGTCCTGTCCGCGTTCCGTGGCGGGACGGCAGACACCTCGAACCTCCAGCCGTTCCCGGGCGCCGACGTCGGGGGCATCCTGCAGTCGGCCGGCCTGCTCTTCTTCGCCTTCGCCGGCTACGCGCGCGTCGCGACGCTCGGCGAGGAGGTGCGCGACCCGGTCCGCACGATCCCGCGCGCGATCGCGATCGCACTGACCGTCGTGCTCGTGGTGTACGTGGTCGTCGGGCTCAGCGCCCTGCTTGCCATCGGCGCACCGGGACTGGCGGCGTCACCGGCGCCGCTGCAGACGGTCGTCGAGTCGGGGTCCTGGGCCGCCTGGGCGCCCGCCGTCCGGGTCGGCGCGGCCGCCGCGTCTCTCGGCGCGTTGCTCGCGCTGCTGCTGGGGGTGTCCCGGACCGTCGTGGCCGTGGCGCGCGACCGACCACGGATCTCCGGACTGGCGAGGCTCCACGAGCAGTCCCGGACGCCGCGCACCGCCGAGGTGGCCGTCGGCGTCGTGGTCGTGGTCCTCGTCGCGACCCTCGACCTGCGCGGCGCGATCGGGTTCTCGTCCTTCGGGGTCCTCGTCTACTACGCGATCGCCAACGCGTCCGCGCTGACGCTGCGGCGCGACGAGGGACGACCGCCCCGGGTCGTGCCTCTGGTCGGTCTGCTCGGGTGCCTGGTCCTGGCATGCACCCTCCCTCGAGCGGCCGTCGCCGCCGGGCTGGTCGTCGTGCTCGGCGCGGCGATCGAGTGGGCGGTGCGCCGACGCATGCCTGCGAGTCGTCGCCCGGCGTGACGATCGTCCGCCTGACCCTCGGCGGCCGACGCCCGCCGCATCGTGACCGACCCGTATATTTCCGGCCATGAACATCGTCGTGGGCGCGATCGTCGTCGTCATCGTCACCTCACTGACGTGCACGGCGATGCTCTTCGTGCGGCGACGTGCACCCGAGGGCAGCTTCTTCACCGACGGCGACCGGGCGTCCGGCGTGTTCGGTGTTCTCGCGACCGGGTTCTCGGTGCTGCTGGGCTTCATCATCTTTCTCGCCTTCGACTCCTACGACCAGGCACGCTCGGGGGCGGAGACGGAGGCGACGATCGTGGCGCAGCAGCTCGAGACGGCGCAGTTCTTCCCGACGGACACCGCCCGGCAGCTCAGCGGCGAGCTCGTCTGCTACGGGCGTTCGGTGGTGGGTACCGAGTGGCCGGCGATGGGCGACGGCACGCTGGGCGAGGCGGTGAACCCGTGGGGCGTACGCATGTTCCACACGCTCGAGCAGTTCACTCCCGGCAGTGACACCGAGCAGTCCGCGTACGACCGGTGGATGGACCAGACGGCCGCCCGCGAGCAGGCGCGCGTCGACCGCGTCCATGGCGCCGAGGGCCTCATCCCGTTCCCGCTCTGGCTGGTCCTCTACGTGATCTCCGGCGTGATCTTCGCGTACATGCTCTTCTTCGCGGACCGCGGCGAGAAGGCCACGACGCAGGTGATGCTCATGGGCAGCGTCACCGTGGTCATCACCCTGCTGCTCCTGCTGCTCACGTTCTTCGACCACCCGCACGGCGCGGGGCTGGGCAAGCTGGAGCCGACAGCGATGCAGCGCAACCTGCGCGTCATGGACGCGGAGCTCTCCTCGGTCGGTCTCACCCTCTCGCTCCCCTGCGACGCCGACGGCCGACCGTCCTGACCAGCATGCGCGTCGCGGCGCTGTGACGTGCATCGATGGTCCTAGTATCGAGGCGCGGGAGCCCGATCTGTCGGATTCCCGGCCGGACGTCCGTCCTGCTCTTCTACCCCGCACCAGGAGACTTTCGACATGCTCACAACACTGTTCGCCAGCGACACGGTGACATCGACGTTCGGCAGCGGCGACGTCCTGCTGTGGATGCTCGAGTTCTTCCTCTTCGTGATCTGGTTCTGGCTCCTGATCGCGATCTTCTCCGACCTGTTCCGGGACAAGACCACCGGTGGCGGCGTGAAGGCCCTCTGGGTCTTCTTCCTCATCCTCCTGCCGTTCCTCGGCATCCTCTTCTACCTGATCTTCCGGGGCCGGGGCATGGGTGAGCGCGGGGTCGCTCAGGCCGCCGCGGCCCAGGAGCAGTTCAACTCGCAGATCCGGTCCGCAGCCGCGTCGGCCGAGTCGCCTGCCGACCAGATCGCCAAGGCGAAGGCGCTCCTCGACAGCGGCGCCATCACACAGGCCGAGTTCGACCAGCTCAAGGCCGCAGCCCTGGCCTGAGCCCGGACGGGCCGTCTGAGGCCCTCGAGACGACGACGCCGCGTCCTCACCGAGTGACGCGGCGCGTCGCCTCGGCCGTCAGAGGGTCCTGCGGCCACGCGTGCTTCGGATAGCGCCCCCGCAGCTCCGCCCGGACCTGCGGGTACCCGTTCTGCCAGAACGACGCGAGGTCCGCGGTGACCGCGGCGGGTCGCCCGGCCGGCGACAGCAGGTGCAGCAGCACCGGCACGCGCCCGTCGGCCAGCCGCGGGGTCTGACGCCAGCCGAACGTCTCCTGCAGCCGCACGGCCAGCACGGGCTGGTCCGGCTCGTAGTCGACGCGCACGCTCGATCCGCTCGGGACCCCGAGCCGCTCCGGCGCGAGGACGTCCAGCCGCGCGGCGTCGGGCCAGGGCAGGAGCCGACGCAGTGCCGTCGTCACGTCGATGCTCCTGGGGTCGGACCTCCCGCGGCCGAGGTCCGGGCCCAGCCACGTGTCGAGGGAGCCCAGCAGGGCGTCGTCCGAGACGTCGGGCCACGGTTCCCCGAGCGCCCGGTGCAGGAACGCGAGCCGCTGCCGCAGCGCTCGCGCCCCGTCGCTCCAGCGCAGGACGCCCAGCCCCTCTCGCTCGAGCCCGCTGCGCACCGCCGCGACCACCAGTGCAGGGTCCGGGTCCGCGAGCCGGGTCGCCGAGAGCTCGATCGCGCCGAGCGATCGGACGCGGCGGGCGACGACGCGGCCGTCCTGCCAGTCCACGCGCTCCTCGTCGCCCAGCAGCGCCGGTGCGGCGTCGATCGCCAGGTCGACGTCGAACGGAGCCGCCGACCGGATGGTCGCGTCCCGCCGCGCGCCACCCCGGTCCGCGTCGGCCACCGCCAACCAGCCGAACCCACTCAGAGGCGAGCCCGGCGGCAGCGTCGCGCCGGTGCCGGATGCCATCAGGTAGGCGCTCCCACCCGGCCGTAGGCGCGCGATCCGGTCCGGGTGCGCGAGGGCGACGACGAACGCCGCGGCTAGGTCGTCGGTCAGCGCCCCGGACGGCGTGCGGTCCGGCACCGCGGTCAGCAGCCGCTCGGTCTGGGCCCGCCAGCGCACGGTCTCGGGCGCCGCCCCGCGCCGCAGCGACCGCAGCGCCGCGACCAGGTCGCCACCCGGAGCCCGGACGTCGTCGGAGAGCATCGCCACGACCTCGGCCGCGCGCCGGGCACCGACCACTCTCGCCCCGTCGAGCAGGGCACGCGCCAGCCGCGGATCGGCCGGCACCGCCGCCACCGCGCGGCCGCGGACCGTCACCGTCCCGTCGGGTGCGAGCGCACCCAGCCCCTGGAGCGTGCGGACCGCCGTCTCCAGCGCAGCCACGGGCGGCGGGTCCAGGAGGGCCAACCCGACCCCGCCCGGGCTCCCCCAGCATGCGGCCTCGAGCGCGAACGCCGTCAGGTCGGCCGTGCGGATCTCGGGCTCGGGATGCGCCTGCAGGCGCGCGTGGTCCGCCTGCGACCAGCACCGGTAGACCGCGCCGGGCACCTCGCGGCCGGCCCGGCCCGCGCGCTGCTCCGCCCCCGCCTGGCTCACGCTCACCGTCACCAGCCCCGCAAGCCCGCGACGGTGGTCGGCGCGAGCCTCCCGCGAGAACCCGGCGTCCACCACCACGCGGACGCCGGGAACGGTCAACGACGACTCGGCGACCGCGGTGGAGAGCACCACCCGCCGGCGGGGCCCGGGTACGAGCGCGAGGTCCTGGTCGGCCGGACCGAGCCGGCCGTGCAGCGGTCGGACGTCGACGTCCAGGCCGGCGAGCCGGCGCGCCACCGCGCCGATCTCTCCGGCGCCGGGCAGGAAGACGAGGACGTCGCCGGGCCGCTCGTCCACCGCTCGGCGGACGGTCGCGGCGACATGGTCCAGGAAGGACGGCGTGACGCCGCGTTCGTCGGTCCGCGCCGTCCGGGCAGGCGGCGGGCACCACACGACGTCCACCGGGTGCAGAGCGCCCTGCACCGCCACGACGGGAGCACCGCCCAGCAGGGCCGCCGTCCTGGCCGCCTCCACCGTCGCGGACATGGCGACGAGCACCAGGTCGTCCCGGAGGTTCGCCCGGACGTCCACCAGCAGCGCCGCGGCGAGGTCCCCGTCGAGCTGTCGCTCGTGCACCTCGTCCAGCACGACCGCACCGACGCCGGCGAGCTCTGGATCACGCTGGAGCCGGCGCAGCAGGACGCCGGTGGTCACCACCTCGATCCGCGTCGCGGCGGTCGTCCGGCTCTCGTCGCGGACCGTATAGCCGACGGTCCGTCCGACGGGCTCACCGAGCAGCCCGGCCAGGCGTCGGGCGGCCGCCCTCGCGGCGATCCGGCGCGGTTGGGTGACGACGACCCGGCCGCCCACGGCCGCGGCGACCGCGGGCGGGACGAGCGTGGTCTTGCCGGTGCCCGGCGGCGCCTGGACGACAGCGACGCCGTGCACGCCGACCGCGGCGACGACGGAGGCCAGGGCCGAACCGACCGGGAGGTCGGGCGGATCCGCCAGCAGCCTCGCGATCGGGTCGACGTCCACGGATGGAGTCTGCCCTGGCCGGCGGTGCGACGTGGCTCAGCCGGTGGCGGGTCGGCCCGGGTCGCGTTCGTGCTTCGGCAGCTCGCGCACGTCGGGCGGCTCCAGCACTTCGGTCGCGGCGTGGTTGTCCGGGGCGGTCAGGGCGTAGTCCTCCGGCACGGCGACCCGGTCGACGCCACGACGGGCGGCCCCGGACGTCGCGCCGAACGCGGCGAACCAGCAGACGAGGACGAGCGCGCCGCCGGCGACGGCGTCGAGGAGCCAGTGGTTCGCCGTCAGCACGACGACCGACGTGGTCGTGGCGACGTACCCGAACGAGAGGATCTTCAGCCACCGCCGGCGGGCGAGGCAGGCGAGCACCACGCTGACCCACAACGCCCACCCGACGTGCATGGACGGCATGGCCGCGACCTGGTTGGTGACGGTGCTGGCGTTCTGCGCCTGCTCGGCCGCGGACGGCCACCAGCCGTACTGCGAGGTCGACGCGACGGTGTCGATGAACCCGCCGGTCAGCCGCGGCGGGGCGGTCGGGTAGAACATGTACCCCAGAAGCGCGATGAACGTGGCCGCGAACAGGGCGGTTCGAGCAGGCCGGTACAGGGCCGGTCGACGGATGTAGAGCACGACCAGCACGGTCCACGTGACGATGAAGTGCATCGTCGCGTACCAGTACGCCGAGAAGACGGCGAGCGGCGTGATCGGGGTGATCGCGTGGTTGATCTCGTGCTCGACGTCGATGTGCAGGAACCGCTCGACCTCGAGGATGTCCAGGGCGTGGTGGCGCGCGGCGCCCCAGTCGCCGCCGACGACGAACCGGGTCGCGCTGTAGGCGGCGTAGAGCACGACCAAGAGCGCGATCTCGCGCAGAGCGGCGCGTCTCGCGTTGGTGCCTGCGGCGTCTCGTTCAACCATCGGGAACGAGGCTAGCGGACGGCTACGACATGAATTGTTGCTCTGGCCCTTCGGACCCTGTGACAAACGTCAGCAATCCTTCACCCGGTGGCTCTGCAATGCCCGTCGAACCCGACACGGCCGGTCCGGATGCGGAGCGGTCGCAAGGCGGCTCATGCGGCGCTGGCCCGCTCGGGTGCCCGGTCGCGCGCCGACTCGACCGGGAGCAGGACCGCTCCGAGCAGGAAGCAGACGGCGCCGACGAACGTGCCCAGGTTGGCGAGCGAGAGGTTGGCCAGCTCGCCCGTCGAGCGCAGGTATCGCGCGCCGATCGCGGACGCCCCGAAGGCGATCGACCCGAGGAGGTTCAGCGCGCTGATCCGCCAGCCCGTCGACCGGTCGGACCGGGGCAGGACTCCCCGGTTCACCTCCGAGTAGGCGAACCAGCTGGCCACCAGGAACGCGACCGATCCGACCGCGTCGGGCGCCCAGACGAGGTGTCGATCCTGCGCGAGCGTGAGATCGGCGCGGGTGGCTGCGAACGTCGTCACGTTGAAGAACAGGGTGCCGACCAGCTGGATGAACGCGGCCCAGAAGTCGAGCCGTCGGGGCTTCCAGCCGATGAGCCGGCGCACCGGCCCGCGTGTCTGGCGGTCGACGAAGATCCCCTCGGGCGCCGTCACGGTCTCGCGGTACTGCAGGTAGCCCGCGCTGGTGAAGAAGATCGACCCGACGAAGAACGTCCACGCCACGACCGCCGGCGCGACCCTGTCGAAGTAGACGGGCACCGCGCCGACCGCGAAGCAGAGCGACCCGACGGCGAACAGGCCGCCGATCCACCAGCTCATCGGGGTCGGTCGCTCGGCCCACGTGCGCGCCGGGTCGAGCACGCGGTCCTCGAGGAGGCCCAGTCCCTTGCGGTGCCGGCGCGAGCTCCAGTGCACGCGAGAGCCGTCGGGACGCTCCAGCACGGCGTTCGTGACGAAGGACGCCGGGCCGGAGGTCTCGACGACGCGCCAACCGGCCGGAAGGTCGGGGACCGTGGCGCCGGCGCTCATCTCTCGGTGAAACCCGTGCGCGCCTTGCTCTTGGCGGCGGCGCTGGCGGGCGACGTCCAGACGTCGGGCTTGCGCGTCTGCTCGTGCGTGGGCTGCTCGGCGAGGAGTGCGTCGTAGGCCAGGTGCAGGTCCTTGAGCAGCTGCTCGATCATCAGCCGGCTCAGGTCCAGCCGGATGACGATGCGCATCAGGTGCGTCTCCTGCGCGTCCGGCGGCAGGCTGTACGCCGGGACGATCCAGCCGTCCTCACGGAGCTTGGCCGACAGGTGGTAGACGTCGAAGCCGGGGTCGCCCTTGAGCGTGAACGTGACCACGGGCTCGGCGAGCCCGGGGTTGAGGATCTCGAACTTTCCGCTGGCCACCAGGCTCTCGTTCAGGAACCGGGCATTGGCGAGCATCGTCTGGACGATCGACGTGTACCCGCTGCGGCCCAGGCGCACGAAGTTGTACAGCTGCGCCTGGATCATGGCCGACCCGCGCGAGAAGTTGAACGTGTACGTCGGCTGCGCCCCGCCGAGGTAGTTGACGCTGAAGACGAGGTCCTCAGGCAGCTTGGACGCGTCGCGGAAGACCAGCCAGCCGACCCCCGGGTACACGAGCCCGTACTTGTGCCCCGAGGCGTTGATCGAGGCGACCTGCTCCAGCCGGAAGTCGAACAGGAAGTCCGGCTCGGCGAAGGGGGCGATGAACGCGCCGCTCGCCCCGTCGACGTGCAGCGGGACGTCCCAGCCCTTCTCCTTCTTGATCCGCACCAGCAGGTCGTTGATCTCCTCGATCGGGTCGGACTCGCCGATGTGGGTGGTGCCCAGGACCGCGCCGACAGCGATCGTGTTCTCGTCGACCAGCGGCTCGACGTCCGCCGCGCTGATGACGAACCGGTCCTTCTTCATCGGGATCTTGCGCATCTCGACGTCGAAGTAGTTGGCGAACTTGTCCCAGACCACGTGCGTCTCGGCGCCGAAGACGACGTTCGGCCTGTCGGTGGGCAGCCCGGCGGCGGCCCGACGGTTGCGCCAGGTGCGCTTGTGCGCGAGCAGCCCGAGCATGATCGCCTCGGACGAGCCGATGGTCGCGACGCCCACGACCTGGGCGTTGTCGGGTGCGTGGAACAGGTCGCCGAGCATGTGCACGGCGGCCTCCTCGACCAGCGAGGCGGCCGGGTACTCCTCGTGGTCGATGTGGTTCTTGCGGATCGTGTCGTGGATGAGCTTCTCGGCCTGCGGCTCCATCCACGTGGTGACGAACGACGCGAGGTTCAACGTCTCGCGACCGTCGAGCATGAGCCCCGTGTGCAGCAGCTCGTACGCCTCGTCGGCGTCGATGCCGTGCTCCGGGAACGTGCCGCGGTCAATGCTCTCCCGGAAGCTGGGCCGGCCGTGGATCGGGCCGAACACGTCGATGCTCTCAAGCTTCTTGCTCACCGCTGCTCCTCGGGTCCAGCCGCGGGACGCCCGGGCGGCGGCGACCTGCGGAGAATGTGCACGCACCTGCGGATCGAACGTAGCAGCCGACGGTGCACTTCTGTCCCGGTCTGTCCGGACTTCGGCGCTGGTCCCCCAGCAAGCAGGAGGAAGCGTGGCGCCGAGCGGCCTGCCGGTAGACTGAGCACTCCCCCGCGCCCGGCTCTCGTGCTCGCTCCCCTTGTCAAGCGTGCCCGTCGGCAGCATTCTCGTTCGACGACCCGCTAGGACACGCACGATGACCACTCTCACCCAGGAGCCCGCGACCGACGAGGTCGACGCCGCCGATCTCGAGACCTTCCTGCGCGTCGCCGAGCAGATCAGCGCGCTGCCGTCGGACCACCCGCACCTCGCGCTGGCCCGACGCGCCACCTCGGCGCTGTTCAAGGCCGCCAAGAAGCAGCGACGGGCCGAGAAGCGCGAGGCCATCAGCTCGGCCGACCGTGCGGTCATCGCGGCGACCGCGACGGGCAGCCCGGGCCGGATCGACGACGAGACCAACGGCATCCCTCTGGTCTCGGCCGCGCAGGGCGCGACCGCAGGCACGCTGCTCAAGGCGCGGCCCTGCTACATCTGCAAGGAGCCGTACGTCGACGTCGACGCGTTCTACCACCAGCTCTGCCCGACCTGCGCGACGCTGAACCACGCCAAGCGCGACGCCCGCACCGACCTGACCGGCAAGCGCGCGCTCCTCACCGGCGGCCGCGCCAAGATC